>NZ_JBKQBJ020000003.1:0-435243 GCF_046825355.2 Flavobacterium sp. C3NV | reverse complement strand
AAGAATATGAGGCTTTGTTTGTAAAAGCATAGTCCAGAGAAAATTTTGAAACGGCTAGAATGTAAAATCTTTTGTAATAAATTCTTTAGCGGTACGTTTTTCAAAAAATAAATAAAACATAATTTATTATTAATTTTTATTTATAAATATACTTTTTAGTATATTTGTGCTCTAATTAAAGAACGAATGCTTACTAAGGCTGAAAGAACAAAACAATTTATACTGGAAACTGCGGTACCGCTTTATAATGAAAAAGGTATCTCGGGGGTAAATATTGATGATATTCTCGAAGCGACAAAACTTACAAAGGGCTGCCTATACGGTCATTTTGAAAATAAAGAAGACTTATCAGAGCAGGTTATTGATTTATCACTGAAAATGGTTTCAGACCGAATCAGAGCCGCGGTTTATCAGGCAAAGACTGTAAAAGGTAAAGTGTTTGCATTTTTGGATTTTTATAAAGACCCAATCGAAACGTATATTTCCGGCGGTTGTCCTATACTTAATACTGGCGTAGAAGCAGATGATAATTACCCGATTATAAAGGAGAAAGTAGCCAAAGTATTTAGAAGCGGTCAGCAGGAATTAGCAGGGGTACTTCAGGAAGGAATTAATATTGGTGAGTTTTCCAGTAAACTTGATCCTGTTGTGTTTGCGTTTAAATTAGTAGCATCAGTTGAAGGTGGTATTGTAATGTGCAGAGTTATGGGCACAGCAAAACCAATGCAGGGACTTATCAAAAGTCTAAAGTCTGAATTAGAACAATATAGCATTTAATTTTTTTTTGATATAAAATAGACTAAAAAGTATATTATGAAATAGACTAAAAAGTCTAAAAAGCAGAAAATTATAAAAAAATAACTCTTTAAATAAATAATAATGAACATACAAGGTAAAACAATATTGATAACCGGCGGAGCATCCGGCATTGGGCTTGAAGCCGCAAAACAGTTTTTGGCAATTGGTGCTAAAGTAATCGTGACAGGAAGAAATCAGGCCAAACTTGATGCTGCTAAAAAGACAAATCCTGCGATCATAACAATTCAAAGTGATGTAGCCAATAAAGAAGATGCGAAACTTCTTTTTAATAAAGTAAAAGAATTGGGCGGCATCGATATCTTGTATAATAACGCCGCCGTACTTGTACCGCCATCAAATTTAGGCATTGCAAATGACAAACATATTGATGGTGCTGCTTACGAAATGGAAGTAAATTATCTGGGCGTAATAAGGCTGAATAATATTTTTATGAACATGCTTCAATCAAGAAAAGAAGCAGCGATAATAAATACTACATCAATAATTAGTCAGGCTCCATCGCTATTAGAAGCTACTTATTCATCTTCTAAAACAGCACTTGCTTTTTACACGCTGTCGCTTCGTGAACATTTGAAGATTATAGGCAGTAATGTAAAAATATTTGAACTGATTCCGCCACTTGTTGCTACAGAAATGACTGCAGACCGCAAGGATAAAAAAATATCTGTTGAAGAAATGGTAAAAGGCCTTATCGTCGGACTTCAAAAAGAACATTATACAATACGCGTTGGCGATGCAAAAATATTTAACGTAATCAACAGGTTTTTTCCTAAAATGGCCTTTAAATTAATTAACCCAAAGAAAAGCCATCAACTTTTAAAAAAATAGTATGAAAGCATTTATCATAAATAAATATACCAAGGGAGCTCTTCAGCTTGCAGATGTTCCAGATCCTGTTGTGGGTAACAACGATGTTTTGATTGAGGTTTATTCAGCAGGTGTTAATCTTCTGGATTCAAAAATTAAAAAAGGAGAATTTAAATTGATGCTTCCTTATAAACTGCCTATGATTCTGGGTCACGATGTAGCGGGCATCATTACCAAAGTGGGAAAAAATGTCGTAAAATTTAAAGTTGGCGACGAAGTATATTCGCGCCCTGCAGATTACCATGTGGGAACTTTTGCTGAGTATATTGCTGTAAATGAAAAAGATGTGGCGTTTAAGCCGAAAAATATTTCTATGAATGAAGCAGCTTCTATCCCGTTGGTAGCACTTACGGCATGGCAGGCGTTGGTTGAACGTGCAGATTTAAAAAAGGGACAAAAAGTATTTATACAGGCAGGTTCAGGCGGTGTAGGAACTGTAGCCATACAACTGGCAAAACATCTTGGAGCACAGGTTGCCACAACAGCCAGTAATAAAAGCTTTGAATTACTTAAAAATCTGGGCGCTGATGTATTGATCGATTACAAAACACATGATTTTGAACATGTACTTAAAGGTTATGATGTTGTAGTAAACAGCCAGGATCAAAAAACACTTGAAAAATCATTAAACGTTTTAAAACCGGGTGGTAAGCTTATCTCTATTTCAGGGCCTCCAACTCCTGAATTTGCCAAAGAACTGGGATTGCCATGGTATATCAAAATGATTATAGCACTGATTAGTTTTAGCACAAGAAGCAAGGCTCAAAAAAAGCAGGTTAAGTTTAGTTTTCTATTTATGAGAGCCGATGGAAATCAGTTACAACAAATTACAAATCTTGTTGAAGCTCAGGTTATCAAACCTGTAGTTGATAAAGTATTTGCTTTTGAACAAACAAATGAAGCGCTGGAATATGTAGAAAGCGGTCGTGCAAAAGGCAAAGTTCTAATACAAGTAAAGAGTGAGAAGCTTTAATGATATCTGCTGAGACTTTTTCGAGGCAAAATTATAAATTTATCAATCGCAGCAAATGCAAAAAAATAATGACACTCCTAATAATGCTGCTGAATATCATCTGAATCAATATCAGCATAATCTGCCAAAGTTTTCGGTGTATGAAATGGATAGTTATTTAAAAAAATATGATAAAAAAAGGAGGAAAGCCCATGCCGCGAACCATTATCAGATCATTTGGTTTAAAAAAGGAAGCGGCAGGTATTTTGTTCATTTTAAAGCATATGATGTCGATGAAAATACTCTTTTCTTTTTGACTAAAAATGATATTCATTATTTCGATAGAAATACCAATTACAAAGGAGTTTTAATTCAGTTTAATGAAGAATTTCTCATTCAGAATAATAATGATATAGCGTTTTTTTTCAAACATAATCTGTTTAATAATCAGAAACAACCGTCCTGTTCGCTTAATACAGACGACACTTTTATTTTAGACGAATATTTAAGCCTGATAAAAAACGAGTTAACAGATAAAAAGGAATCCAGTCATGAACTTTTAAGGTGTTATCTCAAAGTATTTTTGATTCAGTTGCAGTACAAATGGCAAAAATCGAATACAATTGATGGGCGCAGGGTTTTACCCGAGGATAAAAAACAGCTGCAATTAATAAAATTTGTCAATAGTATAGAGGAAAATTATAAAAAACGGCTTAAGATATCGGATTATGCGCGACTTATGCAAATATCGCCCAGAACATTATCAGACTTAACGAGTCAGTTGTTAGATAAAAGCCCTTCTGAAATGATTCACGAAAGGATTATTGCGGAAGCCCAGAGATTGCTTCTGGATACTGATTATAACATCAATAAAATAGGATATCATCTTGGTTTTGATGACGATTCTTATTTTGTAAAATATTTTAAAAAACACGCTAGTATCTCACCTTTAGACTTTAGAAGTTTCAATTTAATAGAAATATCCAGCGTAGAAAGCTCTTAATATTATGTTCTACTAACACAGTTGTAGTTTGAAATTTTTACAGAGCGTTATTTTTAAATTTAATTTTATTCAAATCAATGGTATCGGCCTCTTGTACATTCATTTCGTATGATATTTCTATTTCATGTTTAGATACAAATTCTATTTTTTTATCACAACCTGTAGCGCATGATTCTACAGTAATTGGAAAATATAATTTTTTATTCTTATCATATCCTATAATGTTATTACGAAAATAGGTAACAATTTTAAAATCGGCATTTTCAATGACTTGATCGTCATCATAATTTCCGTTATATTGAAATAAGTTTTCAGAATAATAAGTGCTTTTTACAATAGTAGGATAAAAGGATTCTGCACCTTTGGGATAATTATCTAAATGCCATTTTTGCTCAAAATTTCTATAATAGTTAATGTCTTTTTCTTCTTCGGATGGTTTGTAAATCCATTTACTTTCTTGAGCAAACTGATATAATTCTTTTTTGATTGTAATGTTATGATCTAATGCTACATTTTCTAAGAATTCACCCTCGACAGCATTCTCGGATCGTAAAGTAGGTTCTCCAATATATTTTAAGGTATAAAATTGTAAGGTATTCCTATTTAACATGATGAAACTCAAATATAATCCAGGATCTCCATTGCCTAAAGGAGATTCCATCAATGCGAATAGAAAATAATCTATATTTTGAATTTTTTTCTTCGAAAAATGTTGCTTATCGATTGTGACATGATTATAGTCACTTATTAGCAAAGTATCATTTTGAATTAATTGTTGGCTCCCCTTATTTTTTCTATACTTTGAAACTATCAATATATTTTTATGACCAACAAGCAAAAAATTATCTTCTTCGCTAACATCGCTGCCTGATATTTTAATTATTTCGGTATTATTCTCATTGTCAAGAGAGAATATAGTAGCTGTTCTTTTTATTTCGTCGTTATTTTCTTCAGTGTTTTTGTTTTCTTTTTTTATTTCCTTGACAGGAGTCTTTTCATCATTCTTACAAGAAGAAAAAGTAATGAGGCATAAAATGATTACAGCTAGTTTGTTTTTAATTTTGATCAATTAATTTAGGTTTTAGGTTATCAGCAAGATAAAATTTATTTTATAATTTAAAAGTATATAATGAAAAGTCTTAAAAAACAGCAATTTTCCCTGTTTGAGTTTCACCTGAGTTGGTAATTATTTTGTAGATATAAATTCCTGAAGCAGTATTTTTTAGATTGATTTTATTGGTTTTAGAAAGTAGAGGAGAAGTAATCGTATTTTGTCCGTTAATCGTATACAAATAGAAAGTAGCGTTTTCCTCTTTTTTGGCTTCGATATTTAATTCTTCATTTTTGCTTAATAGCGTGGGGTGAACAAAAAACAAATCATTGCCTAAATAATTAGCATCAACAATAAGAGAGCTTATTATAGTATTGTTTTCTAAAATGATATTGATTTTGTATTTATTGGTGCCTTTTATAGGATCGGAATCTAGAAAAGAGAATGTTTTTGAATTGATGTCATTCATTGTGCTAATAACAGCTTCGGTATTATTATTTATTTTAACCAACTCAATTTTTTTGATATTGTACAAGCTGAAAAGACTGGCATCAATTTTTATTTTATTCTCCTCAAAAACTTCTGCAAAAGTCAATTCGAAATAACAATTCGAGTTTTGAGCATATGGCAATGTCGACTCACTTTTTATTCCTTCGTTATTGTCAAATACAGGAACTACAGTGTAGATTTTCCCATCAGTAAAGGCATAAGTAGTGTTTGTTGTTTCTTCTTTAAATTCTAGATGATCTTCTGTTAGTTGATAAATATTAAACGAAGCAACATCGGAAGGTTTGTCCCAATTAATTTCTGTTGTGCCATCACAAACTAAGCTGGTACTGATATTTAAATCATAAGAAATCGTAAAGCTGTCCGAGATATAATCAGTATTAGCAATGGTCATTTTTAATTTTGCTTTCGAAAATTTTTTCTCTGCAGGAGCATAAGTAAATTGTTCGTTATCCAGATTTATATTCGCTGCGATAATTTCCCAGGTTTGCCCATTATTATAACTTATAGACAATTGTCCGGCGCTGCCAGAAAAAGAAGAATTCCATTTGAAAGGCGAAATCTTCTTGCCATCGTAAGGGAAATTATCATTAGTAATCGGGTAATTCCATTCAAATTGATTTTCCAGTTCATATTCGTAAGCGATACTATATTCCTGAGATGCATTCGATAGATATGAACCCATAACGTTGATCGTATAAGATCCTGATGCGGGATTTTCGATAGTTACCTGCTCTATATTGTTGATTTTATCTTTTCCTCTTACAGCTTGTTGCTGAGGAGTATCAGGATTAAGAATCCAGGGTAAAAAAGTAGTGTTGTCAGCCGAAATAACTTCAAGGTCTAAATCGTTTACCAAACTTATATTACTGTTGATTGGAGCGGGCAAATCGTTCCATACTAATGTGATTTTTAAGTTTTTTGCCTTTAGCGGAAGCGTAATACGATGTGAATTGGTCTGACCGGATGTCAAATTCGCCACTATAAATCGGTTTTCGCTAATGGTTTTTAAGCTTTTATCAGCATTGATATTGCCATAACCATAGGTGAAATCCGGCCCTGTGTTACCTAAATCTTTGGCGCTATTTATTAAAATAGCTTTGGTCAGGGCATTAGACAAAAAGGTATTGTTTAAGGTTTTATAATGCTGTTTCATAAGCGTAATAATTCCTGTCGCTATTGCTGTAGAATTTGAAGTTCCTTGTGTACTAAAGGCAACTAACTCCGGTTTTATGCGACCGTCATAGGCAGGACCTTTGGACGAAAATGACATAATGACCTCGTTTTGGTCAATACAGCCCACTACAAGACTATTTTTGGATTGCTTGAAATTACCCGTAATAGATTTGTAACCCTGCAGACCGGTATTTCCAGAGGAAAAACAATGCGTCAAATCAGGATTGGAGAATAATTGAAGATCATATGCATTAGCCAGCGAACCATATACATTTTCAATCTCTGTTCCGTAGGAATGATTTTGAGTAGCAGCACCTTGCAAAGTGGCTACTTCATCAGGATAAATATTCAAAAAGTCAGAGGAGAGTATTTTGGCCTTTTGAGCAACTCCTTTTCCTAATGCAGAAGTATTTCCTAATCCGGAAACTATAGTGGCCATGGCTGTGGCATGGCTGGAGACAATTGCAGATTCGGTTGTAGAGAGAATATGTTTATTTATCAGATCAATATCATTCACATCAAAAAGATCATCTTTGATGGCTACAATTTGATTTTCACCATTTAAAAAAGGAAAATTCGTATTGGCTTTATTGATAGCATTGATGCTGAAATTTTGATCTATTATTTTAGATTCGCCTTTGGGCTGTAATGCTTCCTGCGAAATAGAAGAAACACTTTCTAACGCTATAATTTCATCAAGAATTTTTTTAGAATCACTTTTTATCAGAACAAGATGGTTGTCTACTATCCTGATATCAGAAATATTTATTGATTTCAAGTCAGTAATCAGCGCTTTGATGGTATCAGTTGCAATTATATACTGCTTGTCTTGGGTATGAGTTGAAAAATTAGAGGGTAATTTCCATAAATTATTAACGGGAGTATTCTTTTTTGATGTAAGATTTGATCTTAAGTTTTCATTTTCGACAATACAAAAAATGGTATCTAGTTTTTTCACCACCTTGTATTGGTTCTGATGTGCATTTTCTAAAGTTGTAAGATAGTATTTCTCAAATTTTATTTTGTTTTCTTTTTTTATGTATTGTTTCCATTTGTCAGAACTCTGTGAGAGACTGATTGTGGTGATTATAAAAAAGAGAAAAGTAATGTGTTTCTTCATTTACTATAGATTTGGGGGCAATTGTAAATATTAATGATCAATCTTACAAAAATTGACTTTGGCAACTCTTTATTACTTCTTTATTGAGAAAAATAGAAGATGAAATTTTCGTTTAATGATTTCGATCTAAAATATTTATCCGTTGTAGGTATTCAAAGTTATTAAATTATTTGTAATAAAATTATGCGTTTTTATTTCATTCAAAATATTCAAAATTATTATTAGAATTATTCTCTTTTTAAATACAAAAGAAAGTAAAATCATTTTTGACACATCATTAAACAAAACAGAAAATAAAGTGCATTATAATATATAATAGGTTGATTTGTATTGACTTACTGATTTTACTGGGCTTAGAGCAGTTGTAAGATAATTATCATGAATAGCTTTATGCGATTATCGGGTAAATAGTGTTAAAATATTAATCTATAAGTATTTTAATACTAAAATTATCTAAATTTGGATGTGAATATTACAAATATTTTGTGAAGACCCAAATTTATCAACTTATTTTAACAACCAAATTTAAACCTATTATGAAAAAAATTAAATCACTTTTAGCCCTGTCATTTATAGCGCTAACAATTGTGTCTTGTAACAAAGAAGATGTTGCAGATCAATCCAATCAGGAATCACTTAAAGTAACGCCAGAAGTGTTAAATAAATTGAGTTCACTTTCACTAAATACATCAGATGTACAAGTGATTAAGAACACTAAATTAGATGGTACTACTGAGGATGCTTTCCTGATAGAAGGAGATATCATCGTGACTGAAGAACAATTAAAAAATATGGATCTTCACGGTGGTATTACAACAGAACAATATCGTACTACAAATTTAGTAACAGCTCCAAAAACTATTAAAGTAGTTGGATTATCAGGGACTGGCACAACCGCTCTGACTACAAATATGCGTGCAGGATTGCAAGCCGCTATAAACAGATACAATAGTTTAGGATTGTCTATCAACTTTACATTGACCTTTAGTTCAAGTACTTCGGGAGCAAACATTGTTGTAAGAAGACAAACCGGATCTGCCGGTGGAGTAGCAGGTTTCCCTACTGGTGGAAATCCTTATAATTCAGTTACATTGTATTCTGGATTAGATACTTACTCAACAGGAGTAAACGCACACGTAGCGGCACACGAAATTGGTCACTGTATTGGTTTACGTCATACAGACTGGTTCAGCCGTCAAAGTTGTGGACAAAATTCAAACGAAGGAACAGCTGGTGTTGGAGCGATCCAAATACCTGGAACACCTTCAGGATATGATGCGACTTCTTACATGAGAGCATGTTTCGGTTCAAACGAGACAGGAGCTTTTAATGCTAACGATGTTACAGCTCTGAATTATTTATACTAAAAGTTGATTTAGAGTTGTCTTTACAAAATATAAGAGGCTGTTTCATAATTTATGAAGCAGCCTCTATTTTATTTGATAATTTGTTGTAAAACAGCTTGTTGTTTCCCATCAATATTTTATACTTAATTGCTGGCGAAATAATTTTCGCAATAATATTTAAAAAAAGCAAAACAGCAATTTTATATAGTATCTACTGTCTGTCTCAAAGGGAGAGTAACAGTAAATTCAGCACCATTGTCTTTTTCTCCGGTAGCGGTGATTTTTCCGTTGTGTCTTTTGGCGATTTTTCTGCATAGTGCGAGTCCGAGACCATTGCCTTCATAATGATCTTTAGAATGCAGTCTTTCAAAAGCTGTAAATATTTTTTCGGCGAATTCAGCATCAAGTCCAATACCATTATCTTTGATAGTAATCTGCACTGCATCGGCACCATCAATTTTTACCATAGTGCTGGTTATAATAACCCTTGGCGGCTGATCTGCTTTCGAGAATTTCAGGGCATTTTGTATCAAATTATAGAAAAGCTGGCTGATTAAAATAGGTGCTCCTTCTATTTCAGGAAGATCACAGGTTATTAAAATAGCATCTTTTTCTTTTATTACCAGTTCAAGGTCTATTTTTATATTTTCAATTACTTCATTGAGATCTATGGTGTCAATAATCTGCAGCGTTTTATCTAAGGTAGAATAGGTCAAAATTCCCTCTATAATATTTTCCATCCTTTGAGCAGACTGACTGACCTTATGAATGTATTTTCTGGATTTTTCATTAACATCACTTTCTATATCATTTCTTAAAAGAGTATTGAAAATTTTAATTTTACGTAATGGCTCTCTCAGATCATGACTGACTACGCTGGCAAACTGCATAAGATCATTATTAGATCGCGTTAATTCATCTGTACGGTAGGTAACCTGTTTTTTTAATTCTTCTTCAAATTCCTTTTGTTCATGAATATCCTGAATAATTCCAATTACAGTTTTTGGATTGCCCTCTTTATCCTTTATAATCTTGCCATTAATTTTGGTCCATCGTGCTGATTGGTTCTCATTTACAATGCGCGCCTCATAGCATATTTTTCCGCTTATTTCCGCTTCCTCATGTGCTTTTTCGCGTGCAGGCAGATCATCCGGATGAAGTTTTGCAATTAAATCTTCATTGGTTGCTTCGTTTTCAATACAGCACAAAGTATTGAAATTACCTGAGGTTTTAATTTTTTTTGTAGCAAGGTCTATTTCATAACTCCCAATTCCTGAAGCGTCTATAGCCATGGTAAGCATCTCGTTCGAATTTTGTATTTCTTCTTTTGCCAATTGTAAATCGGTTACATCACTACCAGTGTTGAGAACGCCATAAACTTGTCCTTTATCATCAAATAGGGGAATGAAACTATAGTTGAAGTAATGCTCCATCATGGTTCCCTCTATCACCAGATCTACTTTTTGACATTTCGCATGAAAAGCAATTCCAGTTTTTAGTACACCTAATGCCTGATCCAAAATTTGTTGTTTTTCAATTTCCGGAACAACGTCAAGATAGGTTTTTCCAAGTACATCATTTCCTTTGCCCCAGGTTTTGATCATGGATGCATTAGCCAATTCAATTTTAAGATTATCTCCCACATATACCCCAATGGGCAGCGGAATCGAGTCAATTATATTTTGTAAAAGCCTTGAATTTTGATACATAACGGTTAGGATTGATTGATATAGTTTGTATTGCGAAGCTATTGGTTTTTAAAAGTTTCCTGTTACATGAATTCATTGTAGTATATCACAATTCCAATAATTTTCATATTTATAAATGTGAAGACATTATAAGTAATAGAATTAACGGTGACTAACGAAGTTAAGTAAAAAAGAGACATTTTTGTTTAGGGTTTATAGAAAAATCTTAAACAATGTGCATTTTTAACATTCCAATTTTTACTTCATAAAACGGACTGTAATTCGTGTAGAATTTAATAAATAATATCTGATTTTTTGAAAAAAGGATTCAATAAGCCATTGATGCTGGGCCTAATTTAAATCTTGAAAAAAAGGAATACTATTGTAATCGTTGGCAACAGTAAAGAAATTGATATTGCCGTTTAGGACAAATAGTTGGAAAATTATCAGGAGAACAATATCAGTAGAGCAGGAGTGGTACTGATTTCATACATCCAAAGGAAATCATTTACATCAATGAGAATAAGATTTTCTTAATGAGGTAAAATAAAAAAAGCACCTGCTTTAGACAGGTGCTTTATAAACTAGTTCTATAGTATGTTATGCTATGATTACGTTTACTGCGTTTGGACCTCTACGGCCTTCTTCTATGTCATATCGAACTGAATCGTTTTCACGAATATTTTCTGATAGACCTGAAACATGAACAAAAACTTCGTTTCCTCCATTATTTGGTGTAATAAATCCGAAACCTTTTTCTTCATTGAAGAATTTTACTGTACCTTCTTGCATATTAAATATTTAATTTTGGCAAATGTAGCCTATTAAAAAATAGAAAGTCAGAAAATAATTTTTAATTATGTTTTTATTAACTTTAAGTGCGTAAAGATATTTTTTCTTCATTAAGAATTATAAATGAAAAACCCGCCAGATACATTACATATCAGACGGGCGTCCATAATAAACATAATCTTCCATTTTATGTCTACTTAAAATTTTTCTCAATATGATACTGAATTAAAAAATAAATAAACACAGAATAGTAGTTCTTGGAATGAACACTGCAGAACTATTTATATAAGATATTTTTTGCCTTAGCAAAATGAACTTTACAGAATTAATAGGGAGGTTAATTGAAAGGTCAAAGATGCGACTTAAACATATCATTATCTTATATGCATATGATTTGTTGTTATATAATTTCTCATAATGATTCAATGAACGTCTTCAGTATAAAATCTTTAACCCAAAAATAAAAAGCTGATTTACTATTTTTAAATAGGAAGTTTTGATACTATTTTCTTGATATTATCCAACACAAGTTTAGGTTCTTCAAGCTGAATAAAATGTCCTGATTTTATTGTAGTAATATGAGTAAAATCAGTTACGCCGGCCTTAAGAGATTCTTTAGAGTCATACCATAGCTGCCTATCGGCCAGATTATGTTCGGCATCTGTTTTCATGCTTGTAATGGCAATAACGGGAACGTCAGGTAAATTAGGTAATGTTGCCGAGTATTTAAAATCTTCAATTAACTGCAGGGTTTCTAATGCTATTCCTGAATTTGAATCATAGGCTGTTTTATAATTACTGTAAAACAGGTCTATTTGTTCTTGCGAATAATGATTGTACTTTTCGTGCGAAGCATCAACAAATACTAATCCGGCCACTTTCTCATGGTTTTTAATAGCAAAATCTCTAATAATTAAGCCTCCTAACGAATGTCCTACGAGCACAACTTTTCTGCCATTTGCAAATTGATTCACTACTGTTTCAAGTTCGCTTCTTAATTTTCTAATATCCCTGGGTTCAGTATTAAATCCTGATTTTCCATAACCTGCTCTATCGTACAATACAACATCTGAATCTAAAAAATCAGATATAGATACGATTTCTGAGGATTTTCCTGTACTGTACCAGGATGTATGATCATTGCCGTGACCTGATTTAAAAACAACCAAATATTTTGATTGTTTTGATACCGAATATGCCATTAGTTTATGTGTTCCTAAATCTACTGTAGTTCCCGGATATTCCTTATTTTGATTTTTATCATCGTCTGAGCAGGAGATAGAAGAAAAGGCAGATGTAAAGACAAGCAAAATAAGTAGTAGTCGAATTGTAATGATTGGGTTTAGCTTTAATTTTTGTATTTCTTTCTTCAAGACCATTGTAGTTTTTTTTAGTTTTTAAGGTAAATTCGATACAAATATTAGCATCATTTACCATTTAAAAGTTCTGATTTATGAATCAGAACCTATTTTAAAATTGACTATACGCTACATGATCTTTATCTGAAAAAAATAAAATAGCATTTTATAAATTTATGCTAAAACGAGATTTAGTTTTTTAAATTCAGATGGGGTCAGGCTGGTACTTTTTTTAAAGGTAGTATTAAAAACGGTTTTAGAATTAAAACCAACCTCAAAAGCAATTCCTATTATATTTAAATGCTGCATATTGGGATCCAGAATCATTTTTTTTGCTTCTTCGATTCGGTACCGATTCACAAATTGATAAAAGTTTTCATTAAAACCTTTATTGATGACATAGGAAAGCTGATGAGATGGGATATCCAATTGAGAAGCTAATTTGAATAAACTCAATTCAGGATCCAAAAAAGGTTTTTTATTGGTCATCACGTCAATTAAAACTGATTTTGCTTCTTGTAAATCAAGATCAGAAATTAGTTTTTTGGGGTTGCTTTCTACACCGGAATTCTCTTTTATAATAACATCGATTTCCTTTTTTTCCTGCTGATTAAGTTCTGTAATTTCTTTTTGTTTTAAAGAATAATAAGCAATGTAAAAAATACCCAAAAGATAAATAAGACTTGCAAAATGGTCGAATAAAGTATTGTTTTTGGCTAATTTAAAGACATTGTCAATTAACCAAAGTCCCGTTATCATCAGTACACAAATCACTACTTTTTGTAACCATTTTAGATTAATTGCTGCTGTATTTGAAGTATATAAAAACAAATTCTTTTGATAGGCTGCAATTTTTCTATAAGCCGAAATACAATAAGGAACAACCTGAATACAAAAAAACAGATTAAACACAGTCAGGATGATAGCGGCATTTTTTTATCAGTTGCTGTTGGCGGATGTTTAACTTCAATCAATAACGAAAGTAAAAGCAATACCAGCATTACAAAAGCAAAAGCAAAATGAAAATTATCTTTTCGCCTCCATTTTCTATTGGGCTGCATAAAATAAATTACGCTAAAGTAGAAAACAGGAGCAACTATAAAATCGGTTATACCCAAAAAATCATTAAGGAGCATTCTTGTTTTCATAAACTCAGTTTTTTCTAATAGATCATTAAACTGAATAAGAAAAATACAAAAAATAAAAGAACCAAACCATTTGTTAACTCTGGTACTAACCGGATTAATATTTGCAAAGATTAAAAATGCCAATAATAAAGCTGTTCCTGCAACAAAGTAGCTAATCAGTTGATCCATATAAGAGCATTTTTTTTATGTTGTGAATGTTTGACATTTTCTTAAATTAATATAATAAGCAAAAATAGTCTTGATTTTTTGATGTTTCAGCGCCCATTTTTTTTACAACTGAACCCTTTGCTTTTGCAGAAAAATATAGGGTTTCGCAAATCTACAAGAAATTGGGATACATAATAACTGAATTTTCAAAAACTACAAAACAATTGTTTTTCAGGTAATTATTGTCCCTTAAAATTGGAACATACATAATAATTCGACTATAACTGGTAGATAAACTTAAAAACTGGTTGGTACTGGCTTATATTTATAAATGTAGTAACTACATTTGTTAATTAAGCAATAAAGAGAATGTAAAAAAACAGATTCAATATTTTATTTTGATTTTTTTAAGCAGATCTTTTTTTATTGGCGTTAATAATTGATGATTTTATATTCGAAAATAAAGATGAATACTACCTCAAGTACCGGTTTAAATAGAAATTTACTAGTCATACGCTTGTTTTTGGCCATGACATTTTTTCCTTCTGGTGTTAATGCACAGCTTAAAGTCACAGCAACTGAAGTTGGTTTGGGCTGGAGCAATAATTCTGTCAATACCGTTATTTTCAGGAACAGCGCACTAACTTCTTTTAAAGGTTTGCAATATACAGCCTATTATGATCCTGAGGGCAGGATGGTTTTGGCAAAACGTAACTTAAATTCAAAAAAATGGGAGACCGTAATTACTCCTTATAAAGGCAATGTCAAAGATGCTCATAATGATATTAGTATCGCCATTGATAGCGAAGGTTATCTTCATGTAAGCTGGGATCATCATGATACACATTTGCGTTATGCCCGAAGCAAAAAGGCATTTAGTTTAGAATTAGGAGAAGAGCAGCCTATGACGGGAGAGGATGAATCGAAAGTAACCTATCCTGAATTCCATAATTTACCTAACGGAAAATTACTGTTTTGTTACCGTTCCGGAGCTTCAGGAAGAGGCAATATGATTATAAAATCTTTTGATGTAAAAACACAGCAATGGACATCATTACAAAATAATTTAATTGATGGCGAAAATCAACGCAGTGCTTACTGGCAAATGTTTGTAGGTAAAAAAGGAATTTACATTTCATGGGTTTGGAGGGAAAGCTGGGATGTGTCGACGAACAACAATCTTTGTTATGCCTTTTCTCCCGATGGAGGAAAAACATGGCAGAAATCTACAGAAGAAAAATATACTTTGCCTATTACAAAGCTTACGGCAGAACAGGCCTGGGAAATACCTCAAAACAGCAGTCTGATCAATCAAACGGCAATGACCGTTGACGATCAGGGTAACCCTTATATTGCTACTTATTGGGATAATAACGGAATTCCGCAATATAAAGTAGTGTATTTATCTAACGGAAAATGGAATCTGATTAACACCAATTTTCATGTAAATCCATTTTCTTTAGGAGGCGGAGGAACAAAAAGAATTCCGATTTCACGTCCTGAAATTTTGGTCAATAAATCGATGTTGTATTTACTTTTTAGAGATGAAGAAAGAGACAATAAAATAACATTGGGATATACCAATCTAAAAAACAAAGAATGGAAACTACAAGATATTAGCCAATTTACAGTAGGACAATGGGAACCTAATTTGGATAAAGAACTTTGGGAACAAAAAAAGCAATTGCATATTTTTTCGCAAAATGTAAGTCAGGCAGACGGAGAAGGATTGGCAAAAGCAGCGCCTCAAATGGTACAGGTTTTAGAAGTGCAAAAGTTACCCAAATGACAAATAAATAATCATTTCAGGAAAAATAAATACAATTTTTAGCTAAAGTATTTTTTTTTGCTTTCACAGTATTTTAATTTAAAAATAATGAAATGAGCTGTAATTTAACCTTATTTAAGCATTTTTATTGGTTTATATTGATATGACCCTTCTGTTTTATTGTAATGTCCCTCTTGTCTTATATGGTGTTATCTAAATTTGTGAACCCGATTTTTTATTTCTAATGGAGCTTATTCTTTTTATGATTTTGAAATAAAATGGTGGAGTATTAAATTTTTAAAACCTGATTTTGTAAAAGTAATTAAATGAAAAAAATTGTATTAGCACTTGCTTTGTTTTTGAGTCTGCAAAATAATTTTGCCCAGAATAACGAATGGGAAAATCCTCAAATATTAGACAGAGGAAAAGAAGCCGGCAGAAGTTCTTTCTTATTATTCAGTAATGAAAATGAGCTGAAAGGCAACAATCCTCAAAAATCAGAATTGTACAAAAGTCTGAATGGAAACTGGAAATTCAATATTGTAAAAAGTCCTTCACAAAGACCTTTGGATTTTTATGCAGCAGATTTAAATGATTCCGGCTGGAAGAATATCGAAGTCCCTTCGAACTGGGAATTGCAAGGGTATGATATTCCTATTTATACGAATATTACGTATCCGTTTCCTAAAAATCCACCTTTTATAGCACCAGATTATAATCCGGTAGGAAGTTACAGACGCACTTTTACAGTTGCTGAATCCTGGAACGACAAAGAAATTATACTTCATTTTGCTTCGATCTCAGGCTACGCAAGAGTTTTCCTGAACGGAAAAGAAGTAGGGATGACCAAAGCGGCAAAAACGCCGGCTGAATTTAATATTACTTCTTTTTTAAAGAAAGGAGAAAATCTAATTGCAGTTCAGGTATTCCGTTGGCATGACGGAAGTTATTTAGAAGATCAGGATTTTTGGAGATTAAGCGGTATCGAAAGAGATGTTTATTTGCAGGCAATGCCTAAAACGACAGTTTGGGATTATTTTGTAAAAAGCGATTTAGACAATCAATACAAAAACGGACTTTTTAACCTGGATGTTACTTTAAAATATTTTGAAAAAAGTAAAATTAAAAATCCGGCAATCAAAGTCGAATTGTTTGACAATAAGGGAAATGCTATTTTTTCTGAAACTAAAAAAGTAAACAATAAAGAGTCAAAAATCAGCTTTGAAAAAACAATCGAAAATGTAAAACAATGGAGTAACGAAACCCCAAATTTGTACCGTTACACTATTAGTTTATTGGATAATAAAGGGAAAGTTTTGGAAATTATTTCTAAAAAAACAGGTTTTAGAAAAGTTGAAATTAAAAACGCCCGCTTGTTGGTAAACGGCAAGGTCATTATGGTAAAAGGAGTTAATATTCATGAACATGATGATGAAAAAGGGCATGTTCCAAATGAAAAATTAACGCTCAAAGACCTTCAGTTAATGAGAGAACATAACGTTAATGCAATCAGAATGAGCCACTATCCGCATGATCCTCATATTTATGATTTATGCGATGAATACGGTTTTTATGTAGTAGATGAAGCCAATATCGAAAGTCATGCGATGGGAGCAGAGTGGCAAAACTGGTTTGATAAAACGAAACATCCTGCTTATTTGCCAGAATGGGCACCGGCGCACATGGATCGTATCGAAAGAATGTTTGCCATCGATAAAAACCATCCTTCGATTATTATCTGGTCATTAGGAAATGAATGCGGAAATGGTCCTGTTTTTTACGATGCATACGATTGGTTAAAAAAAGTAGATAATACTCGTCCGGTTCAGTTTGAGCAGGCAGGCGAAAACAGAAATACCGATATAGTAGCGCCCATGTATCCGAGTATTAAGAGCATGAAAAATTATACAAATTCAGATAAAGAGCGTCCTTATATTATGTGTGAATATGCGCACGCGATGGGACAAAGCAGCGGAAATTTTCAGGAATACTGGGACATTATCAATAACAGTAAACGCATGCAAGGCGGGTTTATTTGGGATTGGGTAGATCAGGGAATCAAAACGAAAAATGACAAAGGCGAAGTTTTTTGGGCTTACGGTGGAGATTTAGGCGGAGCTAATTTGCAAAATGATGAAAATGGCTGTGCCGATGGATTGGTGTTTTCTAACAGAACTCCAAAGCCAGCTTTGGAGGAAGTGAAAAAAGTGTATCAAAATATTGAATTTAAGCTGAATAACAGAACTGATTTGACAATAACAAATCATTTTAATTTTACCAATCTCTCCAATTATGCCTTTAAATGGGAGGTAATCAAAAACGGTTCAAAAGTAAAAACGGGCGAATTTAATTTAGATTTAGATCCGGAACAAAGCAAGAAAGTAGCTTTAGACGTAGGTGCTTTTGATGAAAATTCAGAATATTTTTTGAATGTTTATGCGGTTTCAAAATACGATACACCTTTAGTTGCTAAAGGATTTGAACTTGCAAGAGAGCAATTTGAAGTAGCAAAAGGCAATTATTTTGCAACTAATGCAACAGCAAATACAGGATCTAAATTGAAATATACCGTGGCAAAAAATGTACTTTCTTTTGAAACGGAAAACATCACCGGAGAATTTGATTTGCAAAAAGGAGAAATTCTTAAATATACTTCGAAAAGCGGAAAGAATGTTTTTACCAATTTCCCAAGCCCTTATTTTTGGCGTGCTCCAACAGATAATGATTTTGGAAACGGGATGCCAAATAAGTTAGGAATCTGGAAAGAAGCATCAAAAAATCCGACTGTTGTAAGCGTTAATCTGGATAAAAAATCTTCAGAAGGAGTGCTTATAAAAGTTGCGTATCAATTGGCTCAGGCAAATGTTCCTTATACTGTCGATTATTTAATTCAGAATAACGGAGAGATAAAAGTAACGGCGGCTATTGATCTGACAGGAAAAGAATTGCCGGAAATACCTCGTTTTGGAATGCGTTTAAAACTAAACGGAGCATTTGATAATTTGAGTTATTACGGAAGAGGACCTTGGGAAAACTATTCAGATAGAAACTCAGCGGCATTTATTGGAGAATATTCAGATAAAGTAATCAATCAATATGCAAGGAATTTTATTCGTCCGCAAGAGTCAGGTTACAAAACAGATGTTCGTTGGCTGACTTTAAAAAATGATAATGGACAAGGTTTAAAAATCGAAGGGCAGCAGCCAATAGGTTTTAGCGCATTGAATATTTCGACAGAAGATTTAGATCCGGGAAAAAATAAAGAACAGCGTCATCCTACAGATTTAGATTTAAATTCTAAAGAAGCAGTTTACCTTCATTTAGATTACAAACAAAGAGGTCTTGGCGGTGATGATAGTTGGGGAAGTTTGCCTCACGATCCTTATCGATTACTGGATAAAAAATACAGTTATACCTACACGATTTCATTGGTTAATTAGTTGAGTGTCATTTTTTAGTTTGTCCGGAAAAGCCTATGATTGGTAATCATAGGTTTTTCTGATTTTTAATAATTTTTAGAACAGTCTGGTAGTAAATAAGTATTTAGATATAACCTAATGCACAATATATTTTGAAAAAGAAAGTCCTGTTTTTTTTAATATTCTTAGCTGGTATTGTGGCTAAACCGCAGGCAGCTGCAGTTTCGTCTGTTTCAAAATATGAATCGGAAAAATATGATATTGGCTATATTGGTATTAAAAACGGACTTGCTAATAATGCTGTTACTTCAGTCTACAAAGACAAACGGGGTTTGATGTGGTTTGGAACGTATGACGGAATAAGCCGATATGATGGCTATAACTTCATGAATTACAGAAACGAACCCAACGATCTTAATTCTTTAGTAAATAACAGGGTTGTAAGTATTTGTGGTACTCAAAACGAAATTTGGATTGGTACAAAAGGCGGAATCAGTGTTTATAGTTATTTGACCAACAGGTTTAGTACGCGCTATAGCGTAAATCCTAAAACAGGTAAAAATGAACCCATTAATTTTGTCGTTAATCAAATTAAAGATTATAAAACAAATCTTTACATTGCTACAGCCGGTAAAGGTTTGCTTTGTTCGAAAAATGGAAAGGAAATTACTTTTGTACCTCTTTCTGTAAACGGAAAATTGCAGTGGGATTACCATGTTCAGGCAATAGATTTTGATGCATCAGGTAAATTGTGGGGTTTTGTTCAGGGCGTTGGCATTGTTGCTATGGATACGAATACCAATAAATTATCAGTAGTTTTCTCTGAAATTCTCAATGGTACCAGTATTTTTTATGACCCATTCTCCAATATTTGGGTAGGTGTAGAAGAAGGTTTATTGAAGTACAATACCATCAATAAAACCTTTCATGTGTACACCAATCAGGAAGTGCGATATCCTATTGCTGACTTTATGTACAAGCGTGATACCAAGGAACTTTGGATCGCGACAAATGGTAACGGCGTTGTCCAGTATAATTATACGTCAAACTCCTTTTCTTCCCTTAATGCAAATTTTAGTGACGAAAAATTAAACAGCAATGCCATTTCATCTTTGTATCTAGACAGTGCAAACCGGGTTTGGATTGGGACTTTAAGAGGCGGAGTGAATAGAGTAGAAAGCAAAAAAAGTCCTTTTTTGACGGTTTCTAAAAATGAAAAAGCAACAAACACATTGCCAAGCGATTTTATTCTTTCCTTATGCGAACAAGACAGTGAAAATCTTTGGATAGGAACAGATGGAGGAGGCGCCAGTTTATGGAACCGAAAGAATAACAGTTTTACAAATTATTCCTATAATGCCAATAGCAGCAATTCGCTAACCAATAATTTTGTGTCGGCAATTGTAAAGGATGATAAAGGAACTTGGTTTGGAACTTATGGCGGAGGAATTTCTTTATTTAATGCCAAGACCCGAAGTTTTAAAAAGTACTCCCTTTTTAATCCAAAATACAATTCCTTTCAAAAGAATATCTGGGTAATGTACCGCAGCAAAGACAAGGTTTTATGGGCAGCTTCTCCGGATGATGAAGGCCTGTATCGTTATAATGAAGCGACCGATAAATTTGATTTTGTAGATGCAAAAATTAACGGCATAATTTCAATTACCGAAGATGCTCAGGGATGTTTATGGCTGGGGAATTTCACAGGTATTTTTAAGTACAATCCCAAGACAGCAAAAAGCCAGTTGATTCAATTAATAAAGTATCCGGTACGTTCGATTGTTGCTGTTTCTGATACTAAAATGCTAATTGGCACCGAAGGACGAGGCCTGATGATTTTTAATCCGCAAACATTAAAAGGGAAGTTTTTGACCCAAAAAGACGGCATTTCAAACAATTCTGTTCTTAATATTGTTCGGGATAATCAGGGTGCATATTGGTGTAGTACCTACAACGGAATATTTGTGTACAATGATGTTACGGGTAAAATAACAAGTTATCATGATAGTGACGGACTTCAGAGCAATCAGTTTAATTATAATGCTGCGCTGAAACTTTCTACGGGAGAAATCGTTTTTGGAGGAATAAAAGGATTTAATATCATTAATACCAAAATAAATTGTGACACTCATGATTTTCCAAAGCTGATCATAAACGCCATAAAAGTCAATAATAAAGCCATAGAAGAATCCGGTTTAGCCACTTTTGGTATTGATAAATTGAAACTTCCTTACGACGAGTCAATGCTGAACATCGATTTTGCAGCTTTAGAATACAGTTTGCCTGAAAAAATATCATATGCTTATTTTTTAGACGGATGGGATTCGCAATGGCATTATGTTGATAATATCAGAAGCGCCAATTATTCCAGATTAACAGAAGGTGATTATGTGCTAAAAATAAAATCGACCAATGCCGAGGGAGTCTGGAACACTCAGTCTATTTCATTGCCCATCACGATTTTACCACCTTGGTACAGAAGTATTTTTGCCTATTTGTTTTATGCTTTGGCAGTTGCTTTTATTATTTATGTAGTAGATAAATACCAGCGACAACAGGAAAAACTTAAATATGAAGTAAAACTTTCTCAGGATTTAGCCAAACAGGAAAAGGAATTAAATGAAAAAAAACTAACCTTTTTCACTAATATTTCTCATGAGTTCAGATCGCCTTTGACCATGATTATTAATCCATTAAAAGATATAATCTATGGCACAGATCAGCAAATAGATCCGGGTGCTATAGAAATGGTGTACAGTAATTCAAGAAGACTATTGAGTCTGGTAGATCAGCTGCTTCTCTTTCGAAAAACAGAAACAGAAACGGGAAAACTTAAAATAGGGCAAATTGATATTGTAGAACTCGCTAAAGAAGTCTTTAGCTGTTTTGTGCATCATGCTAAAACCAATAAAATCGATTATAGTTTTAGTATTTCTGAAGAAAAAGTATACCTGTATGTAGATCGCGAAAAAATAGAAATGGCTTTGTTCAATTTGATTTCGAACGCCTTAAAATTTACAGAGAAAGAAAACGGAGCCGTTGCCGTAAACCTGCGTTGCGTAGACAATGAAGTCATTATATCGGTTATTGATAATGGCGAAGGAATTCTGGAGGCTGATAAAGAGAAAATATTCGACTTGTTTTACCAATCCAATAAAAACATCAAAAACAACCGTAAAGGATTTGGTATTGGTCTTTATTTGGTAAAACAGTTTGTAGATCAGCATTACGGAAAAGTAAGCTGCAGCAACAATCAAAACGGAGGAGCTACTTTTGAAATTAAACTGCTTCTTGGAAAAGAACATTTTGGAAATATAGAAATACGCGAAGACTTAAGTGACAGAACTTTATTTTTAGAAGAAGCCTTAGAGGATACCGTAATACAAAACGTATCGCATACTATTGAAGAACCTGAAAATGTAAAAGATGTCATCAATGAAGCAAAAAGTATTTTAATTGTAGATGATAATCCTCAGATCAGAAATTATTTAAAACGAATACTAGCTTCAAAATATCATATTACTGCGGCCGAAAGTGCCGAAGCAGCTTTAGCAATAATTAGAAAAGTACAGCCGGATTTAATTATTTCTGATGTCGTAATGGGAGAAATGAATGGTGTGGCTTTTTGTAAATACATCAAAACAGATGAAGAGCTAAAACACATTCCTGTAATCTTACTCACGGGAGGAACTTCAGAAGAAGTAAAACTTAAAGGCGCCGAAGTAGGAGCAGATGATTACATTACAAAACCGTTTGATAACGAATATTTATTAGCGCGAATCAGCGGAATATTAACGAGACGAGATACTGAACAGAATTACCTGCTTAAATCTGTTACCAAAAATGCCGGAAGTCTGAAATTATCAGATGAAGATAAAATATTGATCGAACGAATTGTCGATATCATTGATGCAAATCTGGATGTAGATAATTTTAATGTAAATGATCTGGCGCTTCAGTTAGGTATGAGCTATTCTTTGGTTTACAAAAAAATTAAAAAAATTACAGGCAAATCAGTTTCAGAATTTACCCGAAATGTCCGATTACGAAAAGTGGCCACCTTACTTATTACAACCGATTTACAAATAAGCCAGGCGGCTTCGATTGCCGGTTTTGGCGATATTAAATACTTCAGGAAACACTTTCAGCAATTTTATAATATAAACCCTTCTGAGTTTAAGAAAAAGTATCAAAACGTCAAGGACAATAAATATATTTTGAATGAAAGTTTTTGGAAATCAACCTGATGATGAGCAGAGACGAGAAGAAATTAAGAAAAAAACATATGAATAAATATTTTAAAAAGACTATTTTATTAGGACTTGTTTATTTTACAGCGAGTACTGCTTTACAAGCGCAATCAAAAAGACTTCAGAAAAAATCTCCTGAAAAAGTACGTGAATTTTTTGTGTCTTCTTTAGTTAAAATTGGAGATCCCGTTTTAGTGGCATTAAGCAACAACCAGTTAAAACAATTGATGCCTGTAGAAAAATCACCGGGCGCATGGGATGCAAGAACTCATGTAACTTATTTAGAAGCTTTTGGCAGGCTGCTTTCAGGAATGGCACCCTGGTTAGAATTGGGTCCGGATGAAACGCCCGAGGGTAAATTAAGAGCAAAATATATTGATTTAGCCCAAAAATCGATTCATAATGCCACAGATCCATCTGCGCCTGATTTTATGAATTTTGTAGTAGACAGACAGCCTTTGGTCGATGCTGCTTTTTTTGCGCAGGCGTTGCTTCGTGCACCAAAACAACTTTGGGAACCGCTGGATTCCATTACCAAACAAAATGTAATAAAAGCATTAAAATCATCCCGAAAAATTGAGCCTTATCATAGCAATTGGCTGCTTTTTGCAGGAATGATAGAAGCGGCAATCATTAAATTTGATAAAGACGAAGATAAAGACCGACTGAATTATGCGTTGGAGCAGCATAAAAAATGGTATTTAGGAGACGGAACTTATGGCGATGGCCCTGATTTTCATTGGGATTACTATAATAGTTTTGTAATTCACCCGATGCAATTGGATATATTGAGCGTATTGAATGAAAAAAACAGCAACTATAAAGCCGATTATGATACAGAGTTAAACCGAGCCCGACGTTATGCTGCCGTTCAGGAAAGATTAATTTCTCCTGACGGGACTTATCCGCCTATTGGTCGTTCATTGGCGTATCGTTTTGGGGCTTTTCAATTACTATCTCAAATCGCCCTTTGGGAAGAATTGCCAAAAGAAATTGCTCCTTCACAAGTGCGTTCGGCTTTGTACTTTATGATTCACAACCAATTGAATGCCAAAGATACTTTCGATAAAAATGGCTGGCTTCAAATAGGTTTTTACGGACATCAGCCTAATATTGGCGAAGGATATATCTCAACCGGAAGTTTGTATTTGTGTTCAGAAGCTTTTTTAGTTCTCGGTTTACCGGCAACAGATCCTTTATGGAGCGATCCTTATCAGCCCTGGACACAAAAGAAAATATGGTCAGGACAGGAAATTCCAATTGATCATGCCTCAAAATAATTAAACATTAATTTTAATATCATTATGAATTTTAGCAACTCATTTTTTATTCTAATGGCTTCTGTTTCTTTAACCATTGTTAGTTGTAAAACGAGCGCCGTAAAGTCAGAAACTCCAATAAAACAATCAAAAGCAGAAGTTATTTCTATTATTGATCAGGTAAACAATCGCTGGCAAACTACACATCCGGAATTTGGCAATGCTTTTTGGCATGTCTCAGCCTATCATACAGGAAATATGGAAGCTTATAAAGTAACTAAAAACAAAAAGTATCTGGATTATTCTTTGGCTTGGGCCGAAAAAAATCAGTGGATGGGAGCCAAATCCAATAACAAGTCAGAATGGAAATACAGTTATGGAGAAAATGATCAATATGTATTGTTTGGAGACTGGCAGATTTGTTTTCAAACCTATATCGATTTGTACAACTTTACAGGTAAAAATGATCCTCGCAAAATTGCACGTGCACAGGAAGTGATGGAATATGAAATGAGTACAAAAGCAAATGATTATTGGTGGTGGGTAGACGGGCTGTATATGGTAATGCCGGTCATGACGAAGCTGTACAACGTTACCGGAAATGAGATGTACTTAGAGAAACTAAATTCGTATCTGGCTTATGCCGATAGTATTATGTACGACGATGAGGCAAAACTGTATTTTCGTGATGCTAAATATGTATATCCAAAACACAAAAGTGCCAACGGAAAAAAAGACTTTTGGGCCAGAGGCGACGGATGGATTTTTGCTGGTTATGCCAAAATTATTCAGGATTTACCCAAAACAGCCAAGCATAGAACCGAATATATAAATCGTTTTAAAGATATGGCAAAAGCTCTTGCCGATGCCCAACAAAAAGAGGGATACTGGACAAGAAGTATTCTGGATCCGGAGCATGCACCGGGACCGGAAACCAGCGGAACGGCATTTTTTACCTATGGCTTTTTATGGGGAATTAATAATGGAATTTTAGATAAAAAAGACTATTTACCAGTGGTAGAAAAGTCATGGAACTATCTGACCAAATTCGCACTACAGGCCGATGGCACAGTAGGATATGTACAGCCTATTGGCGAAAAAGCAATTCCGGGGCAGGTAGTAGATAAAAATTCTACAGCTGATTTTGGAGTAGGTGCTTTTTTACTGGCAGCATCAGAGATGTATCGTTTTGTGAAGTAAAGTTTAAAGTTTGTTTCAGGCTGCTTAGTTTTACCGCAGAGTTTCGCAGAGTTTCGCAGAGTTTTACCACAGAGTTTCACAAAGTTTTTTTAGTTTATTGCATGGAGTATTAAACTTCAGCACAGCATGCTAAATTTTTCATAGCGTTTCACAAAAGTCAACCTATTTCTTTGTGAAACTCTGTGAAATCTTTGTGCATCTCTGTGGTAAAACTCTGTGGTAAAACTTTCTAAAACTCTCAAAGTTAAAGACCCTGAAACTTCCTAATGTTTCTTAAAAAATTACGTAAAGTGTATTTATAACACTAATTTTTTACGGGTGACATAAAAATAACCTGTTTATTAGGGTAAAATGCTGATTTGACCCTGTTATAATGCTGTAATTACCCCCTTTCACTTGTACCTCTTATGCTAGATTTGCAAGGCAGACTATAAGAAACGACGTGATATTTTTTACGTAAAAAAATTGAAAAATTAAAATGTAAAAAATAAACTTAAGTGAGTTTTTACAGTCTGTAACTTAACTAATCAATTAACCAAAATTACAACCAAAAATGACAAAATTTATTAGGAAGATTAAGGCTCCTGATTATGTATCTGGATTTGATTTAAAAAAGAAACTAACACTACTTTGTGTTTTGGTTTCATTGTCTCAGGTACATGCATTCTCTACTGAATCCGGTAGTACAGCAGGAATAGAAAAAGTACAACCACAAAACAGCATTACCGGTCAGGTTAAAGATCACAAGGGGATTCCTCTTCCGGGTGCTTCAGTTGCGGTAAAAGGAACAAAAAAAGGAACGATTACAGATTTTGACGGAAAATTTACGCTGGATGCAGATGATAATGCTGTATTAGTAGTATCCTTTGTTGGTTTTGTAACCAAAGAAGTACCTCTAAATGGTAAAAACAATATTACGATACAACTGGAAGAAAACGCTGCTTCGTTAGATGAGGTAGTAGTTGTAGGATATGGTAAAATGAAGAAAAAGGATTTGACTGGATCCATTGTTCAGGTTAAAGCCGAAGCTTTGGCCAACCAGAACCCGCAGACCGTTCAGGATTTATTGCGTGGTGTTCCCGGTTTAAAAGTGGGTTATTCTGCTGATGCAAAAGGAGGAGGATCTTTGCAGATTCGTGGACAAACTTCTGTTTATTCTGACGGAGGCCATAACTCACCGCTTATTATTTTAGACGGAATGCAATTTTACGGCGAGCTTTCAGAAATCAATCCTGATGATGTTGGTCAGATCGATGTTTTAAAAGATGCATCAGCAACAGCTGTTTACGGATCTAAAGCGGCGGCAGGGGTTATTGTTATTTCAACAAAAAAAGGAAAAACAGGTAAACCAGTTATTAATGTTACAACAAATACAACGATTACTACCAAAAGCGCTTATCGCAATGTTTATAATGCAGACGGATATATAAAATATCGTCAGGATTGGGAAACTGCTAAAACGTACGGAACAAATACAGCCACCGGAAATTACGAGGCATGGGTAACAGGAACAGCTGCCAATAAAGCGGGGTATTATACAAATCCAAATCAATTAGATCAATATGGTATCACTCAGGCGCAATGGTTGGCTTATCAGCCCGCTGCACAAATACAAGGCAAAAGTCTGAATGAAGTTTGGGGACTTCGCCTGGGAATTACTGATGCGTCGCTTCTGAAGAATTTTACAGATGGAAAGACACACGATTGGTATGGCAGTACTTTTAGAACAGGAATAAATCACGACAATAACTTAAGTGTTTCCGGAGCAAGCGATAAAGTAAATTATTATATGTCTTTGGGTTATTTAACTTCAGAAGGAGCTATTCAGGGTAATGATTATTCTGCAGTTCGTGCGAATATGAAAGTAGATGCTAAAATTACAAGCTGGCTGGAATTTGGAGCCAACGTTAATTTTCAGGATCGTTCAGATGGAGATATATCTGTGGGTACAGGAACCAATTATTGGGATGCAAATATGTTAAGAAACAGCCCGTTTTCTAATTTTACAGAAGCAAATGGTGATTATGCAAGACAACCAATGGGACCAACAATTGGAGGTTATAATTATTACTATGACAGACAATATATGGAACTTGAAAAAGGGTATACGGTATTGAATACCATTTTTAATACAAAGGTAACTTTACCTTTAGGTATTACTTATTCCTTTAATGCTGCACCACGTTATGAGTTCTTTTACAACCGTTATTTTCAATCGGCAGGTAATAAAAACCTGAATCCTGTAAACATAGGAGTAGATAGAGGTAATGGTAAAAAGTTTACCTGGAACCTGAATAATACATTAACATGGGATCATACATTTACTGAGAAACACCACTTCATCGTAACTTTAGTTCAGGAAGCAGAAGACCTAAAAACATGGTCAGATGTTGTGTATGCCCGTAACATTCAGCCTTCTGATGCCTTAGGATTTCACAATATTGCTAACGCAACTCTTTTGAACAGCTCATTTTCAAGTACAGATACGCATCAAACAGCCGATGGTTTAATGGCGAGACTTTTCTATTCGTTTGATAATCGTTATATGATAACCGCAACGGTACGTCGTGATGGATATTCAGCATTTGGAGCTTCATATCCTTACGCTACTTTCCCTTCTGTTGCAGTGGGATGGAACTTTAATCAGGAAAGCTGGTTTCATTGGACTCCTTTAAGCACAGGTAAATTACGAGTTTCCTGGGGGAAAAACGGAAACAGATCGCTTGCAGATCCATACATTGCTTTGGCGAATTTAGGTTCAGGTACAGGAGCAACAATGGGATATATAGATGCTTCAGGAAATATTGTAGATACGAAGTACTTAGCTATTGACCGTATGGCGAATCCTAATTTGCAATGGGAAAAAACAACCGCAACAAATATTGGTCTTGATTTTGGTTTCTTAAAAGATCGTATTACCGGAACTGTAGATCTTTACAGATCAGTTACCAATGATATGATCATGAGTCAGCGTTTGCCAGGTTTTTCCGGATTTGGATCAATTGCAACCAATCTTGGTGAGGTCGAAAATAAAGGGATCGAAATCAGCTTGAATACTTTAAATATAAAAAATCCAAATTTTGAATGGACTACCATGGTTGCTTTTTCATACAACAAAAACAAGATTAATGCATTGTACGGCAATATGGAAGATGTTAAGGATGCCAATGGTAATGTTGTTGGAACAAAAGAGTCAGATGATAAAACAAACGGATGGTTTATTGGCAGACCAATTTCTCAAATCTGGGATTATAAAGTAATTGGAATCTGGCAAAAAGATGAAGCTGTAGAAGCTGCAAAATACGGCCAACGTCCTGGGGATCCAAAAGTGGAGAACAGTTATACTGCTGACGATGTGAATGGAAAACCAACTTATAATGAAAAAGACAAACAATTTTTAGGAGAAACTGCGCCACCAATTAACTGGTCATTGCGTAATGAATTTAAAATTTACAAAAACTGGGATTTGGCAATCAATATGTATGCTTACATGGGACACAAATCGCTTGACGGACGTTATATGAATACGTATAACGATGGTAGTTTATACACAAACAATTACAATCCGTTTGTAAACCCTTATTGGACAATTGATAATCCAACCAATGATTGGGCACGTCTTGATGCAAGAGGTCCTGCAGGAGCCGGAACAGCAAAATTATACGATCGTAGTTTTATTCGTTTAGACAATATTTCGTTGGCTTATTCACTTCCTAAAGATCTTATTGATCGTTTGCATGTTAGAAATTTCAAAATTTATGCTTCGGTTCAGAACGCTGCAACATGGTCAGCTAATGATCAATGGAAATATTATGGTGACCCGGAAACAGGAGGGCTTGCTACGCGAATGTTTAATTTAGGATTTAACGTTTCACTTTAAAATTATCAATAATGAAAACTTATATAAAAAATAAAATTTTAATACTGGCACCTTTAGCAGTGGCTTCTGCTCTTTTGGTTTCTTGTTCAAAGGATTTTCTGGAGCCGGATCCGCTTTCGTTTTACGAACCAGAAACTACATTTCAGACTGAATCAGGATTGCAGGCAACTTTAGCAATTGCAGATAAAGGTTTGCGTAATAATTATATTCATTATAATGCTGCGACAAACAGTGTGCCTATCGGTACAGAATATGTTTTCTCTGATATGGCTAAATATGGAAAAACGGATAACAGTAGTACTATTTCTGATTTTGCAAACACTATAGTTCCTACCGGAAGTTTTAAAACAGCAACCAATGATGATTTTTATCTTGGGTTTTACTGGGATGAAGGTTATAATGGTATTAAATACGCCAATACAGTACTGACATACATTGATAATGTAACAAGTTTATCAGAAGAAGTAAAACGTAAATATATTGGTCAGGCTTATTTTCACAGAGCGTATCGTTATCTTAATTTAGTGTATCAATTTGGAGATATACCCTTGATTACTAAAATTTTGCAGGTTCCAAAACAAAGTTATTATTCTACTAAAAAAGAAGCTATTATCGAAATGATTACAGCAGATATGGAAAAGGCTGTAGAATGGGTGCCTGAGCAGTCAAAACTAGCTTATGTAGGTTTAGTAAATAAAGGAGCTTGCCGTCAATTACTGATTAAATGTTACCTGGCTTCAGGAAGATTTAAAGATGCAGAAACACAGGCCGATTTACTAATTAATCAATCCGGTTATTCTTTAATGCAGGGATCTTTTGGAACTTTTGATCCGGGTGGAAATCCAACTACATGGGCGATAAACAGAAATGTAATTTGGGATTTACACCGACCAGAGAATAAGGTAATTGCTGGTAACAGAGAAGCTATTTTGGTAATGCCAAATGGTGGAGTACAGTCATTTTTACCGTTTGCTTCGATGAGAATTTTTGGGCCTAACTGGAATTCAGGTACGCTTACAACTCCTGATGGTAAACTGGCAGCAAATCGTTTTGCTTCAAACAATGCTAATTATCAGGCAAAGTATGATTATGCAAGAGCATTAGGACGCGGTATTGCAACTATTAGTGCTTCTTATTATTCGCAACACCCAATGTGGGTTGTAAACGGTATTGAGGACAAACAGGATCTTAGACACAACAGCGCTGTGGGTAACTGGGTAAATATGGAAGATCTTAAATACAGTGATAAAACTTCTGCATACTACCAGCAAAATTTTAGAATGAAAGAAGGCAATACACTATTGTCAAAAGATACACTTCGTGAATGGTTCGATTTTCCGTTGTACAAAATTTATCTGCATGATGTTGTAAATGAAACGAATCCAAATGCAACTGATTTTCAGGGAGCAAGTACAGGAAGTAAGGCACACTGGTATTTATATCGTTTGGCCGAAACGTATTTGTTAAGAGCCGAAGCCCGTTTTTACCAAGGTAATGTAGGCGGAGCAGCTCAGGACGTGAATGTTATCAGAGCCAGAGCCGGAGCTTCTCAAATGTACGGTCAGGTAACTATTGGTGATATTGCTGCAGAAAGAGGTAGAGAACTTTATCTGGAAGAATGGAGAAATGTAGAGTTAAAACGTATTTCGCATTGTCTTGCCCTCAGCGGACGACCAGATGAATGGGGTCAGACTTACAGTAAAGATAATTGGGACAAACAATCAGGAACTGATGCATCCGGAGGTAGTTATTGGTACCAGCGTATTTCACATTACACACTGTACAACAAATTTCAGAGCGGAATTGTAGTGCCAAACGGTACTAAGTTTTATACCATGGACAAACGCAATAACTATTGGCCAATTCCAAACAGTGCCATAACGGCCAATATCAAAGGTAAATTAAGTCAGAACTACGGTTATGACGGTTACGATCCTAATGTTAAGGTTTGGAGTAGATGGCAGGATGCTGTTGCAGATGAAACCCAAATTTAGAGATCTGTTCTTTAAAATTTTCACGCCTTTTAATAGTGGTTTTTAATAAGTGTTGATTACTACAGTATTATCCCCTAAGTGGTTAGAGGGGGATAATACTTGTAGTATCGTTTTTTGTTGCTTATAAAAATCAGTTCAAAATATATTGTGATCCTATCACTTTGTAACTCACCACTTATACCTTTTAAACTCCATAATACATTAAAAATAATACCTGTTAATAATAGCAGAAGAAATAGTGTACTACTTCTTTAGAATATAAATAAGAAGCAGCACAATTTCTTAGCAAATAATTTTGTCGGTTACCAATGAAAGCATGAAACAAAAAATTTAAAATAATTTTTAAAACAAATATTTCATATGAAAAAATTATACACAATTTTATTATTCTGGTTATCGGTCTTTGTATTCAAGATACATGCACAAGCGCCTAATTTGCCTGTAAAAGTAAACTTAGCTACCACATTAAACGGTTCTAAAACGTTTAACAACGCAGCAAATTCAGATGTTTTATCATTCCCATTATCCAGTCAAAGCGAATTTACTTTAGAAGTTAAAGCTAAAATAAATGCAGCGCAGGGCAGAGGATTGGATGTTCAGGTTAAAAATTCAGCAGGATTCGGATTTAGGACTTCTCTGGACAAAACAACATTAAATAATACTACAGCTTTATCCATAATAGAAAATTTAAGCACCTCTGTTGATAATGGTCAGGAACAAACCTATCGTTATGCTGTAAAAGACGGAATTGCCAATATTTATCAGGACGGACATTACCTAACTTCTAAAACACTTGATTTTGTAATTGATAGTTCAGGAGCACAGCAAATAGTGTATGGCACAGATAACTTATTAGGGAGATGGGCAGGAATTGCAGGAAATAATTCAGGGAAACCTAACGATTATGGCTGGGCAAATACTGTTGCTACACTTCCGTGGAATACCGCAAATTCAACAAGCGGTGTCAGGTATCTCGATGTAACCTCAGGACATACATTCGAATCAGATAATATGGCTTACAACGGCAGGTTAATGTACATTCGTTGGGACAATAGCAGTTACGCTACTTCAACTTATAGTTATCCTGTAAAACTGGAAAAAGATCTGCAATATGAATTTTCATGGATTTACGAATATATTTCGAATGCGGCGGCGGGTATAAAATTGAATGTAGCCATTTCAACAGGAGCTGACGGATCGGGTGTTTTAGCTTCGAAATCATTTACAACCGGCAGTGCCAACAAATTAAGAAAAGGCGATTTTTCTTTTATTTCAAATGCTGATGGTATTCGTTACATCACCATTACAGGCGATTACGGACTTATGGCCATTGGCGATTTAAAACTAAAATCTTCCAATTTAATGAATACCTGGGATGGTTTTGCCAATGATAACTCAGGAACTCCAGCTGCGTACGGATGGACGAATGCAAGTGTTCCCACAATTTTTAATACCGCTAACAGCACTTCCGGAACACGATATATGGATGTAACTTCCGGACATACTTTTGAATCGGATAATACTGTTTATTCAGGAAGACTATTATATATCAGATGGGATTCGACTGCACTTCAAAATTCAGTTTATTCTTTTCCAATTGCATTAGAAGCTTCGAAAGAGTATCAGTTTTCATGGATTTACGAGTACATTTCAAACTTAGCTCCAGGATCTCTTATTAATGTATCTGTTTCTACAGCAGCCAATGGAGGAGGAACTATTCTAGGTTCTAAAAGCTTTACTTCAGGAGCAGTCAATAAACTCAGAAAAGGAGATTTATCTTTTCAATCTCAAACGGCCGGGACTTATTATATAAATATTAGCGGAGCCAATGCACTTTTTGGAATAGGAGAATTAAAGCTTCAGTCGCAAACAAGTCCAGCTATTGTGATTGGCAAAAATTATACAACAGGTACTGTCGATATGGTGGTGAGTTCAGTAATGTATGAAAATATAGCTTATGCGCCGGAAAAGATCATTAGTCCTTCATTGCAAACAGCAGAAATTACCAGTAATCAAAATGTAAAAAGCTACGCAAAATCAAAATTAAACCTGAACGGATCTTCATCTTTGTATTTACAAAACGCCTATAATCCTTTAATTAATGCAACAGTTAATTTAAATTCGGCAGCTTCACGTTTGTATTTCGAAAATATTAAACCCAGTGAAGTTATTAGTTCATATCTAAAGTTTATATCTGTAAATGGAGTTTTGGCGGGTAACGGCAGTAATGTATCGGTTACCAGTTATGGTTCAGGTGCCATTGTAGCTCCTTATACAATCAACGAAACACCATTAGAAGTTTTTACTGCAGAAAATTTTGGAGGAACATCCAGACAGTTTGCACCCGTTACACCTTATGATAACTTAGAATCGTTTGATAATGCTATTAAATCATTCAAACTAAAAAAAGGTTATATGGCTACTTTTGCCACCAGTGCCGACGGAACTGGATATAGCAGGGTTTATATTGCAGAAAATCAAGACTTGGAGATAGCAGATTTACCTGTTAATTTAAAAGGGACCATTTCCTTTGTCAGAACAATGAAATGGCATGAAGTCAATAAAAAAGGACTTGCAGGCGGTGATGCGCAGGCTATAGATGCAACAAACATTACCTGGTATTACAATTGGAATACAGGATTAGATTCTACGCCCAATGTAGAATACGTTCCTATAAGACAAACACAATCATGGCCATCATTTACTCCTGCTTATACAAAAGAAGGATATACGCATCTTTTAGGTTTTAATGAACCGGATCGCCCAGATCAGTCTAATATGACTGTTGAGGCTGCCATAACTTCGTGGCCTGGATTACTAAAATCAGGTTTACGATTAGGTTCGCCGTCTACATCAGATCCGTTTAATCCGTGGATGGCCAGTTTTATGACTCAGGCCGAGGCTAATAATTACCGAGTTGATTATGTCGCGCTGCACTGTTATTGGTACAAAACTGCTGCACAATGGAAAAGTGATTTACAAAACATATATGATAAATACAAAAGGCCAATCTGGATTACAGAATGGAATGTAGGCGCCAACTGGACTGGCAATAATTTTCCTGACGGTCCTGTCTTATTAACGGATGCAAATGCCATCAAACACAAAAATGATTTGGCAGCAATTCTAAATGTATTAGAAACCACAGATTATGTAGAACGTTATTCGATCTACAATTGGGTACAGGATTCGAGAGCCATGTATGTTACGATCAACGATGCTTTTAAAACAAGAAATCCAAATTGGCAGAATTATGTATGGCTTCAGACAGCGCCGGTAATTTCAAGCACCGCAACTGATTATACTGTTTTAACTCCGGCGGGAGAATATTACGCCAAAAATGCATCGGCGAAAGCCTACACTTCGACCAGAGAATATATTCCGTTATGGAAAACAAAAGTCGAAACCCTGACGTATGAATTGTCTTCGGATTATAAAAATATTACCGTAAAATGGACGGGAACTAATCAGGATTTAGTGAATAAATATATTCTGGAAAGAAAATTAGATGGAGAAACTGCATTTTCAGTTTTTCAGGAATCGACAGATTATACTATTCTTAAAAAGACAGATATTGTTCATACAAAAGCAGAATACAGGATGAAAGTAGTAGGTAAGGATAATACAGAAACAGCGTATTCGGCTATATTGGTTTTCGAGCAGGCTGCAATTCCTGTAACGCCTGCAAATATTGAAGGCACAGGAATATCTACCTCAATAATTAATTTAAAATGGTCAGCATCAGCAGGAGCAATATCTTATACTATTAAAAGGTCAGAAACATTAAATGGTACTTACGAAACTGTTGCCACTTATGTAAAAGATACATTTTACGAGGATAAAAATTTAACAGCAGATAAAAATTACTATTACAAACTTGCTGCTGAGAATTCAGGAGGAGAAAGTCCCTATTCTGCAGCTCTACAGGTTAAAACACTGGCTTTGGCAATTCCAATTGCAGTAACAAATGCTGTTGTGGGATTTGGCGATACAAAAGTAATTCTGGGTTGGGATTTTATGTATGATGCTTCTTTTCATGTCAAAAGAGCGACTTCACAATCCGGTCCTTTTACTACTATTGCGACTATCGATACCAATTCATATCAGGATACAGCAGTTGTAAACGGGAATACGTATTATTATAAAATTGCCGCCTTTAATTCTTTAGGCGAAGGGGCAGATTCAGTTGTATTAACAGCAAAACCTGCGGGAGGACAAAAAATTACCGGAACGATCATTGGTCACGAAGGATCGTATCAAAGCAATGGTTTGACTATCGCAAAAGCTTTTGACGAAGATATCAATACATACGTTGACGGACCAACTGCTGCAGGTTATTTAGGTTATGATTTTGGACTTGACAGCAGTGCCAGTTTAACATCTATAAAATATGTTCCTCGTTCTACTTTTGGAACCCGTATGACCGGAAGCGAGATTAGAGGTTCTAACAGTGCCGATTATCTTACTACTTATGATGTTTTACATACCATAACACAAACTCCTCCAAATGCGGTTTTTACTGAAGATGCAGGTTTAGCCACTCAAAAATACCGATACATATACTGGTACACACCAACTGGTTATGGGAACATTGCAGAGCTTGAGTTTTATGGTACGGTTTATAATGAATCGCCAACATTGGGTACGTTTACTGCTAAAACAGTAAAGGGATTGCCTTCGGATATAACACTAAAAGCATTTCCAAATCCTACTTCAGGTCAGTTTGAGATTGAGGTACCAGCCAATGAAAATACGGTAACCATTGGAATTTATACTGCCGATGCAAAGCTGATTTCTAAGGCAAAGTATAGTATTGAAAATGGCAAAGTTAATTTGAATATCTCCAATGCCACAGCAGGAATATATCTGGTAAAGATTGAATCTTATCCCGATAGAACAATTCGCATTATTAAAAAATAAAACTATCCATTGGGTATAATTCAAAAAAAAAGAAACACATAGAAACATAGATTTTTTTTAGCTAAAAAGAATGCAAAAAAGAAATACATTTCTTTCACATAGAGAGCGAGCTATGTGCATTTTAAATAAGTGAAACGCCTTTTTTGAAGGTCTGGAACCTATGTTTCTATGTTTTAAAATTAATTACTCAACCTATTACAACTATAAATAAGAAGGCTGTTGGTTCAAAATATTTACCGGCATTTGTTCATGTTTTAAATATAAACCAACAGCACTTATTATTCTTTAAGATTTTCGATTTAAAACAAATATAAAATGACGTTTACCACCTTTCGGTTTTTGATTTTAGCCATTGTATTAGCCTTAACTTTTAGTTTTATTCCAAATCAGGAAAAGCCTCCTAAATACAAAGGTTATGATTTGGTTTGGAATGATGAATTTTCTGTAGATGGCGCTCCAAATAAAAAAAATTGGAATTATGAAATTGGTTTTAAGAGAAATAAGGAAGAGCAGTGGTATCAAAAAGAAAACGCGTATTGCAAATCCGGTTTTTTAGTTATTGAAGCCAGAAAAGAAAACAAAGTCAATCCTAATTTTATCTCTAAAACCCATCAGGATTGGACAAAAAACAGAGATTCTATAAAAACTACGTCTTCGTGCTTAATTACGCAAGGAAAACATGCCTGGCAATACGGCCGGTTTGAAATGCGGGCTCAGATTCCAATTGCAAAAGGAATGTGGCCGGCTTTTTGGACTTTGGGCGTAAAAGGAAATTGGCCTGCGAATGGCGAAATTGATATTATGGAATATTACACAGGTAAAATATTGGCCAATGCGGCATGGAAATCAAAGGAATCCAATACAGCCTGGGATAGCAGCACATTTAAGCTGAGTGATTTTAAGGACAATTCATGGGCAGATAAATTTCATGTCTGGAGAATGGATTGGGATGCTCAGTCGATTAAGTTATATGTAGACGATCAATTACTAAACGAAATTAATGTACAGGAAACCATACAAAGCACAGATCAAAAGATAATTCCGTTTCAGCAGCCACATTACTTATTGGTAAATCTGGCAGTAGGAGGAATCAATGGCGGAGACTATACAGCAGCCAGTTTTCCGTCAAAATACACAATAGATTATATCAGGGTTTATCAAAAAAAGAAGTAAAATGAAATTAAAATATTCGATAATTATAAGTTTAGTATGTTCTCTTGTTTTCAGTCAGAACAAGAATTTTGTTCCGGGAAAACAATGGAAAGATACTGATGGAGTACATATTAATGCCCACGGTGGCGGTATGCTTTTTATTGACGGAACCTACTATTGGTATGGGGAATATAAAACTGCGGGACGTTCAGGAAATACGGCTTTAGAAGGAATTAGCTGTTACGCCTCAAAAGATTTGTACAATTGGCACAACGAAGGCATTGTACTTAGGGTAGAGGAAAACCCTGCTTCTGAAATAACGAAAGGATGTATCATGGAACGCCCTAAAGTAGTTTTTAATAAAAAAACGGGTAAATACGTTATGTGGTTTCATTTAGAATTGAAAGGGCAAGGTTATAATGCTGCAAGTGCGGCGGTTGCTATAAGTGATACGCCCAATGGTCCTTTTAAATACCAAAAATCACATCGTCCTAATAAAGGAGTTTGGCCAATCAATTTTAAAGAGGAGTTCAAAACAGCTTCTATAAATGAAAGTAAATTGAAATCGTGGACTCCGGAATGGCTCACGGCAGTAAAAAACGGAATGCTGATTCGCAGGGATTTTGAAAAAGGACAAATGTCGAGAGATATGACGGTTTATGTAGATGATAATGAGAAAGCGTATCTGATTCATTCTTCAGAAGATAATCTGACGCTTCATATTTCAGAGCTTACCGATGATTATTTAGATTTTACCGATAAATGGACAACAGTTGCTCCGGCAGGTCATAATGAAGCTCCTGCAGTTTTTAAACAAGATGAGGTTTATTATATGATAACTTCGGGTTGTACGGGTTGGGATCCTAATGAGGCGCGTTCTTTTAAATCGAAATCTATTTGGGGACCGTGGGAATCTTTGGGGAATCCGTGTATTGGTAAAGATGCCGAGCTGACATTTTATTCGCAAAGCACTTATATTTTCCCTGTTCAGGGTAAAAAGAATCAATTTGTTTTTATGGCAGACCGATGGAAACCCGACAGTCCGATTGACGGAAGCTATGTTTGGCTGCCTATAAAGATTGTAAACGGCAAACCAGTTTTGAAATGGCTGGACAAATGGGATTTAAGTGCTTTTACAGAAAAGCAATAAAGTAAAGGTTTCTAAACAATCCCAATCGTATTTGTTAATTAACAAACCGGTAGGCAAAAGAAGTTGGGGAAAGTTGAAATTTAAACGTAATAGTTTTATATTTGAAAAGTGTTATTTTAACACTTGTAATTTTCGTTTCCGAATATTGAAACAAAATAAAATAACTATTATGAATATTTTTTCTCTTAGATGCATTATTTTATTTTTTCTAACAACATTTTTGATAGGTTGTAATTTTTCGAAACGAAATGAATTTTAAATAACCAGCCATCATAATGAAAATGAAAAAAATAGTAAAGACATTATTCTTAATTAATTTGATAATAATAGGCTTCATATCAAAAAGTGTGGCGCAGAATAATACAAATTTAGAGCGAAAACAACGTTTTAATTTTGATTGGAAATTTGCTTTAGGAGATGCTGCTGAAAATAGTGCAGAAAATTTTGATGATACTACCTGGAGAAAATTAGATTTACCTCACGATTGGAGTATTGAAGGAAAATCAGAAAAAAATAATCCGAGTGGAGGAGATGGTGGTTTTTATCCAACGGGAACGGGCTGGTACAGAAAAACATTTTCCGCACCAACCGAGTGGAAGAACCAGAAAATTGCTATTTATTTTGAAGGAGTTTATATGAATGCTGAGGTTTTTATTAATGGAAAATCGGTGGGTATCCAGCCTTACGGTTACACTTCCTTTGAATATGATCTTACACCTTATTTAAAATTGGGTCAGCAAAATACAATTGCCGTGAAAGTCGATAATTCGCAACAAAAAAATTGCAGATGGTACAGCGGCTCAGGTATTTACCGCAATGTATGGTTAATGGTAAAAAATCCGGTTCATGTTAAAAATTGGGGTGTCGCCATTAGTACTTTAGAAGTAAAAAATAACAAGGCTGTAGTTGGGGTTAAAACCATTATAAAAAATGAAACGCCAGTTTTAGAAGTTGTTATGCTCTCTACTGCTATTATAGATGGAAAAGGAAAAACTGTTGCCAATGCATCTGATAAAATAGAATTGCAGCCCAATGAAGAAAAAGAAGTAATTCAGACAATTGAGGTACAAAATCCTAAGTTATGGTCATTAGAAACACCAAACAGATATCAGGCAAAAGTATCAATTGCAAAAGAGTCAAAAAGTATCGATGTCGTAACAATTGATTTTGGAATTCGAACAATTAAGTTTAGTGCTGAAAACGGATTTGTATTAAACGATAAAAAAATACTATTAAACGGTGGCTGTGTACATCACGATAACGGAGCGTTGGGTGCTGCCGCTTATGATCGCGCTGAAGAAAGAAAGGTAGAATTACTAAAAGCAGCGGGTTTTAATGCGCTGAGAACTTCCCATAATCCTCCTTCAGAGGCCTTTTTAGACGCTTGCGATCGATTGGGTATGCTGGTTATTGATGAAGCTTTTGATGGATGGAGAGAAAAGAAAAATACTTTTGATTATGCCAGTATTTTTGATAAATGGTGGAAACACGATGTAGAATCTATGGTTCTCAGAGATCGCAATCATCCTTCGGTCATTATGTGGAGCATTGGTAATGAAATTATTGAGCGTACTAAACCAGAAGCAGTTGAAACAGCAAAAATGCTTGCAAATGCAATTCGAAGTATAGATACTACGCGCCCCGTAACATCAGCCATGACGACATGGGATCAGGGCTGGGAAATTTTTGATCCTTTGATGGCTGCTCATGATGTTGCAGGATATAATTATCAATTGCATCGCGCAGAATCAGATCATGAAAGAGTACCTTCCCGAATTATTTTGCAGACTGAATCATATCCTAAAGATGCTTTTGCCAACTGGGATTTGGTTCAAAAACACAATTATATTATAGGCGATTTTGTCTGGACAGCAATGGATTATTTAGGGGAGTCGGGAATTGGCCGTTTTGTATATCCGGGAGAAACAGAAGGAGAACACTGGACAGCAAATTTATATCCGTGGCATGGTGCGTATTGTGGTGATGTAGATTTAACAGGGTGGAGAAAACCAATCTCGCATTATAGAAGTATGTTGTATAATGATAATGAAAAATTATACATGGCAGTTAGGGAGCCAAATCCTGAAAATGGAGAAATCAAACTGACAAGCTGGTCGGTTTGGCCAACTTGGGAAAGCTGGACCTGGCCTGGTCTTGAAGGTAAAAATATTGAGGTCGAAGTATATTCAAAATATCCTAAAGTAAGACTCTACCTGAACGGTAAAAATATAGGAGAAAAAGAAACAGCCAAAGCGCAGGAGTTTAAGGCAACGTTTGTAATTCCGTATACAAAAGGCGAATTAAAAGCAGTAGGATTACAAAATAACAAAGAAGTAGAATCGGTTTTCTTAAAAACAGCAGGTGAGACTGCTAGGATTAAATTAAAAGCAGATTGTAAAACCATCGAAGCTGATGGTCAGGATTTAGTGTACGTAAATGTCGAGATTTTAGATGACAAAGGTATTTTAGATCCCAATGCTGCGAATGAACTGACATTTAAAGTTTCGGGCGCGGGAGCAATTGCAGGAGTTGACAATGCTGATTTAAAAGATGCTGATTTATATGTAGCAAATACTCGTAAAGCCTGGAAAGGACGTGCAATGGTAATTATAAAAAGTAATAAAGAATCAGGGAATATTAATCTTGAAGTTACTTCTCCGGGATTGAGTAAAACAGTACTTAACATAAAGGCTATCCAAAAAAATAAAAAATAAAATAGCAGCATTAGAAAATTATTTTAAAATGAATAAAGTAAAAATATCCCTTTTAGTTTTTGTTTTTAGTTTGTCTTTATTTTCACAGCAAAAAGAAAATACAGCCAGTATATTTGAGATAAAAAATCCCAATTACGCTGTCAGTCCTTATACCGGAATGACAAAACAACATTGGAGAGATGCTGCACTATATTTATTAGACGGAGCATTTAGTTACATTCATACACTGGATGATCCTATGAAATTTCCCAAACAGGAAGGAAAAAGTTATCCTAAAGAAGAAAGCCAGGTTCCAACCGAAAAACTGGAAGGGCTTTGCAGAACCTTATTTATAGCTTCGCCTTTATTAAAAGAGAATCCGTCATTAGTTATCAATAATATTAAAGTAGCCGATTATTACCGATATCAAATAGGTAAATTAACAGATCCGGCAAGTCCATCATATATTGCGCCACGTTCTCAAAATGGAGGTCCCAATCAAAAACTAGTAGAGTTTGGCGCTTTGGCCGTATCGTTGCTTACCAATCCTGAGGTTTTATGGAAACCATTGCCGCAAACGCAGAAAGATGCATTGGCAAAAATAATGTTGAGCTATGGAGATGGTCCAACGGTAGATTCGAACTGGAAATTTTTCAACATTTTTGTATTGAGCTTTTTTAAAGAACAAGGATATGCTGTTAATGAAAAACTATTGATTGAATATCTCGAAAAATCACTAAAAAATTACACAGGAAACGGTTGGTATAATGACAGTCCGGCGTATGATTACTACAGTATGTGGGCTTTTCAGATGTACGGAATAATCTGGTCTGAGTTTTTTGGTAAAGCACATTATCCTGCAATTGCGGCTAAATTTGCCCATAATTTCAATGATTTAAAGGGTAACTATCCCAATTTATTCAGCAAAAATGGCGAAATGATCATGTGGGGAAGAAGCATCAGTTACAGAACCGGTGCGATAGTTCCTTTTCCTTTAATGGGATTTCAGAATGATCCCAATACCAATTATGGATGGATGCGAAGAATCTCGTCTGGCGTGATCAAACAGTTTTTAGCGCATCCTGATTTTATGAAAGACAATGTGCCTACACTTGGTTTTTATGGCGCTTTTGAACCATCAGTTCAGGTTTACAGCTGCAGGGGAAGTGTGTATTGGATGGGAAAAGCATTCCTGGGGTTACTGGTTCCTGATGATAATCCTTTTTGGAACGCCAAAGAAAACAATGGCGATTGGGACATTTTCGAAAAAGACAAAGTTTACAATAAATATCAGGGAGATTCTCATATATTAATTACAGATTATCCTAATATTGGCGCTTCTGAAGTACGAGCCTGGTGCAATGAAAAAGTAAAAAACGACTGGCAAAAGTTTAGATCAACAGAAAATTATAACAAGCTGTCTTACAATAGTGCTTTTCCGTGGCAGGCCGATGGCGAAAATGGAGAAGTGGCGATGAATTATGTCATTAAAAACAAAAATAACGCGTGGGAAGCTTTTAGATTGTACACTTTTAAGAAGTTTGAAAACGGCATTTATTACAGAGATGTAGTTTTAGAAACCGATGAAAAAATAAAATTTAATCTAGCCGATATTCCTTTGGCAAACGGAATTTTAAGAGTAGATAAAAACAATAGTGATAAACCAATTGCGATGAGGTTGGGGCATTATGCTTTGCCAAAATTAGATAAAGAGATCATAACTTCTAAAAAAAAGGTAAACGGATTTGACGTTACTATTATTGATAACGGAAAATACCAATTGGCGATGATTCCCATTTTAGGATGGCAAAATACAGAAGTTGTAAAAGCCAAAGGATTACATCCAGAAAGCAATGAAAGCAGCGTTATTGATGTTACAAGTACTTCTGCACCCAAAAATTCAAATATTTACGCAACTTTGATGCTTTGGAAGCAATCCGATAAAAAATTTACCAATAAAGAATTGTCGCCTGTTAGTAAAATTATCGATTTAGGTGATGGTACTTTTTCCGTTAAAATTGAAGGAGAACCAGAAAAGAAGATCCAATTTTAATGGGTCTTATAAATAAATTAAAATAAGTAAGCATGAGATTAATTAGAATTTTCACTTTGATGATGATAACTGTAATGTATTCTAATCAGAGTTATTCGCAAGCAACAGAATTTAATAACCCCATTGCAGAACAGCGCGCTGATCCCTGGGTGTATAAAACAGATACCGGAGACTATTTTTTGATAGCAACTGTTCCCGAATATGATCGTATTGTATTAAGAAAGGCCAATAGCATTAACGGATTAAAAGAAGCCAAGGAAAAAGAAATTTGGCATAAACATGAAAAAGGAGTAATGGGAAGCCACATTTGGGCTCCGGAATTGCACAGGATTGATGGCAAATGGTACATTTATTTTGCAGCAGGCGAGGCCGAAAATATCTGGAATATCAGAATGTGGGTATTGTCTAATTCATCAGTAGATCCTATGCAGGGCAAATGGAAAGAAGAAGGGCAGATAAAAACGCAAAAAGAATCTTTTTCTTTGGATGCCACTACTTTTGAGCACAAGGGTAAAAGATACTTGATATGGGCGCAAAATGTAAGAGGAGGAGATAGCGGAACGGCTTTGGTATTATCTGAAATGAAAAATCCAACGACACTTACAGGGCCGGAAGTGATTTTGACCGAACCGGAATTCAGCTGGGAAAGGGTAAAATACAATGTAAATGAAGGACCTGCTGTAATTAAAAAAGACGGAAGAATATTTGTTGCCTATTCCGCCAGTGCAACAAATCATAATTATTGTATGGGTTTGTTGTGGGCGAATGAAGATGCAGATTTATTGAATGCTGCTAGTTGGAACAAGTCTCCGGGACCTATTTTCTACACCAGTGAAGAGCTAAAAAGATACGGTCCCGGACATAATTCGTTTACGACTTCTGAAGACGGAAAATCAACGATAATGATTTACCATGCTCGTGATTATAAGGAAATACAAGGGCATGAGTTATCAGATAAAAATCGTGCTACACGTGCACGCAAAGTAAATTGGACAAAAAGCGGCTTTCCGGATTTTATGCAAAATGAAAAAGACTAAAGAATCATTTTCAAATTGATCATAATGCCTTTAAAATTTTAACGACTTCGATGATTTCACGATGCAAAAAGTTTATTTTATCTGAAGTATCAGTACTAAAATGTCCTGACTTAGCTTCTTCTTCAATAATAGTTAAATAGTTACTAAGATCTTTTAGCATAAAAATGTCGACACTCGATTTCATATTATGCGAAATATTCTTTACTGACTCATTATCATTATTATGAAAAGCTTTTTGCATCTGTGCTGCTTCATTAGGGATCCTTTCAATAAAAAGTTGAATCATCTCTTTTATAAAGGCAGTATCTCCGCAAGCCATCTCTTCCAAAAAAGATAAATTAACCTTTCTTTTTGGTTCCGTTTTACCCTCTTTGGTTAAAACTGTTTTTATAGCTTCTAAAAGTACGGGCTGCTTAAAAGGTTTTGGCACATAAGCATCCATTCCTACATCAAAACACAGCTGCTGCTCTCCCACAAGAGAGTGGGCTGTCATGGCTATTATGGGAATGCTCAGATTCATTTCATTCCTGATGTATGCTGTCGTTTGATAACCGTCTTTAACCGGCATCTGAAGATCCATTAATATCAAATCATATTTATTTTTTGATAAAAGACCAATTCCTATTTCGCCATTTTCGGCTATGTCCAGTTCAAAGCCAAAATTGTAAATAACGTTTTTTACCAGTTTCTGATTTAAAATATTATCCTCGCAAAGCAGTATATTGAGTTTTCCCAAATTATAACCGGACAAAGTTTCATCTTCGGTTTCAATTTCGTTTGATTTTTTATAAGTCAACACAAAGAAAAATTCTGAACCGCGTCCTTCTTTACTTTTTACGTGAATTGTGGAGTTCTGTAATTCTACTAACTGTTTTACAATGTTAAGACCAAGTCCGGTACCGCCAAATTTTCTGGTAGTACTTTCTTCTGCTTGCGTAAATCGTTCAAAAATCGTCTTCAATTTATCCTCTTGTATTCCAATTCCGGTATCTTTCACCGAAAATCTAAGCGAATAATTATCGGCAGTTTCAGCTACTTTTTTTACAGAAACGGTTACTTCGCCATCTTCAGTAAACTTAAGCGCATTACCAGCTAAGTTCATTAGGATCTGATTTAATCTTCCCTGATCGCCAATTACATTTTCGGGCATATCGGCATCGAGAAAGAGATTAAATTCAACATCTTTCTGAACTTTTATTTTTAGTAAATCGTAAAGATGTTTAAGCGTATTTTTTAAATTAAAAGGCTGTGTTTCAATAGTCAGATTACCTGATTCTATTTTAGAAAGATCTAAAATATCATTAACGATCAAAAGTAAATTTTCTTCTGCAATTTGCACACTTTCAATATAATCACGTTGATTAGCATCAAGCTTTGTTTGAGCCAAAAGGTCAGTAAAACCAATGATTGCATTGAGCGGAGTTCTGATTTCATGGCTCATATTGGCCAAAAAACTATCTTTTGCAAATACAGCACGATCGGCAATTTTTTTCTGCGCGGCCAGTTCAATATTTTTTGTTATTAATTCCAGTTGATTGATAACGTGTTTTCCAATAATTGTAAGTGAATTTCGTTGATTTTCATCAAGTTCTTTCGCAACATGATCTATAACACAAATTGTTCCTATGTTGTATCCGTCAGGCGTTGTAAGGGGAACTCCGGCATAAAATCTCACTTTAAGACCTCCTGTAACATTAGGATCGTCTTTAAATCGCTCATTTGAATGCGTGTCCGGTATTTCAACAATTTCGGATTCCATTATAGTATAACGGCAAAAAGTGATTTCCCTCGGGACTTCAGAAACCCCAATACCAATTTCAGATTTAAACCATTGCCTGTTTTCGTCTATAAATGAAATATGCGCGATGGGCACGCCACATATATACGAAACTAGTTTTGTAGCATCATCAAAAGCATTGTCGGGTAATGTATCAAGGATATTGTATCGTTTTAACGCTGCCAGACGTTCCAGCTCGTTGTGTGGTATAGGTTGTTCTTGAGTATTCATTTTATTGGGAAAGTAAAGTGCAAAAATAGAATAATTTCAAGTAAAACCGGGTAAAAAAATAAGGATCATAAATGCAAGGGTTGTTTTGTCCTTTACTCCGGTAAATTATTATAGTCTAATGGGTAATAGAAAAATTTTATGTAGTAAATAACTTTCAAATATAATTTTTCCCTGAGGCAAAATAGAAACTTTTTTATTACATTTGATTTGTAAATTGAACAACAAAAAACAATTTATTTACCATTAACCATAGTACTACTTATATGAAATTTTATGCACTTGTTTTAGCAGTTAGCCTGCTTTCATCTGCTGCATTCTGTCAAAAGACAGTTGCACCCGGCAGCAAGGATATTAATACCAAATACCTCAAACCCGAAAAGTCGCTTTACACCGTATATTATGTCAAAGACACTAGCTGGACAAAACAGGGATCACTGACCTACGATATTGCTGTGGCAAATAATCAGTTGAGTTTGACCAATTCGTATACTCCAAAAGACAATTCAAGGACTAGCGCCCGCACCAGTGTAGCAGATTCCCAGACACTTAAACCTATAAGCTATACCAGCGATGGAAAGGATTCAAAACTAAATCTCGATTTTGCTGAGACAGTTACAGGGAATTATTATTCTAAGAAAACCAAAAAGGATAAAAAACTGAAATTACATCCCAAAGAGGCCTATATTGACTGGAACTGGATGGATCATTTCATCTGTACATTGCCATTAGATGTAGGTTACAAAGCCCGTATTCCTCAGTTCTACTATAATAATGAGTCTGATATATTGATTGAATATTATACTATAAAGGAAGTTAAAAGCTTTAGCTTCAATTCTCCCAGAACCGGTAAACATGATACATGGCTTGTCACGGTTTCAGAAGAAGCTACAGGAGGCATTTATAATTATGTTGTAGACAAAAAAGACCATCGTTTGTGGCAGCGCGAAATGTCTATGGGTAAGGGTATGTGGGAAATTACAGTTAACGAAGAACTGGATTATCAGCCTATTAAGAGTACATTCAACAAAGAACTTTCGGTTCAGCAGATTTCTAAAGGCAATAGTGTTATTATTGGCACAGCCTATGCAAGATCGAGCTCTGGCAAAAGATTGGGTGGTTTAGTGAATACTGCTAAGAAACAATATGCGCCAAAGGGTACAGAGATTACGCTTTTTCCTAATTCAGACTATTATGAAGAATGGATAGAAGTGAACAAGAAAATTCGCAAACAGAAAAAAATGCCTGAAGTTCCTTTGACCAGTGATTTTGGTTATGCTGTCAAAAAATCCAAAGTTTATGATGATCAGGGCCATTTTGAGTTCGCAGATCTCATGCCGGGGAACTATATTGTGATGGCCAGCTTTGATTTTTCTAACTCTTATAATTACTCCTATGTATCAGGTTATACCAATTATTATAACTATTGGGGTTATACGGGATCCTCAACAAATTACGGTACAGCCAGACAATCCTATATCGACAAGGCCAATATTGAGAAACGTGTAACCATAGATAAAGATGGCGACAAAAAAGAAGTGAGCTTAAAAGAATAATGAGAAACAGAAAAGCCGTGTAATCAAAGAGTTTACACGGCTTACTATTTTAGGAAAAGATCGAAACCTAAAAGATCTAAAGCTGCAACTCGATACGTCTGCACGAACAATTTCATTCTGCTGTTTCTCATCCTTTATTTTTAAAGCACTTTCGGATCAAATAATAATATAATAAAGCAATATAATGTTGTAAATCATTTACACACAGACCTAATTACTTTTAATATACTAAAATTGAATAGTCAGTTTTTAGAAATACAAAGAATTATTTACTAACTATTAATGATCAAAATTATGTTTAAGAAAGGTCAAAATGTACAGCAGGAGTTTGGTAATCAGATCATGAAAATTATTGATTTCGAGCCGGACTTAATAGAAAATGTTATTACCCAATGGGAAGATGAGCAGGGTACGATTGTAACCGGCAAGTTTATGGAATCACAGCTTTTACCTGCAGATGATTAATGTTTTCTGAAATTGCCAGAAGATCTGTTACGTAGAAATTAGCTTTTAGATATCTGGAAAAAATAGTGTGTTAATCTAATTCCAAAAGACTTTATTATTTACTAAAATCAGCCCCTTGATAGTGATACAACTTTTGTCGGAACTTGAATTTAGAAAGATATAGCCCTCTTTATTCAAAAATACTAAAGCATCTAGTAGTATCGCCTGGCTTTCCTTTTCTTTGGATATATTGTCTTTAAAAGGTGTGGAGATATTAAAAACTGGAGTTAAGAGACTTGTTAGCTCTTCTAAAGTACAGCTCATGCCGTTTCTGTCGGCAAGCATTTGCAGCACTTTTATAAGAAAGGTTGGTAATGTTTCCATGACATCTGCTTTTACTATCATATACGAAAATTGACTCCTAATGGATTTTTGGAAAGTTTTTTTAGTTATATATGCTAATTACATATTACCAAAACGCAAAAAATAAAAAGCCCATTTCGTTAGAAATGGACTTTTTATTTTTGCGATTTTTACCACCCTCAAGTTAAAAAAAAAAATGAGGATTACCTATACAAACACTTTAATGAAGGAAATAATAGTATGATTAAAACTCCCATCTCACAAAAGCTTCCATCGCAGCATATCGGGACAAACCTAACTGATTATACAATTCAGCTGTTTCGCTGTTTCTGTCTTCGGCTCTTTGCCAAAATTCTCGCGCATCAGTTCCCTGAAAAACAACTCCGTCTTTTTGAGATTGATGTTTGAAAATTCCGTGGCGTTTTGCCAAAACCTGATCCGGGCTCATGGGTACTGCCATTTCGACTTCGTCAATTCCCCATTCCTGCCAGGCTCCGCGGTACAACCATAACCAACAATCGTTCATAAAAGGTTTTGGTTTTAATGCTTTTACGGCTTCAAAAACAGCATCCAGACAAACTTTATGTGTTCCGTGCGGATCGGCTAAATCTCCTGCCGCATAAATTTGATGTGGTTTTATTTTTTCGATCAAATCCATTGTAAGCTGAATATCTTCTTTGCCTAAAGGCTTTTTCTCGATAGTTCCGGTTTCATAGAAAGGGAGTTCCATAAAATGAATCTGCTCATCTGGCAAACCTACAAAATGACTTGTAGAGCGAGCTTCTCCCTTTCTAATCAATCCTTTTAAGTATCGCACTTCCGGAATATCAATTTCGCTGGCTTTTTTATTTTTCAAAAACGTTTGGGCTTTTTTGTAAATGGTATCAGCTTCTTCACTTTTAATTCCGAATTTTTGATTATAATCTATCACAAAACTAGCAAAACGAAGCGCTTCATCATCCGCGACAGCGATATTTCCGGAAGTTTGGTACGCCACATGTACTTCGTGCCCTTGTTCCTGCAAACGCATAAAAGTGCCACCCATACTGATAATATCATCATCAGGATGCGGACTGAAAATCAGTACACGTTTTTTTGCCGGTTCTGCTCTTTCAGGTCGGTTGGTGTCATCGGCATTTGGTTTGCCGCCCGGCCAGCCCGTAATGGTGTTTTGCAGTTTATTGAATATTTTAATATTGATGTCGTAAGCGGGACCGGAATCTGCCAGTAAATCACTCATTCCGTTTTCGATATAATCAGCATCGGTCAGCATTAAAATGGGCTTTTTTAAGTCTAATGCCAATCCCAAAACGGCTTTTCGGATTAATTTATCCGTCCATACAATTTTTTCTACGAGCCATGGTCTGTTAATTCTGGTTAGTTTAGAAGAAGCTTCTTTATCCAAAACAAAAACCGCATTGTTGTGTTCCTGCAAAAAAGAAGCAGGAATTTGATTCGTAACTTCTCCTTCAACCGATTTTTTGATAATGTTTGATTTTCCTTCACCCCAAGCCATTAAAATAACCTGTTTGGCTTCCATAATCTTTTTCACTCCAAGTGTAATGGCTGTTCTTGGTGTATTGCTCAATCCCGAAAAATCACCGCTTGCCGCGACTCTGGTGATATGATCCAGCGCCACTAATCTGGTTTTCGAGTTTTGAAGTGAACCTGATTCATTAAATCCGATATGTCCGTTGCCGCCAATTCCCAGAATCTGTAAATCGATACCTCCAAGAGCTTCAATTTTTGCTTCATAATTGTGGCAATAATCGGCAATTTCTTCTTTGGATAAAGTTCCATCCGGAATATGATAATTTTCGGGTAAAATATCCACCTGATCCAAGAGCAGTTCTTTCATAAATCGAACGTAACTATTAATAGAATCCGGTTCCATCGGGTAATATTCGTCTAAGTTGAAAGTGATGACATTTTTAAAACTTAATCCTTCTTCTTTATGCAAACGAACCAATTCTGCATACAATCCTTTTGGAGAAGAGCCTGTTGCGAGGCCTAAAATGCAGGGTTTATTTTCTTTTTGTCTGGATTGAATTAAAGCCGCAATTTCCTGAGCAACTGCTTTTGAAGCCTCAGAAGAATTTTCGAAAACAACGGTATTGATGTTTTCAAATCGTTTCTCAAATCCTGTTGCTTTATCTAGGGTACTTTTTATCATTTTAATTTCATTTTTTTATATGTCAATAGATCTTTAATACTTTGTGTTTTTATTTTTCACGCAGATTTAGCAGATTTGGCAGATTTTTTTAATATTTTCTGCTTTTTATTCTGAAAGCTATTGAGAGCTATGTGTTTAAAAAGTGTTACTCGTTAGATGGTTTTCCTATAGTAGCCAAAATTCCACCATCAACATACACAATATGTCCGTTTACAAAGTCACTTGCTTTTGAACTTAAAAAGATAGCAGCACCTTGCAAATCGTCCGGATCTCCCCAGCGTCCTGCCGGTGTTCTGCCCATAATAAATTCGTTAAACGGGTGTCCGTTTACACGAATAGGAGCAGTTTGGCTTGTAGCAAAATAGCCTGGGCCAATTCCGTTTGTCTGAATATTAAATTTAGCCCATTCCGTTGCCATGTTTTTGGTCAGCATTTTTAGTCCGCCTTTTGCTGATGCGTATGCGCTTACAGAATCTCTTCCTAATTCGCTCATCATAGAGCACATGTTGATAATTTTTCCGCCTCCGCGTTCGATCATTCCTTTTGCCACATTTTTTGAAACAATAAATGGCCCTGTTAAATCTACTTTGATTACGGCTTCAAAATCGGCAACCTCCATTTCTATAATAGGCGTTCTTTTGATGATTCCGGCATTATTAATTAAAATATCTATTGGACCAACTTCGGTTTCTATTTTGTTGATTGCGGCCATTACAGCAGCTTCATTGGTTACATCAAATAAATATCCGTAAGCTTCGATACCTTCAGCTTTATATTCGGCTATGGCCTTGTCTACAGCTTCCTGCGACGAGTGATCGTTTACTACTATTTTTGCACCCGCATGTCCAAGTCCTTTGGCCATTGCCATTCCCAGACCATGAACTCCTCCTGTAATGAGCGCTGTTTTTCCCGTTAAATCAAATAAGTTAATTGACATTTTTTTAAGTTTTTGGTTATTAGTAATCTTAATTTTTTAAGTTTTTTTTGGATGATGTAATTATTGAAACATAGGTTCGGATACTATAAAAGGATCTTAATACGAATTAGATTTCTGCCATATAATCTCACTTTGTATGTTTTAAATAAGTTAAACCAATATTTTAAGTTATAGGTTATATGTTTCTATTTGTTAGTGCTATAGCTTTAATTTTGTTTCACGCTTACAATCAAAGGATTTTGAATTTCCTGATTGAAATGGTCTAAATAATCCTGCCATTGTTTTGAGCTGGTTATTTGACCTGCTTTGTCCCAGGCAGCACCGGAATAATACACGATAGGTTCGTTATTTCTAACCGAAGTTTGGGTTAATAACTGCTCTTTGTTGACCCACATTTTTTCTGCCGGAGTACTTAATATTGTGGCAACAGCTGTAGTTCCTTCTTTGTCAAAAGTCGGTTCCCAGTAACTCATAATTCCTTGTTGTTCGTTTAGGCCAATTACGCCTTGTTTGTCACGTCTGATGATGCCAACCACAACAGGCATAGGTTTATTATCGTCGAATGTGTAAATGTTTTCAATTCGGTTGAGTTGAGAACCTGCATCCAGCGAAATGGTTTTTACAGCGGTAACTTTTATGCCGCCGGCATTCCAGGTATCATAACTTAATTGAAAAGTAGATCGCAGCGGACCATTGTCTAAAACTTTCCATTGATGATAATTTCCTGAATAACGAATCGTGTCTTTTACGTACGGAGCCATATTGCCGGCGCCTAATGTATAACCAACATGATAATAGTCTAATCCGTCGCCATGATCGATGTGATAATCGTTTCGTTTGTAACGATCGTTCAGGACTAATTTAGTGGTTCTTTTTACCCAGACATCATAACCGTAAGCGTCTCCTTCGGTTTTTTCTAAAGCTTTGCCATAAGCGCGAAAGGCGATTTTATCATTTTCCCAAGCAAAATCATCCAATCGTTCCGGCACAAAACGAGCATAGGTTTTGGCGGCAATCGTTTCCGGTTTTCCTTTTTGGATTGAAAGTGTAAGCGTCGATTTTGCTTTAACATCAACTTGCACCAATAGATTTTGAATCGCAGCTTTTCCTTTGTGTTCTAACTGAAAAGGAACCTGCTTTTTGGTAACGCTGTTAATGACCACAAAATGGGCCGTATCGATTTGTGGATAGGAGGAAAGGACCGCTGTCCATTTTATGGCTATTACCGATTCTTTTCGGTTTAAAGCTGAATTATTCTGAATGGTAACAGTGGCTTTTGATTGCGCGATAAGAGTGAAAGGCAAAATAAAGGCCAGTAAAAAGTGCATTTTGACTAATTTCATGAGTTGTAATAATTGTTGTTTTTAATGTATTTTTTTTCTAAAAATGCGTTCAAAAAAAGCATAGTTTGGGCTTTCCGATTCCAAATGAGTTTTGCATTTGTACGGGATTATACTTTTTCAGAATAAGAAATCAGTACTGATTTTAGCCTTTTAGAAGCTCCGTTTTTTAAAGGTTTTCGTTAAGAAGAACGACTGTAGTTTTTCATTGTATAGTAAGTTTGTTTGTGTTGTTTAAGTTTCGTTATTCTTTTGAATCATCAATTTTTGCTAAGTATTCGCTCGGCATACAGCCGTAATGCTGCTTGAATGCGGTCGAGAAATACGATGGCGAATTGAAACCGCACATATACGTTATTTGTGCAATGGTGTAACGTTTGCTTTGCATCAATTCAACGGCTTTTTTAAATCGGATTCTTTTTATGAAATCCATTGCAGATTCGCCTGTTATGGCTTTTAACTTCAAGTAAAGATTTGATCTGCTCATTCCGATTTCTTTACTGAACTGATCTACCGAAAATTCAGAATCGGCCAGATGATCTTCGACAATCTGAATGGCTTGTTTTAAAAATTCTTCATCAAGAGTATTAAAAGCAATATTCTCCGGAACCATTTCTTTTCCTACCGAATAATATTCTTTTAAACGTTTACGGGAACGCAGCAAATTTGTGATTTTTGCCGCTAAAATTGGCGTCGAAAAGGGTTTTGTGATATAATCGTCGGCACCCATTTCCAATCCTTTTAGCTGTTGGCTGGTTTCATTTCTTGCTGTTAAAAGCATCAACGGAATGTGCGAGGTATTGATATTCTGTTTTACTTTTTTACAAAAATGCAAACCATCCAGTTCCGGCATCATCACGTCGCTGATAATAAGATCAAAAGGCTGAATTTCTAAAAGGTCCAAAGCCATCTGACCATCGTAGGCAACGGTAACATCATATACTTTGCTGAAGTAATCCTGCAGATAATCCAGGATTTCTTTATTATCGTCTACAATTAAAAGTTTTACAGGCTGATCTCTTTCGGTTATTTCATTTTCTTCCGGCAATAAAGAATCGTCTGTTTCCAGTTCATTATCTGATATAATGGACAAATCATAAGCAGATTCTTCAATTTGCTGATCGTTTTTATAAACCTGATCTGAGGTTGGGATAGTTACAGTAAAAATACTGCCTTCCTGCATGGTACTTTCGGCTGTGATTTCGCCATGATGCAATTCGACCAAACGTTTCGTAAAGGCCAATCCTACACCGGAACCCAAATTCATCTCACGGTTGTTTACCTGATAAAAACGATCAAAAACTTTTGAGAGATCGTCTTTGCTAATTCCGACCCCCGTGTCGGCGACCTTTATTTGTACAGTATCGTTTTTCCTTACCAATTCGACATGGATGCTTTGACCGGTTTTGGTATATTTAAATGCATTGGACAAAAGATTAAATAAAATCTTTTCCATGGCGTCTTTATCAAAGTAAAAAAACAACTGAAGCTCTTCTGAATGATAGGTGTAATGAATGCTGTTTTTCTCAGAAAGAGGTTTAAACGATTCGAAAATTTCCTCCGTAAAAGTCACGATATCGCCTTTGCCCACTTTAAGCTGACGGGTTCCCATTTCGGTTTTTCTAAACTCAAATAACTGATCGACCAAATTGTAAAGCCTTTTTGCATTGATGAACATTAGTTCGTGTTTCTTTTTAGAAATTTTATCGGCAAAAGGCATTTTTAATAACTCTTCTAAAGGGGCTAAAATCAGTGTTAAAGGCGTTCTTAATTCATGCGATACATTAGTAAAGAAATCCATTTTTACCTGATTGATATAGCTGACTCTTTCTTTATCAATTCGTTCTAATTTTAGTTGCTCAACGGCTTTTATTCTTTCTTTTATGATTTGAAAACCAATGTATATTGCGGTACTGATAATGGCCAGTAATAGTAAAGAAAACCAAATTGTTTTGTACCAGGGCGGCAGTATACTGATCTTTAAATTTCGCACCGCGCTTGTCTCGCCATTTGGACCAATTGCCTTGATCTGGAAATTGTATTTTCCGGCAGATAAATTACTGTAGCTTACTTTCAACTCATCAGTACGCTGCCAGTCTTTATCGATTCCGTCCAGCTTATAATAATAATACGTTCGGTTCGATGAAATATAATTGAACGTATTAAAAAAGATACTGAATTGTTTGTATTCAGGTCCAATTTCAAGTTCGTTTGTCTGGTCGATATGTTCTTCCAGAATGTCCGTTTCATCTGCTACCGCAACGTTTTTATTTAAAACTTCTAAACCTGTAAAACTTAACTTTAAAGGAAGCGGCTGTTGTTTAATCATCGACGGATAGAAATACGAAATCCCTTTTATACCGCCAAAAAGCAGCATTCCGTCTTTTGCTTTATAAAAAGCATAATCATTGAATTGCTTGTTTTGTAAACCATCACTTTCGTCAAAAGTCTGAACCGAACCTTTGTCAGGATTGAATTTGATCAGCCCGCTGTTGGTCGAAATCCACAAGTTTCCATCATCCGGAATTATTCCGTAAATCGTTTCTTTAACAAAATCATTTCCGGCTTTAAAACTAACGAATGATTCCTGATTTTCGTCATACAAACGCAAACCTTCTCTGGTACCCAGCCAGATTCTGTGTTTCTGATCTTCGGTAATACAGTTTATAATATCGTCGCTTAATTTTCCGTGTCCGATGTTTCCAAATAATTGCGTATCAGGATAAAACAATGTCACACCGTTTGTGGTTCCAATCCAGATTCGATGTTTGCTGTCTTCAAACAAAAATGTAATATCGTCTGAAGTCAGACGCTTTCCGGCCTTATCTAAATGAATGTGCGTAAAGGTTTTGGTTTCGGGATGAAACTGGTCTAATCCTGATCGCGTACCTACCCAAATACGTCCTTTAGAATCTTTCAATAAGCTGTAAACCAAATCTCCGGCAATCGTGTTGGGATTGCTTTCGTCATGTCTAAAACGCTGTACAGAACCGCTGTTAGGATTCAGTACATTCAATCCGCCATTGTGCGTGCCAATTAATACGTTTCCGTTATCATCAAATGCAATGGCTTTAATGTTGTTCGAACTTAAACTGTTTGCATTATTTTCACTGTTCGAATAATAGGTAATCGTATTAGCGTTTTTATTCCAGTAATTAAGGCCTTTATCGTTACTTCCAATCCAGAAATTACCTTTAGAATCTTGTTTGATAACGCCAATTACTTCATCGTTTAAAGAGGGTTTTCCTGAGTTTTGACTCAACAAATTGAACTTGATATCGTTTTTATGATAGTAGTTTAAACCGCCATAATAAGTTCCCAACCAAATTCCGTTTTGCTTGTCTTTAAAAAAGCAGCGAACAGAGTTTTGACTAATGGTGTAAGGCTGAGAGATTTGATGGTAATAATTGGTAAAAGAATTATTTACCGGGTTAAAAATAGTCAAACCCTTAAAGGTTCCCATCCAGATATTTCCTTCGGTATCTTTTCCAACACATCTAATATTATTATCGGCAATACTATTGTTTCCAGTGCTGTGAAGCAGGGAAGTAGTCTGTCCGTTTTCGGCATTGTACTGAATCACACCTTCACCTTCGGTAGCGACCCAGAGTTTTTTACGATCTATATAAACATCATTGATATAGGTTTTTCTGACTCCTAAATTAATTTTAGCAAGCTGATGCGTTTTTGGATTGAGTTTGAAAAGCCCAACATCGGTTCCTAAAATAATTTGCTGCTGCCAAAGTCCGATGTAGGCTATTTTTTTGATTTCATGCGAAGAAGCGTTGAACTTTACCGCCGTAAATTTTTCCTCTTTTGGATCTAGCATAAAAACATCGCCCGCAATAGAACTTGCCCAGATTCTATGCTCTTTGTCTTCGGTTATAGACGAGATATACCATTCGCCTATATTTCGCGGAAGCGGATAATTGGTAAAACTATCCGTATTATAATTATAAACGCTGATTCCCTGATTGCCGCCCACCCATAATTGTCCTTTATGATCTGTAAATAAACTGCGGATATAATACGACTGCAAACTGCTTTTTACGTTTTTTACTGGCCGGTACACTTTAAACCCCTTGCTGTCATAACGATTTAATCCGTCCTGAGTTCCAATCCAGATAAAACCCAAAGTATCCTGCTGAATTGCAAAAACCGAACTTTGCGACAAGCCTTTGTCAACCGAAATATTACGAAAATATCGATCCTGAACTTGTGCGTGGCTTTTGGCTGCAAAAAGAACAATGTAGAAAAACGCAATTATGGCAATCGTTTTTTTCATGAAATTGGTATTATAATTATTTTTTGTATGCTTTACTGCTTTTTTTTAAACACATCGGAAAATAGCTTTTTGGTAACTAAAAAAAGTTTACACCCGCATAAGTAACTATGTGAAAGAAATGTATTTCTTTTTTGCATTCTTTTAGCGTTTAAAATCTATGTTTCTATGTGTTTAAAACAACATCTAATTTATAGAAAAACTAAACATCTTATTCTTTTTAATTTTTGTCGTATTTGGCCACATCCGGTAATTCGTCTATAGCTTCCTGCTTATTTATTTTATTCCCTTCTGATTCTAATAATAGGGAACTGCCGCTAATTTTAGGTGAATAGGCTTTTCCTTGAAATTTTACAGGCAGATTATAACTAAATAATGATTTTGTCGTTTTACCCGAAACTTGTAGCGCAGCAGGTTTTTCACCGTCTAACTGCGCCTGAATATCCCAATCTCCAACTTGTAAATGCGATAAACCATTGTTGTCTGATATTGTTTTAATGATTTCAAGTTTACCTTCTTTAATTTGAATAATAGTTAGAAACCTGAATTTTTGTTTGGATTCAGAAGTGATTCCGGCGTGCCATTGGTCTTTAAATTCTTTGATCTGACCTTCATCATTCGTGACTTTGTTCCAGTTAACGGCAGCTTCGTAAAATTGGTTATGTACTGCCATTTTTATCGGACTATTCGCAAATACGCTTGCATTTACATTTCCTAAGTCTGTTTTTACAATGAAGTTTTGTTGTTTGGCTTTCGCCGAATTTTCTCCTTCGATCGCATAATAGGGACAATGAAATTGAGTGGTCCATTTTACAGGATTTTTAGCTTCCAGTTCGTCATACAAAACAATATAACCGCCTTCTAATTGCAGCATATGCCTGCGGTATAAAGTTACTCCGGAATCTCCGTAACCATTGGCTTTGCCTGGCACAACATTAATTTGTTTGAATCTGTCTAACCAGAAATCACTTTTTATTTCGCCATATGCATTACTGGCATCGCCCAAAGCATATTGAATGTGTTTTCCTGAAATAGCTCTCGGAATCCATCCGTAACCTTCTTCACCCAGTTTCTGATTTAAACTATCAGCCAAAATAGTGTTGTAAGCTTTTGATGTTCTGTAGTATAAAAGATTGTGCTTGTCGCTAAAATTGCTGTAATAACCCGTTCCTCCAAAAATTACTTTTCCTTTATAATTGATGGTAAAAGCATTTTGCGAAGCGTGTCCGTGCCCCGAAGAACCAAACGGACTGCTGAACAAATAACTGCTCAGGGTTTTATTGCCATGAGCCAAATCTTCGTGCATGGCAACTACACCAACATCTCCAAATTTGCGGGTTTTAGGCAAGTCAGCAGGGGAAGTTGCAGGTAAATTTCTGTTGGGTTTATAATTTAATAATCTAAAGAATAAGAAATCATCTGTACCGTGATAATAAGCAGGATAATCTCTTTTTATTTCGCCCACATACCAGTTTAAGTACGGATTATTCATTTTATAAGTCAAAGCATCTGCAAACCAGGCTTCGCCTTTTACGATGTAAGGAATGTTTTCCCACATGTCGCCAATTGCAGTACTTGCAGCTCCGTTTGGGTGCGTGTACAGCATATAATACGGAAGATTTTGCATCCATGGTAATTTGAAGTAATCAACTCCGCTAAAATCACCAAACATTTGCGATAAATAAACAATCGACTTAAAGTTGACTCTAAAATAGCCGTTTCCTTCGTGCCAGCCGCCATCTGTAGTGCCCAGAACCGGAAAACGTGCCGACCAGACTTCGTACATATACGTTAGCCATTCTTTGGCTTCGGGAACATCATTAATTACGGCTACTGTAGCTATTGCAAGATTTCGTAATGTTATTTGCCAAACGTGATTATCGCTTACATGCAATTCAAAACGGTTGGGCAAATGATTGTAAACGCGTTTCGCCCTGATGGTAATGATATTTTTGAATGTTTCTTTTTCCTGTGGTGTTAAAAACTGGTATCCTGCATCATAAAACCAACCCAAAGCTTCGAGTACAGCACCACTTGTAAAATCGTCGCCTGTAGCCAATCCGTTTGGGTTCATGGCGGCAATGTTTAAGGCTCTGCGTTTAGCGTCCTGAATAAAACGTTCGTCTTTGGTCAGTTGATATGCGATGCATAAATTACGAACAGGCGTACCAACAGCATCACCAAAACCGTGATACATTCTTTCTATAATAATCTTTTTTTCTAATTTATTTTTGCCTGTAGTATCTATTACCCTTTGAGGTTTTTCAGTTGGGAGTGGAGCCAGCATTAGTTTTTCCGCGTAAGCGATAAATTTTTTAGCTTCAGGATTATCGAGATTGTTTTTATAAAAATCTTCGCCAATACGGTTCATATCCCATAAAAGTGGATGTGATCCTTCGTTGCGTTTTAAAACTTCGCTTATTGGCGGAGAAACTTTCTCACTTGCATATTTTGCATCAACTACAAAGTCGTAAACAGGCGACCATGTCCATTGATTGCTTCCTTTTAGGGCATAACCGTATTTCCAGAACCATTTTCCGGGTTTTAGAGCCTGATGCAATGGATAAACAGCCCAACGCTGTTCTGCACTTGCGATTAAATCTTTGCTGAAATTTTGATCGCTTGCCAGCATTATTTTATAACGGACGTTTCCAATATTTGGATCTTCTGGAACTTCACTGCCGCTTTCCATTGGTTTAACCATTTCTTTGCCGTTGGTTGCAGGCCACAGTAAGGCAGGAGCATTGGTAGGAACCGTAATTCCGTTTACAGGATAAGGCCATTCGCGAACTCTGGAATGGAGTTTTTCTGCCGTTAGTTTTAGCGTTGCAGACTGCTGACTGAAAACAGTAACTGTTGTAAAGAATACTATTAATGCAATTATATTTTTCATAAAAATTTCTTTTAAACCAATTATATTCCTGATACGAATGAATCACCGTTCTTTTTACACCATTCTTTTAGATAACGGCGCATGGCAGTTAGTTCTTTTTTATAGGCTTTGTCTACTGCCAGATTCGTGATTTCTCCCGGATCTTTTGTCAAATTAAAAAGCTGTTCTTTTAGATCGCCTTTGTTGTAAACAATATATTTAAAATCTTTGCTTATTACGGCACGTCCGCTAATGTTTAGGAGCTCTTCGTTGTCGGCAAAATCGGTTTCGATTACCAAAGTATCACGTAATTGCAGGGCAGTATTTTCTATTTTTTTACTAATGTCAATTCCTTTTAAATAATTTGGCTTTGGTATTCCTGTAAAACCACAGATTGTTGGGATAATATCTATTCCGTTGCAAACTAACAGATCGTCTGTTCTTGGTTTCCATTGGCCCATTTTAGATATGATAAAAGGTATTCTGGCTGATTCTTCATATAATATTTGTTTTTGATTCCAGCTGTGACCTGCGTATCCATCGCCATGATCTGCTGTAAAAACTATGATCGTATTTTTTTCGATGTTGTATTTTTTTAATGATGCCAAAACCATTTCAATATAACTGTCTACTTTTTCTACCAGACGATTATAGGCCCAGCGGTATTGACGCCATTGATCCGGAGTCCAATTAACCGTAGGATAAGTTCTGAAACTTACTTTTTGCTGTTCGCGGACAATTTTTGGTTCGTATTCCGGGATTTTCCAGTTGGCAGGTAAGGGCGGACATTGATCTGCGGGTGGTGCGTTTTCTAAAACATCCATTTTTAAATCTTCTCCACGTGCCCATTCGCAAATATCATGTGGATTCAAAAAGGAAGCGACCAATAAAAAAGGCGTGTTTTTATTCTCTTTGATAAAACGAGCACAGAAAGAAGGTGTCGCAGCATCGTTATAATCCTGAAAAGTTGTATTTTCTATATATTCAAAACCATGCTGGCTTTTTTTAGTAGTGGGAACGGGCAAGTGCCATTTGCCTACATAACCGGTTTTATATCCTCCGTTTTGGAAAATTTTCCCCATCATTAATAAATCTTCCGGCCATTGACCGTCTTTTTCAGGAGCATTGCCTATAAAACCATTTTCGAAAGGCATTTTTCCACTCATTATGGCGGAGCGGGAAGGTGTACACAAGGGTTGTGCGCAATAGGCTTTGGTAAACCTGACTCCGTTTTGCGCCAGTTTATCCATCGCAGGTGTGTGCAGGTTTTTGTTTCCTGCAATACTCATCGCATCAGCTGTTTGCTGATCGGTCATGATGATGAGAATATTGGGACGTTCAGCAGTTTGCGAATTACTTAAAAACGGAATATGCAATACCACGAAAAGCCATATAAAAAATATGTTTTTTTGAAAACTCATATCGACCTGTTTTATTAGATTGGTTTTTGGTTTATACACTCTTAAATGCAAAACGAATTTAGTAATCAATGTTCTAATAAGGTTTTGAATTTGTGTAAAATGATATTAATTTTAGTTAAAAGCTTTAAAAATAAGGTGTTCTTGAAATTAGTGACGGGCTTAACCGCAAAGCTCGCAAAGGTTTACGCTAAGAGCGCGAAGTTTTTTTTAATCTCGCAAAGGCGCTGAGTCGCAAAGTTTTTTGTTTCACGCAGATTTGGCAGATTTAGCAGATTTTTTGAGATGTGAATTTCTCGGAAAAGAGCAAAGTTTGAAAACTTAAAAAAAGACACAGAATATAAATACTTTGCGTCTCTGCGCCTTTGCGAGATTAATTTTGAAAGTTACTAAGCCGCAAAGTTTTGTTTCTCGCAGATTTTTTACGATCTGAATTTCTCGCAAAGACGCAGAAGCGCGTAGTATGAAAACTTTAAAAAAAGTAGAATATAAAAACTTTGCGGCTCTGCGCCTTTGCGAGATTAATTTTTTACGTATTCCGTCGTTTTAAATTTCTGGAAAGCATTGGCGCAAGCCCCTAATAAACCGGCTTTGTTGCCTAAACTTGCGGCTACAATTTTTGTATTGGAGAAGGAAACCGGAATTGCGGTTTTTTTAACTCTTTTTGTCAATTCATCAATATAAAACTGACCTGCTTCGCTGATTCCGCCGCCAATTATGACTTTCTGAGGACTAAAAATGTTGACGCAATTAACGATTCCGGCTGCTAAATAATCAAAGTGATGTTCCATTGCATTTACTGCATGGTCTTCGCCGGCAAGATATTTTTCGATAATGGTTTTTCCGTCGATATGTTCTTTGGCTGTTTTATTTAGAGATTTGTAGTATGCTATTAATGCGGTAACAGAAGCGTATGTTTCGAGACAGCCGTGTCCGCCGCAGGCACATTGAATTCCATTGTACTGAATAACGGTATGTCCTAATTCGGCGCCACGATTGTGGTAACCGCCAAAAAGTTTTTTATTGATCATGATCGCCCCGCCAATTCCTGTACCAATTGTTAGGAATATAGCATCTTCACTGTCTTTGGCTGAACCATAGATTACTTCTGCGAGTCCCATTAAGTTGGCATCATTATCAATTACTACATTATGTCCTGTCCGGCCATTTAGAATTTTTCCTAAAGGCAATTGTTCAAAACCAGGAAGATTAACGCCGCCGCCTACAATCACATCATTTTCGATTAAACCCGGAAAACCAATACCAATGCCCACAATAGGTTCGTTTAACTGATCTGTGCATTGTGTAATCGCCTTAACTATTAAATTTATGATCTCTTCTTCGGTTTTTGCTTCTTTAAGGGAAACTATAAATGAAAACAAGATTTCTCCGAGTTCGTTGACAACGCCGCATTTCAGTGAAGTGCCGCCAATATCTATTCCGATTGCGTATGATTGCGATATTGGTGTATCGTTTATGGTATTCATAATGCTAATTTTACTATTATTTTATCTTCTCCCGGAAACAATTAATGCAGAACGGCAAGTTCTGCATTAATGTCCAAAAAGCAAGTAATTATCTAAAAAAAATAAGGGCTTATTTTAAGCCGATCCTTATTATGGCTTAGGTTTATTTAAAGATTTGCCAAAATCCCTCCATATTTGAAATTGTTCAGGTGTCAGGATTGCTTTTTCTTTAGTGGTTATATCTTTTTTCCAGGCTTCGAGTTTTTCTTGTCTTTGATCGTAAAAAAGTGCCGGATCGTCTTTAATGGCTTTTTGACCTTTTCCGTTTTCGGCAATTAAATCGTGCATTTTTTGCTGGTTTACTTTGCTGAGTTTCATTACGGTAAAAATAGAATCTCTTAAGACTTTCATGTCTTTAGGTTTGTTTTGTGCAAACGTAATCGAAGCTATTAGGATGAAACTGAATGTTAGTACTATCTTTTTCATAATGTTGTTTTTTATTTGATTGGATTAAAAGGAAAAGGCCAGTGCTGCTGTTTGTTTTCCAATAAGTTCTTTTGGTATTTCTATCACTACCGCATCTTTTTCCAGTTTCCAGTTCACATTTTTGCCTGTAGAAATTAGTTTTATCTTTTTTCCTTTTTCGGGTATATTTCCTTTCCATTCTATGACTGCCGGAATAGTTGTTCCTTCTGTAATACAAAAAATGGCGTATTTCTTTTTTCCGTCTTTTGATTGTGTAAACCAGGTAGAACCGTCATTATAGTTTTCGGTGATTCGGGTGCTGTAAATTGCTTCACCATTTGCTTTTAACCATACACCAATTTCCTCAAGCGGTTTATTAATATATTCCGGAAATTCACCTTCGGGTGTTGGTCCCCATCCTAAAAGCATATTGCCACCTTTTGCGACTACTTCTGCTAAAGTTTGTATGATCCAGGTTCCTGATTTTATTGGGGTCTTCTTTGTGTATCCCCATCCTTTTGCTATGGTTAGACAGGTTTCCCAAGGATCTTTTAATTGTGTTTTAGGAATTGTTAATTCTGGTGTACGATAGTTTTCATAAGGTCCGTGAATTGTTCTGTCTACCACTAAAATTCCCGGCTGTTTTTCTCTTGCCATTTTGGCGATACGCGGCATGTCTACATCCTGAGGATAAGGCGGGTAATATGATTTATTGCTTGGTACGTATGCTTTTTCCATTTCTCCTGGCTGCGGATTTCGTACCCAGCCACCGTCAAGCCATAAAATATCTACTTTACCATAATCGCTTAATATTTCGCCGATTTGGTTATAGGTGAAATCTCTAAATTTCTGCCATTGCTTTGGGAATTCGTTTGTATTATAATTTGCATTACGATTTACCGTTGCAAAACGAGGCCACCAAAAGTATTCTGAATGCCAGTCGGGTTTAGAGAAGTAAGCACCAATCATCATACCTTGTTTGCGATAGGCTTCAAAAATATATTTTGTAACATCGGCTTTAGGATTGGCGGCAAAAGGACCATTTGTAATTTTAAAATCACTTTCTTTAGTATCAAACATTGAAAATCCTTCGTGATGTTTAGTGGTAAATACCAAATATTTCATTCCTGCGTTTTTTGAAATTTCTGCCCATTTCTCAGGATTAAACTTTACAGGATTGAACTTTTTAGATTGATCCCAATACCATTTTTTATATTCTTCGTAGGTTTTTGTCGTATCCCTTCGTTTCCAAAGTTCATTAACCAGTGGCCAGGATTCGTTCATTGCATTTTGACTGTAAAGTCCCCAATGTAAAATAACGCCAAATTTTAAATCTTGCCATTGGTTCAGTTTTTCGCGAACCAATGGATCTGTAGGATATTCATATTCGGCAGAAGCGCCGTGAACATCGAGCTGTGCTTGTACACCAACAGAAAATCCTAAAATGATAAATAAAAAGAGTTTTTTGAACATAAATTTTAAAATTAGTATTTAGGATTCTGACGTGTAATTGCTCTGTTTACATCGGTTTCATTTTGTGGAAACGGATATAATTCATGTTTACCACTTACAAAATTGGTAATTGACGGATAGAAATAATTGGAACGGATAAGTTTAACAGCTGCACCGGTTTCGTTTATTTTATCAGCCAGAATTCCCCAACGAATTAAATCGGCTCTTCGCATTCCTTCTCCTGAAAGTTCCCAGGCTCTTTCTTGCTGAAGTGCTTTAAGAAAATCTGCTTTGCTTAAACCTGTCGGCAGATTTATTTGCGAAACGGTTGGTTTTGTCAAAAGTCTTGCTGTTGCCGTTGCTCCTGTACCTTTTCCGTCTGTGGTGGTAATAGTTACAGTTGGTACAGCTGTATAACCATCTCCGGAACGCAGCGTAGCAATTGTTCCGATACTGCCGCTTGCAAGGGTTACTACTGCTGCCGAAGCATCGGTACCGCCGCCGCCTGTAATTTGTATGACAACATTAGCAGCGTTTGCATATCCTGTACCTTTGGTTTTTAAATCTACAGCGATTCCGCTGCCTGATATATCTGCTCCAAAACCTCTTCTTCGAACTTGATTAATGGCATCATAAGCAATGGCATTTGGCCCTTCGTTTAATTCATTTTCAATTTCGGCACGCATTAATAATAAATCAGAATAACGCATTACGACCCAATTAATATGAGTGTAACTTCTTTCGAGCGTAGCATTGGTTTGATATTCACGGCTCCATTTGGCAGCAGTCCAGGCTTCATCTTGTCTGGCTGTTAAGAGTGGTAATTTATTTCCAACATTATTAATAGAATACGTGGCAATTGAAAAATCTCTTCGCTGGTCGCCATCTTTAAAAGTGGTGTAAAAAGGTTTTGGTACTAAACAACGGCCAATTGAGTTAGGATAAAGACCTGTAGCAGTAAGTGGCCCATTAAAATAACCTATCCACGATGCATTTTCTCTTGTTCCTGCCGGATTGTAGAATGCAACCTGAAATATGTTTTCAGTAGGTTCTAATACGTGCTGGCATTGGTTTTTAAAGACTTTAGAATAAGACGGATTCAGTTTGTACGGATTCTGCGCCATCACATCGTTAATCTGTTGTTGCGCCAGTTGGTAATACTCTTTGTAATTAGCAGGACGTTTCATTGTTCCGTCTGCATTTAAGGAATATCCTCCTGCGAACAAGGCAACCCTGGCTAACATTGATTTTGCTGCCCATTTACTGATGCGCTCGTCTGCAGGTGTTTGTTCCGGTAAAACAGCCGCAGCTTCCTGCATGTCTTTTATAATTTGGGTATAAATTTCGTAACGGTCTACTAAACCTCCTTTTAGATTATCGCCTGATTGTGAACTTTTGGTTTTAAAAGGAACATCGCCCCAAAGACGTACCAGTTCTGAATAATAAAATCCACGAAGGAATTTTGCTTCGCCAATATATCTGTTCAATTGCATCTTCTGAGATGGAGTTCCGTTTGTGTAGAATTCCATTTGGGGAATTCTTTCGATCACAACATTTGCCCTGTCAATTCCTTCATACAATTTACTCCATACAGTGTAAAAGATTCCGGTTTGCGAAATTCCCTGATAATGAGCAATAACGCGCCATTCATCAGAGCCTAGTCCGCTCAATTGACTAATATCAGTATCGGCATCAAATATCAAAGGAATATTATAACCATAGCTATCTAATGATGACATTGATTCATAAACACCCAAAGTAGCCATATTAGCTTCTTCAGGAATAGAGAAAAAGTTAGCTGTAGTGAAGTAAGAATAGGGGGTAACTTCCAGTTCTTTGTCACAGGAATTAAGAGGCAATAGGAGACAGGCAATACCTGCTGCAAGTATCATTCTGCGGGAAAATATATATTTTTTCATCTTTTTAAACTTTAAATTATAGTGAAATACTTAAGCCTGTAACAAACGATTTGCTTCGCGGATAAGCACTAAAATCTACTCCTCTTGTTATCGCATTATTAAGAACGTTTACTTCAGGATCATATCCGGAATACTTGGTGAATACGTATAAATTATAGGCTGTAAAATAAATTCTCAAATTAGAAATTTTTGTTTTTCTCAACCAGTCTTTTGGCAGTGTATAACCAAGACTTACGTTGTTGATTCTTAAAAATGAACCGTCTTCAATGATATCGCTGTACAAACGACCGGTTGTGTTACCATTATAGGCCGGATTGGTTTTTCCAACATTCAAAGCTGTCAATTCAGCAGGATCAGTTACACGTTGTCCAGCTGCATTAATAGTTGTCCATCTGTCAGCATAAATTTGCAATGTATTTAGGTTTTCACCATTAAGTCTTGAATTGTTCAATACGTTTGCATTATAAATATCATTTCCCACTGTAAAATCCAGAAATATGCTAAGATCTAGTCCTTTATAACTAAAAGTATTATTTAAACCACCTGTGTATTTTGGATTTGCATCTCCAATTGTTGTTCTGTCCAGATCATTGATAACGCCATCCGGGGTACCGTTTGGACCGCTGATATCTTTGAACTTGATAAATCCGGGTTGTACCACAATATTATCACTAACTACTCCTGGTTTTAAAGTGTATACGCTGGTTGTTGCATTATAGTCAAAATCGCTTACCTGATACAAACCATCACTAACATAACCGTACATTACCCCAACAGGTTTTCCTACTTGCAAGATATAGTCGTTTTTATCTGTGTAGCTATTGGTTATCATCGACGTTTCTCCTTCGCTTAAACTAAGTACTTTTGTTTTGTTGAATGCAATATTAAAAGATGTATTCCAGATAAAATTATCTGTTTTGACATTTACAGTATTCAAAGTAAATTCGATACCGCGATTTGATGTAGCTCCAATATTCTGGAATTGTTTCTTGAAACCTGAACTTGCCGGGACACGTGTGTTGTAAAGCAAATCTTTAGAACGATTTTCATATAACTCTGTTGTAAGAGCGATTCGTTGTCTGAAGAATCCTAAATCAAGACCAATATTAGTCGATTTTGTAGCTTCCCATTTCAAATATGGATTAGGAAGGTTGTTTTGATAAGCGGTAATATTTACCTGATTATTTAAAGGATAAGATCCTGAATTGAAAATACCTAAAGCTGCATAATTTGCAATTCTGTTATTTCCGGCTTCACCATAACTTACACGAAATTTCAAATCAGAGAAAACAGGTATATTTCTCATAAAACTTTCTTCGATAATTCTCCATGCTGCCGAGACTGAAGGGAAATATCCCCATTGATTTTGAGTTCCAAATTTAGAAGAACCATCCGCTCTTAAACTTGCAGAAAATAAATATCTGTTTTTATACGAGTAGTTTGTTTTGGCGAAAAAAGAAAGCAATTTGTCATCTTCTGCAAAGGTTGTCGGAATTCCTGCAATAGTACCTAATTGCAATTTGTCCCAACTTAAATTTACATCAGGAAATGCTGAAGCTGTAGCGGTAATTCCTTCGGCATAGTTGTAAATGTATTCTTGTCCAAGAGAGGCATCAAACTTGTGTTTTTTATTGAAAGTTTTGCTGTATGTTAAGACGTTGTTGTAGTTTAAACGAGTCGAAATATTGTGTGTAACTCCGCCATTTGGACCACCGCTTCTGATTGCCTGAATTCCATCGGCACCATTAAAGTATTTGCTTTTATTACTGTTATCGGTATAACTTACCAATCCGCGATAAATTAAGTCCGGAGTAAGATTGTATTGGAGCTGTAAACTCATATTAATAGCTCTGTTTACAGCTTCTCTTTTTTGATTTTCGATTGTAATAATAGGACTTTGAAATGTAGGAGAAGATTGATTGTCTAAGGGATCAACAAATAGGTATTTAAGATCTTCATCCGATCCGTTTTTTCCAATAGTTGGACGATATTGCAATAAATTCTGCAACATATTCAATCTGGTGTTTCCGCCCTCTTGTGTAGACAATCCTGTTATTTTTTGATTCGAATAATTGACAATTGCACTTACAGTAAATTTTTTGCTAACGTTGTTCGTTACCGATAATTTTGCAATATTTTTTACAGAACCAGTACCTAACATAATTCCCTGATCATTATTAACAGAGTAAAAAGCGTTATATTTTGTGTCATTTTCGCCTCCGCTAATACTTATTTTATGGTATTGACTTTCAACAGCATTTCCAAAAACTTCATCTTGCCAGCTAATACCTTTTCTATTTTTATATAGCCCTTCGAGTTCATCATAAGTACCAAAAGTTTTTTCGAATTTTTCCATTCTGGCATCATCAGTTGCAGCTTCGTATAGTAATTGAGTGTACTGGTACGGATTCATTACCGGAATTTCTTTGGCAATCTTTTTTATACCCCCATAAGTATCATAACTGATGGTAAGTTTTCCTCCTTTAGGTTTTTTGGTTGTAACCAAAACAACTCCGTTCGCACCCTGAGCACCGTAAATAGAAGTAGAAGAGGCGTCTTTAAGAACATCGATAGATTCAATATCCATAGGGTCCAAAAAGTTTAGTCCTCCCGTTTGTGCTACACCATCAACCACATACAAAGGCTCATTACTTTGAGTGATAGACGTTCCTCCTCTAATTTTAATCGAAGGTTCAGATCCGGGTGTTCCGTCAGACATTGTTACTTGCATACCGGCAATACGACCCTGCAAAGCCTGAGCTACATTTTGTACCGGAACTTTTGCAAGTTCTTCTCCTTTTACAGAGGAGATCGCACCTGTGATGTTTTTTCTTGTCTTGGTTCCGTAACCAACAACAACTACCTCATCCAGATTGTTGGCATCATCAATTAGTTTAGTATTGATAAGGGTTCTGTTCTTAACGTGTTCTTCTCTGGATTTTGTTCCAATAAAAGAGAAGACCAATATAGCATTAGGCTTTACCTTAATTTGGTATTCTCCATCAATAGAAGTAATGGTAGCATTTTGTGTTCCTTTTTCAGAAACCGTTGCTCCCGGCATAGGTATGCTTTGAGCATCTGTTACTTTACCTTTTACAGTAATGTTGTCCTGTGCATACATTACTTTGCAAGCTGCCAGAAGCAAAAATAAAAATATAGTCCTTTTCATAATTATTTTTTAAATGGGAATAAGTTTTAGGCTTATTTCCTATTGATATGATTTAAGTTGAGTCATTGTCTTGTTAAACAAATCAGTCATTATTTTGCGTTGCTGTCAAAAGATACTATCAAATGATTTTTACAAATGCCGATTGGTATCACTGCGAAAATTATAACATTTTATTAACGTGAAAAAGAGGCTGGGGAATTTTTCGGCGGGTGAATAAAAATAGATCTTTTAGAAGTCGGTTCATTTCTTTTGGTTTAGTCATGTTTTCTTGGTTTTTAATTAAAACAAATATAGAAATAGGGTATACATGACAGTTTTGAATACGTCCAAAATGCTATTGATTTTGATTAATACAACGTTTTCGTTGCCCGAAAACAAAGGGGAAATGAAGTTTTAATGTTGTTTTTTTGAAATGTTTTTCTCAAGAAAGTACCGTATTTACTAATCAATTTTGAAATAGAGCAGTGAGTTTAAAAGTTAAGCAAAATACAGGAAATTGTTAAGCGAAATAGTGGCATTTTGACGTGATTTTTATCAATAGATTTCTTGATTTATTTTGATGTTTCAGATAAAACCTGTTAATTTAAATTTCAGCTAATGATTTATTGTTCGAAGAATGAAAATTAAATTTTGAAATTGGTTTTTATTTTCAAAAATTGCTTCGGAATTTATAAAGAAAAGGAAGTCTGTTTTGCCAATAAGATACCAAGACGCCAAGTTTTTGAGCGTAATAGCAGCATGTAATAGTTTAAAAAAAACAATGATTTAAACGGATTTTTTATGTAGGCAGAACTTTGTCAAAGTTTAAAACTTTGACAAAGTTTTTTTCCATGTAAAGTTATCTCGACAAAAAGCAAATACGATAAGAATGCGAAAAGCTTTATCCCAAAACTTCAACAAAGTTTTTAGGATAAAGCTCTAATAGTTGAGTAAACGTATTTACAGTTATTTTAATGGAAGTCTGATGATTCGAATATCATCATGATAAGCAATACGGGTTAGTACATTATCGCTGATAATTACATTGCCGTTGGCATCTTTTCCGGCTTCGCGATACACGCCCCATTTTAGATAACCAACATTTCCGTTAGCGGGATTACCTGTGAATGTTACAAAATTATTGCGTTCTAATACCAGCTTATAGTCTGACTGATTAGGAAGCTTAACGTAAATTTTCATATATCCCGTAGTATCCGTCATCCATTTTACTTCGACACGAAATTTAATCCATTGATTAACATAAGGACGAAAATCAGTCACCAGATTATCCTGATACTGATAATTTCTGGCAACAATTGCATTGCGCTTGGTAAGAATTCTTAAAGGCAGCAATTGATTATCAGACATTTTTAACTGAAAAACATTATCACCATAAGCAGGGTTAGCACTATTCCATGACTGCCAGTCTTTCAATAATATACTGACTTCATATCGATGTTCATCTCCAGGGTTATAACGATATTTTGCTAAAGAAACGGCATCAGATTCGCTGCGATAAGCATCGTTTGAAAAATAACCGCTGTCACCAAGGGTAACTTTATGTGCAATAGCGTATTTGCCCGTATTGCCGGGTGAAGTCATATAAACGGCATCCGCAGCTGTGGCATGAGTGCCGGTGATACCTGTAATTCCTGAGGTAACCTCGCCGGATTCGTAATTTATGTTAAGAATGGTATCATTTACAGCTGGTTTTATTACCGGGTCCAACTCGTTGTATTCCTTACTGCACGCTATGCCAGCTGTTAGTGTCAAACTGAGTGCAGACAGTTTAAGGATGATGTTTTTTTTCATAATACTTTGTTTTAAAAAATAAATAACGAATGGATTTTTAATGACTGCGTTTTCTTCTCTTAATGAATAATTAGAAAAGAAAACGCAGCTAACATTTTGATTTTTATTTTTTTAGGATGATTTTGAAAACATAAATTGGTATTTCTGTTTTTTGCAGTAAAGGGACATTAATTATTAAATTATTGTTCTGGAGATTCCATTTTGGTTTTATCTTGCTTCCTAATAATTCAATTCGATTTATATTTTTAAGTTGTCCTAAAGTTGTACTGGTAATAATGTTTTGGTTCCAACTCCGGGCAAAAAGATAAATAACGTCGCCTTTTTGGTTAAAATAAAGATCTGGATTGATTTTTTTCGAGGTAAAATCATTGCTCGATTTTCCCATGACATCTGCTTTCAAATCTGTTACGTTTATTGCATATTCATTTGCTGTCGAATAGGGTTGAGTACCATAAATGGCCTCACCGTTTATTTTCATCCAGTCACCAATTACCTCAAGGTTTTTAATACTTTGCACAGGAAATTCTCCAAGACTATCTGGCCCTACGTTTAAAAGGAAGTTTCCGCCTTTGCAAACAATTTCGATTAAATGCCTGACCAATAGTTCGGGTGTTTTCCATGATTTGTCAAATTTACTAAAACCCCATTTACCACTCATGGTAATGCAGGATTCCCAAGGTTTTAGCTCAGTTGCTGCTTCAATTTTTTGCTCAGCTACAATATAATCGCCAAAAGAGTTTCCTATTCGATTATTAATAATACAATTGGGTTGTATCGAAAGAATAAGTTTTCTTATACTTTCGCTCTGCGCAGGAGTAGTTCCTTCAGGAGTATCGAACCAAATTACGCCAACTGGACCATATTGCGTTAGCAGTTCTTTTAGTTGGGGTTTAACTTTCTTTTCTATGTATTTATTGTTGTCTTTTTCCTGATTATTTGGAAAATCCCAGGTATTTCCGGCTTTACTGCCTTCCTTTGCCCAAGTCGCATCCGGACTTGCCCAATCGCGGCCTAAAGAATAATAAAAGCAAAGTTTTATGTTATACTTTGTACAGGCTACAGCCAAATCTTTCATCGGATCGTGATGATAGGGCGTCATGCTTACAATATTGTAATTATCGCTTGGAGAGTCAAACATAGCAAAACCATCATGATGTTTCGCTGTTATGACAATATATTTCATGCCAGCTTCTTTTGCCGTTTTTACCCATAGATCGGCATTAAAATTAACAGGATTAAAAGTCTCAGCAATTTTAGCATATTCTTTTAGCGGAATTTGTTCTGCAAACATAAAATGTTCGTTTGCTTTTTGAGGTTTTCCGTTCCATTCACCAATAGAATATAGTCCCCAGTGTAGAAAGAGTCCAAATTTTGCTTCTTTCCACCAATTGAGTTTATCAGTGTTTTGCGAATATATTTTTGTTCCATTTGAAAAAGTCAGGAAACTAAAAATGATTAAAAATGTTTTTTTATTCATAATGTAAAAATTATATCAACAACTGGTTAGGATAATAGTGTTGTTAGAAATATCGCTATTGTCTCGAAAATAACAAAAATTACAAATTGGTTTTTATGTCGCTTTTTTTACCGTCAATTGTGATGCTTAAACTAATATTTCCTTTCTCAAAATCATTACCCGGGTTTGGTTTGATGGTAATTTGCGGAGCTTTATTTCCATCATACGGATAAACAATGCTGATAAATTGCTGTGATGCTGTATCGTTTTTTGGTTTTTCGAACACAAATGCCGGTCTCGATGTTTCTTTTGCATAAGAGTACGAAACTTTGCCTTCTTCTTCGTTTAACACCACTTTATCGCTGTTTAAGGATTGAATCAATAGATTATTTCCATCTTCGTATGTCGTGTAAACGCTGTTATTTGCTTTATCAAAAACCGGTTTGCTGTCTTCTTTTAACTGAAAATGTACGCCTAAGTTTCCTGTTGCTGTACCAATTGCTTTATCAATAATTAAAAAATATTTTCCGTTGATAAAAAGTACGCTTCTTTGATGGTTCAAATTGTTATAACTAGGATTTGTGTACGTTAAAACATCAAGGTTTTTACTGGTTTTCCATTTGTTTTGATGGGCTTCTGTAATAACCATGTCTTTATTGTCGAGTGTCAATGTGCTGTGTACTCTTGTCTGGCGAAACCAGTTTCTCATTTTAGTCACTTCGGCATCGCCGCTATAAATATAACAGCCTGTATCTGGTGTAAAATTGCGTCCTTTTACCCAAAGTTCAAAAGTCCCGTTATCCGGCTGTGCATGAAACTCTGCAGGCGGACCGGCTTTTAAAACCATTATTGCCGATTTATTGTCCCATCCGTTTCTAAACGTATATAAACCTCCGTTAGGAAATGCATTCGACAGATAATCAGGCAATTTTCCTGAAGCTCCCTCTGTAGCATAATATTCGATAAGCCCATCATGAGGAAACATCTTTGACCAGCTTGCAAACTGTTTTATTCTAACTGCTTTATCAACCACCCAGGTGTCGCCAAACATAGGATAATTGTAGTTTTGGAAAGAGATATTGGCCGTAACTAAAACCATTTTTTCAATAGTTTTGATATAGGATTCTGGAAATTCCTTTTCTAATCCCGCCATTTTTGCCGAATTATATGCTTTAGTAAAGATTTCGATACAGCCTACATGATAAGTTGGAGAAAGTTCCCATTGCACTCCATCGGCAAATACCTGTAGTTTGATTTCACGATTAAGGATTTCGATTCCGCTTTTGCGCCATTGTTCAGCTTGTTTAAATTCCGGAAAAAATGCTCCTGCACCCAAAACACGTTGTGCTTCAAATAATAAATGATTGCCTTCTTTACTGTAATGCTGCGGAATATAATCGGTTTGTTTGTTGAAACTGTTTAAAAATTCCATCAAAAATGCCGGTGTAAAGTTGGGCGATACTACAAACAAATTAAATATAGCCGGATAACTTTGTATACGTTCTGATACTTCCAGCGGACGCCAGGCAATACCATCATTTTCGGCAGAACGTCCTAAATAGTTTTTCTTTTCCCAATCTCTAAACTGCAGCACCCATTCTTTGGCATATTTTTCATCTCCGCTGCTTCTATAAGCTAATGCCATCGAATGCCACCAGGTTACACGGTGCAATTGCCAGCGGATTTCATTGTCTTTTATCGGCCAGAGATCCCAGTTGATATCGGCTCCATAATCAAAAAAGCCATATCCTTTATGTGGTTGAAATTGATGCAATAGGGCATTATCTGCTTTTTCCTGATTGGCTTTTCCTATCTCTTTTCCTCTAAAACGTGCTTCATCGCCTATATTAAAATCAGAATGTCTTACGGTTTTGCGATTGCGGTAATAAGTCAGCAGTTCTTTTGCCGCATCATTGTATTTAGCTTCGTTAAAAAGCTGATGTACTTTTTCTAAACCCGGATAATTAAGGTTTACGGCATCAAAACTTTCTTTATTTATTGCAGTTTCCTGTGCATTGCTAAAACAAATATTTAGCAGCATAAAAAACAGCACGGTGGTTTTTTTTAAGTTTATCATTGGTTTTATTTAATAAATAAGAAGCTGTCCAGAGGATCTTTTAGAGATCAAAAATAACTTCTTACGTTGTTTATTAGTGCGTTAATTTTTCAAATTGATTAAAAAGGGACTTTATATCTGAATTTTTTTGATTGCAGCATATCTTTTTAAAGCTTCCAGATAATAATAATCAGCATAATCCAAAGGTGTATCGATTTCTGAATTGTACAAGAAAGCACCAACGCTGTGTTTTAATAAGAAGAAACTATTCTCACCCGGTTTTGCCAAATAAGCATCAGATGATAATGATTTTAAAATATCTTCGGCATAATCAGCATATTTTTTTCCGTCTTTTACCTGAGTGCTTAAATCGAGTAGGGCAGATGCTATAACAGCAGCAGCCGAAGCATCTCTTGGGGCACGCTCTGCAGTATCCAGGGCATTGTGTACATCAAAATCCCAAACCGGTACTTTATCTTTTGGCATTCTTGGATGGTTCATGATGAAAGAAGCAATATGTTCTGCCTGTTGTAAAAACTTCTCATTTTTGGTATTCGCATAACACAACGTATATCCGTACAATCCCCAGGCTTGTCCGCGAGCCCAAGCCGACTCATCTGTAACACCCTGATGTGTTGCCTTGCGCAATACTTTGCCTGTTTTTGGATCGTAATCAACCAAATGATATGAACTATAATCTTTTCTAAAATGATTTTTCATGGTTGTAAGGGCATGAGTACTGGCCGCAGTGGTATACTCAGGTTTGTTAAACTGGTTAGCACTCCAATACAAATACTCCAGATTCATCATATTATCGATAATTACGGGATAATGCCACCATGTAAAATCCCATGAACGGATTGTTCCTACGGTTGGACTAAAGCGTGCGTAAAGGTTTGCCGCGCCATCTGCAAGAGCAGGAAGATATACTTTATCGCCCGTAATTCTGTATGCATTTCCGTAAGAGCAATACAGCATAAAGCCTACATCGTGGGTATTTTTTATGTTTCGAATGGAATCTAAAGCAAGAGTAAATTTTTTAGCTTCATCGGCCAAATTTTTATCTCCTGTAAGTTCGTAGCCGTACCAAAGACTTCCAGGGAAAAAACCCGTTGTCCAGTCGGTTAAACCTGCCAGTCTTACTGTTCCGTCGGGATTTACAGAACGCGGATTTTTACCCGGTTTGTAAGTTTGTGCTGCTTTGTTTAATTGAAAATGAATTACCTCAGTTGTTTTTTTGAACCAAAGCAAAGACGGATCATCATTTTGAACAGGCTTTGCAAAAGTGCTAAAAGTAATGGCGGAGAGGACTAGAAATAGATTGAAAGTTTTTTTCATGGTTTGATCGTTTATATCTGTATTCTGTTTGATGGAATATTTATAAAGCGAAGTTAAACGAGGGGTTCAAAAAGGTGTTTCAAATTCTATCATAAATGTTTTGAATTTGTGTAAACATCAATTTTGAAACTAATTGAGGTTAGATTTTCAAAGACAGAATGTATTTACTCCAAAACTCATATATCGACAAGTTTAACTAATTCAACAATTGCATTAGTTGATGATTAAATAGCATTTTTGCGCATTATTCTTGTTACTACCTTTACAGCAATTTGATAAGAGATAAAACAATGAAAAGAAATTATTTTATAAAAACATTTAACGAATTAACCAATATCGAATTGTACCAGATTTTACAGTTGAGAAGCGAAGTATTTGTTGTAGAACAGAATTGTGTGTTTCAGGACATCGATAATAAGGATCAGCAGAGTTATCATCATCTTTGTTATGTTGATGGCGCTCTTGCAGGATATACCAGACTTTTACCGGCAGGATTGTCCTATAAGGAAATTTCAATTGGTCGGGTGGTCAGTTCACCAGCTTTTAGAGGTATAGGTTTGGGAAAAGAACTGATGCAAAAATCAATTGAAGCTTGTGAAAAAGTCTTTGAAGAAACAACGATACGTATAGGGGCACAGCGGCATTTGTCAAAATTTTACAATTCACTGGGTTTTATAGAAAGCGGCGAACCTTATGATGAAGACGGGATATTACATATCGAAATGGTCAGATAGCGCTATTTTTATAATAATTCAAGGATAGTGCTAATTAATGTATTTGGATCGTTTTTTCGCCAGTTCATATACAGGTTGGCTGTGAAGTCAAGTGGAATAAATCGAACGTTTTCATTATGCTGAAGTCTGTAAGATTCAGGCAAAATTGAAATACCCAGGCCATTTTTGATTAAGGAAATAATGGTAGATCCAAATTCACAGGAAATATACGAATCAGGGTCTATTTGATAGTGTTTGTAAACATCACTAATAATGCTGTCATAACTATTGCTGGAACCTGCATTGGTTGCAATGAATCTTTCTGTAGCGATACTTTTATGTGTAATATCATCAATTGTTATAAAGTGATGATTTGAAGGAACGACTAAGCATAAGTTTTCAGAACCGAGGTTTTTTGAATCAATAGCCGCCGATTCATTTTTCTCACGACTAAAAGCTAAATCAATTTTATAGTTTTTAAGCTGTTCTTCCTGCTGTTCATAGGTCAACTGCACGAGTTCAATTTTTAATTTAGGGTATACAGTTGCAATTTTTTTAATAAAATCCGGTAAAATCGAGGAAGAAATGGAGTCTGGGTGCGCTATACAAACAGAACCCTGCTCGCCTAAATGAATTTGACGAGCGTGCTTTTGTATCGCTTCGAGCTGAATAAGTTCAGTGCTCCACTTTTCCTTTAGAAATTCGCCTGCTGCAGTAAGTTTGACATTGCGTTTATTTCTAAAAAAAAGCTGCAGGCCAAGTTCATTCTCCAAAGACATAATATGCCGGCTGAGGGCAGATTGTGTAATGTTCATTTTTTCAGCCGTTTTCCAAAAGTGAAGCTCTTTGGCGAGAGCCAGAAAATATTTCAATTGCTGTATATCCATGCCTGCAATTTAATAATAAAATAAAACAATCATCGAAATGCTTTTTTGAATATTTCAAAATTATAACATGCAAAAGAAAAAATTATATCTTATCCTTTTAATACTGGGCACCGCTTTTTGGGGTATTTCATTCTCTGTTACTAAGATTGGTGTAGCGGCAGGATCTCTATATGTTTTTCTGGTGTATAGATTAGCACTTGCTACTATTATTCTTTCTGTTTTCTTTGCTAAATATTTTAAAAATACTGATCGTAAAAGTATTACAGGAGGAATTATGCTCTCATTTCCTTTGACTTTTGGGATAATCTTGCAGACGAAAGGCCTTGAATATCTGCCTGCATCCCAGTGTACATTTATCGCCGGAATATGTGTAATTCTTGTTCCTGTGCTCAAGTGGATGTTGTATAAAACTGTTTTTTCCGGCAAAATATGGGTGGCTTCGCTAATTGCACTACTGGGTTTGGCCATAATTTCGATTTCTGACGGATTAACAATAAACAGAGGCACTATTTATGTCATTTTGGGAACGATAGGATTCAGTATCTATCTCATAATGGTCGAAAAACAAAAAGACAAACATGAAATAATAACTACAATTGTCCCAATGTTTGCCGCAAGCACTGTTATTTGTTTAATTTTTGCATTAACAGACAATCAGCAAAACTGGCTTATTGAAGACCATAATTTCTGGACTGCGGTTGTTTATTGTGCAGTGTTTTCCACTGCTTATATGTATGCTGTATCGATGATTTCGCAGAACTATTTATCTGCCGAAAAAGTGGCTATAATTTATCTTTTTGAACCTGTATTTGGAGCATTTGCTGCGTTTTTTATATTGGATGAAGCTTTGACATGGAAATTACTTATAGGCGGTACCTTGATTTTAACTGCAACGATATGGTCTGAAATAGACCTTTCGGTCAGGAAAAAGGGGAGAAAATATATAATCACTAAAAATTACAACATAAATGAACCAAACAGAAATCAAAATTCGTAAGGCTTTTGAGGCAGACAGTGAAAGCTAAGTTAAATAAATTGTGCCCAGATAAAATGGAATGTTGCACCCTGGAATGAAGCTGGCAAAAAGTTTTATAAAAGGTTAGGGGCTTCTGAAAATAAGGAATGGCTTAATTAGGAATGGAAAGTGTAGTGTAATGATTTAAAATAAAAAATAAAAAATAAAAAATGGAAAATTTTAAAATTAAAAAAGTAAGTATAAATGATATCGTCCAATTGCAGGAAATTGGCAGAAAGACCTTTTTTGAAACTTTTTCTGAAAGCAATACAGAGAAAAATATGACTCAATATTTAGAAGAAGGTTTTTCAGTTGAGAAACTTTCTGAAGAGTTAAACGAAGCTAATTCTGAATTTTATTTTGCTGTAATTGACAATGCGGTTGTAGGGTATCTAAAAATAAACCGTGGACAATCTCAAACAGAAATGCAGGACAAAGAGGGACTTGAAATTGAAAGGATTTATGTGCTGAAAGAATATCATGGTAAAAAAGCAGGTCAGTTTTTGTATGAACATGCCATTCAAATTGCAGTGACTAATAAGGTTAATTTTGTTTGGCTGGGCGTTTGGGAAGAAAATCACAGAGCGATAAGTTTCTATAAGAAAAATGGCTTTGTAGAATTTGATAAACATATTTTTGTATTGGGAACCGATGAACAAACTGATATTATGATGAAAAAAAATCTCAAAAATCAATAGACATTTAGAACACTTGCATCGATAATTTATTAGTATTGAAAATCATTTTATAGCAAGCAATCGCTATCAAATTGATGCTTTACAGATAAAACATTCGGAGGTAATCAAACTTGCGTTGTGCCTTTTGAAGAGTGATTAAGTGATGAAATGTTATTCCCAATTCTTAGCTTAAAGCTAATATGGGCATGCTTTCAGGAAACCTCTCAAAAAAAGGGCGACCTTATCGTAGTTTTAGCATAGCGCATGCTTTGTACCATTCCTATTTTAACTTATCTTCGCAGCTTATACATTTGTGAGTGCATTTTACTCATTTAAAAATCTAATTTGTGAAAAACAAACCAGAAGAAGTACAAGACAATCAGCTTAAACGTGGGCTGACTAATCGCCATATTCAGTTAATTGCCTTAGGCGGATCGATAGGAACCGGTCTTTTCCTTGGTATTGGTCCCGCGGCTGTCTTAGCAGGGCCATCGGTTATTTTAGGATATGCTGTTGCAGGAATGATCGCTTTTTTTATAATGAGACAACTTGGTGAAATGGTTGTCGAAGAACCTGTTTCAGGAAGCTTTAGTCATTTTGCCTATAAATATTGTGGTTCTTTTGCAGGTTTTGCATCTGGTTGGAATTATTGGATTTTATATATTTTAGTGAGTATGGCTGAACTTACGGCCATTGGTGTATATGTGCAGTTTTGGTGGCCTGAAATTCCGCTATGGGCATCCAGTTTGTTTTTCTTTCTGGTTATTAATGCCTTAAATTTTGCGTCGGTAAAAGTATATGGAGAAACTGAATTTTGGTTTTCGATCATAAAAGTAGTGGCTATTATTGCCATGATTCTCTTTGGTACTTACTTGCTAATAAGCGGTACAGGAGGAGAACATGCTACCATTCATAATTTATACAACGATGGAGGCTTCTTCCCGAAAGGTTTCTTTGAAAAAACAACTGATGGCAGTTTTCAGGGTTTATTAGCAGCAATGGCGCTGATTATGTTCTCCTTTGGTGGTTTAGAACTTATTGGAATTACTGCAGCTGAGGCAGAAAACCCGGAAAAAAACATTCCAAAAGCAACCAATCAGGTTATCTATAGAATTCTTATATTTTATGTGGGTGCATTGGTCATTTTATTTGCTTTGTCACCGTGGCAGCAAATTACTACAGACAGCAGCCCGTTTGTAATGGTTTTTCAAAATTTAAACGGAATGGAATTTGAGCTTTTTGGCAACAAGATATTTTTCACAAGTCTTATTGCTAATGTGCTGAATTTAATTGTATTAACTGCTGCTTTATCCGTATACAATAGTAGCGTATACAGCAATTCACGTATGTTATATGGTCTATCAGATCAGGGTAATGCCCCTAAATTTTTAATGAAGCTAAACAAACAATCGGTACCTATTAATGCTATTTTAATTTCTTCATGTTTTGCAGCTATTTGTATTTTAATCAATAAACTAGTTCCAAAAGAGGCTTTTAGTATTTTAATGTCTTTGGTAGTGTCTTGTTTGATTATTAATTGGGTGATGATTTCATATACGCATCTAAGATTTAGACGTGCAAAAGACAAGGAAGGCACAAAAACTAAATTTGCTTCCATATTTTATCCGGTGAGTAACTATATCTGTTTCATATTTTTATTGGGTATTTTATCCATCATGTGGATCACTAATATGAAGTTATCGGTAGAATTAATTCCTATTTGGCTGGGGATTCTTTTTGTATGTTATAAGGTTTTTAAAACAAAAAAATAAGTAGCTTTTACATTATTCATTATCGGGTATTTATTCTTGATGTATAGTTAATTTTCAATACTATACTTTTGTTTTTAATACCACAGCAGCCCTTTTCACCTTCAATCCTAAAACTGTAATAGTACAGATTTATTTAGGGTTGAGTTATCGTTTTTTCCATTAACTTAGATAAAAAAAAAGCTTTAATTATACTATTGGAGCACATTTTTATCAAGAAAGTAATTTTTAATATGATCAAAAAATATAAATCCAATAAGATATATTACCAAAGTACAATTGCACTTGCCGGGCCTGTTGTCATTTCTCAGCTTGGGCATACCTTGGTACAGACTCTCGATACAGTAATCATAGGACATTATGCAGGAACTATATCATTGGCAGCAGTTTCGCTGGTTCATTCTGTTTTCATGGTAGTTTTAGTAATCGGATTAGGAGTTGCCTACGGATTAACCCCTCTTATTGCACAAGAAAACGGAAAATCAAATTTTAAGGAATGCGCCAAGCTTCTTTCAAACAGCTTATGGCTTAATGTTGCTGCTGCAATTTTTCTTTTTTTAGTCGTGTATTACGGTTCTATGTTTGCTATGCAGCATGCAGATCAGGATCCTCAGGTGGTAGAAACAGCAAAACCTTATTTATTGGTATTAAGTTTATCTATTTTGCCTTTAATGATATTTCAAACCTTCAAACAATTTGCAGAAGGACTGGGTTTTACAAAACAAGCCATGTCCATAACGATATGGGGAAATGTGCTCAACGTAGTTATCGCCGTAATTCTGGTAAAAGGAATGTTTGGCATTGAGCCAATGGGTGTTCAGGGGGTAGGAATTGCAACATTGATAGATCGTGTTTTAATGATGGTGGTCATGATGTGGTATGTGCTTCGTACAGAAAGTTTTAAGGTCTATATACAGCATTTCTCTGTGAAGTTTATTGATGTTTCAAAAATTGTAAAGGTGATGAAAATAGGATTGCCTGTAGCGATGCAATATGTGTTTGAAATTGGAGCGTTTGCCGTTGCTGCTTTAATGGCCGGCCACATAGGCGCGATAGAACAGGCAGCGCATCAAACAGCCATAACGCTTGCAGCAATGACCTACATGATGGCAGGAGGAATTGCATCTGCTGCAACTATCAAAGTCGGAAATAGTTTTGGAAATCAAAACTACAAAAGACTCCAGAGGTTTGCTGCGGCATCTTACCATTTGGTGATCATTTTTATGATGTTCTTTGCTGTGATTTTTACACTTTTTAATCAATATTTGCCTTACCTGATCACAAGCGACATCAATGTTGTTGCACTGGCGGCGCAATTATTAATTATTGCCGCAATATTTCAGCTCTTTGATGGCACCCAGGTGGTCGGACTAGGCGCACTAAGAGGAATGGGAGATGTAAACATTCCGACTTTTATAACCTTTATTGCTTATTGGATTATTGGACTTCCTGCAGCCTATATTTTAGGAATTCATTTCAATGCAGGAGTACAGGGAATTTGGTTTGGTCTGTGTCTGGGGTTGTTAACTTCATCTGTTTTACTGTATTTAAGGTTTCGCTATGTAATAAATAAAGCCCTCCAAAATACATAATTTTGTATCCTTAACTAACTAGCTTCTTACTATTATACTATGAACAATATATTTTCTGACAGCAGCCAAATAGGAGTGGTATCTACTTTCTCTGATCTTGTGCAGACCAATTTCAAAGGAGAAATGAATGCGCTATGCTGGTACAGAAACCTGGGCGGGGATTTTAAGGAGATTGTATCTCAATTATCTTTAGAAGAAAATATAACCGAAGTTTATCCCGAAGATCTCATCGCACTAAAACTATCCGAAAAGGGGAATATAGCAAGGGGAATAATATTGAATGATTTACAATTATTAACTGATTTTGGCGCTTCGCCTTCTCTTAATTTACTAAAGTGTTACGAACGTGATGATGAATTCGATTTCATATCGACCGATGTGTATTCGTTTCATGTTGATCGTTCGCCCATTGCAACAGATACTTTTTTATGTACCTATCACGGAGCAGCAAGTGATATTATTGCTAATGCGAAGGCAGAGCAAAAAATCCTGGTTCCGGAAATCCGAACAAAATTAAAAGAATTGCATGACGGACCAGAGGAAGAATTCGAAGATTTTTTGAAGGAAAATTATTTTGATTTGCATTATCAGGCACATCAGGATGCAGCACCTGTTAATTTAGGTTTAGGACATCTTTGGCGACTGGCTGTAGATCATCCAAAACAAGAAGTATTGCCTTGCATTCATAGAGCACCAGTAGAAAATGAAGGAGAATATCGGTTGTTGTTGATTTGCTAATGGAATTCTATTGATACTTACTCAAATCAAGATTAAGAATAGTACCTACTTTGCTAAACTCATCATTAACCTTGGCATTCAGGATGAGTTGTTCATTGTGTATTGGATGATTAAAAATTAACTGATGTGCATGAAGCATCATTCCTTTCAGATCAAAATTCTCCAACCATAATTTATTTTGTTTGTTACAACCATGAGGACGACTTCCTAAAATGGGATGAAAAATATGTTTGAAATGTTTGCGTAACTGATGCATACGCCCGGTTTCAGGAATAGCTTCTACCAAACAGTATCGTGAAGTGGGTTTATTGTTAAATTCTAACGCAACTTCGGCATTTTGCAAACGATGAAAGTAGGTTATGGCATTTTGTGTAATGTCATCATCATTCGTTAAATCATAATCAATCGTTAGTTCTTGGGGTGACCAACCACGTAAAATGGCCAAATATTTTTTTTCGACTTCGCGTGTGGCAAAACGATCATTCATAATTTTTAAGACTTCTTTATCCAGCGCAAATAACAAAACACCAGATGTTTTGCGGTCTAACCGATGAATAGGGTAGACGTGTTGCCCTATTTGATTTCTTAATTCCTGAATGGCATACACTTTTGCATCGCGCGCATAAAATGATTTGTGAACCAACAACCCGCTTGGTTTATTAATGGCTATAATATATTCGTCCTGGTAAAGAATTTCTAACATTGCGCAAAAGTAGAAGAGATTTTGATTGAAATGTCTTTTGTGACTTATTTATTTTTATAGTTTTTCCCTCTCCTCGGAGAGTTCCTTATATTTGCGCAACGCTTGCAAGAACATCTCGGATAGTGGTTACTTTCTGATGTATTGGCTAAATTAGAAAAGTAATATTTGGAAATTAGTTATTAAAATATGAGAAAGTTAACTTTAAAGGATCGTTTTTTACCGCATCAATACAGTAGAATTGAAAATGAAGCCGGTATTAAAATACCTGAAACTATTAAAGATTTTATTTCAGAATACGCAGATTTGTCAGTAAAGGAAAATAAGTTTATAAATAATGATGGAAAGTTATTTGAAATTTCACAATTTATAACTTATAGGATGATGTACGATTTTATCAAAGAATTCAAGGAAGAAGGCTTAGGGAAAAAACTACCTTTTGCAATAGATAATGGAGGCTGGGTATTTTGTATATCATTTGATGAAGAATGTATGGATAAAATTTTGTTATATCAAATGGAAATGGAGTGGAAAACAAAAAATGATGCTTTTGAATTAGTAGCTGACAGCTTTGAAGAGTTTATAAATAACTTGCAAGAATAAACTGCCATCCCTCTCTAAAACTGTACCGCTCTAGGAAGTGCTAGCGATAAAAAAAAACTAGCACTAGGATATGCGCAACGATAGCGTGGAAATTGTTTCAGTGCACGTTCCGGATTATTAATAAAAACTGGATTTTCTTTTTTTAAATTTGTTAAGATATACTTTGCGGGCACGGATTACAAATTCGCGCGATCGGTTTTTTTTAGTTATTATGACTTTTCATCAATTGGTGTAAATTTATAAACTATATAAGTATAACCTTTGAATTTTACATTTTTCCTGTATTGATCATTAAGTGACTTTAGTTTGATAGTTGATGATTTCGAGATAAAGTTTAATTTTTGGACGCTTAGTTTAATGTTTAGATCTGAAGCACCCATTTCGATCATTTGCGCTGTAAGGTTGTAGTATTCTTTAGGAACATTCATTTTATACACATTAATAGATGGATCGTTTGCTTTTTTATATTTTTTAGATCTTTCATAAAGTGTATTTATATAATGTTTAGATGCCCTATGACTGAAATTAACTGTACTTTCAGAATTGAGAAATTGTAGAAGATTAAGCTGGTCAATACTGTTTTTATCATCTATGGCTACTACCTGCTGTTTTTTAGTCCCAAGTTTATAAATATTGGGATCATAGACAGCTAGCATATATGAATCGTTCAACGGCAAGAACAACTGCAATCCTTTTAGTCCAAAATCTCTTTGGCTGCCGATTGTCCAATTTCTTTTTTCTAAAAACTGATTGTAAAGAACTATCGGATTATCTGAAATAATAAAAGGATTAGAAGTTGTATTTTTAATCAGTTTGTATTTCAGGTCCAAAAGATCAGAAACCAGTAGTTGGGCTGACTGGAGCGATTTAAGTTTTCCCTGATAAGTTTGATATTCCTTTAATTTAGAAACCATATCATCAGTGGAAACATTACCTTCACTGATTTTGGATTTAGTATTGGGAAGCTTTTGCTCAAGATTATTTAGAATTTTGAAGTGAATAGGATTTCGAAGATCCAAAACAACCATGAAATGCAACATTTTTGAATGATCCTTACTTTGGGTAGTTGGGAGTTTTTCTTTTTCCCACATTTCCCTAAAGATTGGTGCGGAATCTGCTTCGTGTTGTGAAAGCCAATTTTCCAGATTTCCGTCCAGGTCATAAAGGTAAACACTGCTGAGTTGTGAAGAAATCGGTACTTGGTTTTTGAAAATATTCAATTTCGTATTAAACATACCAATGGTTTTTCCGTTATTTTCATAAGAGAAGAAACGCTGGAAAAATTGCGGGACAAAGTGCTGATTTTTTGTAATATGTTTTTTCTGTTGAGCCATTTACATTCGGCTTATAAATACTTAAAATTTGGTTCAAAAGGATATTTAATTTTCATTATCATTATCATTATCATACTTTAGCTATATCACTTTTTAAAATCCATCCTATTGTTCTGATTCCATTTACATTTGTAAATTCGATATATATAAAATATTGAGAATCGCCAATAGCTGTGATAATTTCACCATATACTAAATAAGTTTTATTTTGGTTATAAGTACTAGGCGTAGAATGAAAATATGCTTTCTGTGCTATTACCTTAAAACTAATGTTGTATTCTAAATTTGATTTAGTATTATAATTTTGATTGTTTTGTGGATAATAAACTTTGTTATGTGAAGAGTAGGTACTTAAATATCTGCTACTTATATAACCTTCTTGAGTATCATAACTATAAGTGTACGCATTATGTTTTTTTACACTGACTTTTTCCCAATCGCCAAAATTGTATAGTGATGTAATTTCATCTCCGTAGTTTAATATATTGATTATGTTTTCTCCAACTTCTGGACTTGTCCTTAAATTGACCTTTGTAGTATTTATATATTTTTTGGATGAAGAATTAGTTGGTATATTACTTTCTATTGTTCTGTAATAACCACTCACATAAGTTCCATCATTTCGATTATACCCATCTACCCACTCTGTCTTTGAATTTGTGTAATTATAATTACTTCGATAGGATGAATTATCGTAAGAAGTATTGGGGTTATAATTTCCTGGATAACTATAGTTGTCAGTAATAGTGGAATTCGGAGCTGTTCTTTGGTGAGGTTGAACATAGGTACCATTACTCCTGTAATATCCTTTAACATTAACTTGAGGATATGAGTTGAGTGTAAACATGAAAAGAAATAAACAATAAATGTTTTTCATTGATATTTGGACTAATAGGTACTTTTAGACAAAAATCGTTTATAAAAAGGATAAATTAGTACGTAAAAATACCTGATTTAGAATAAGAAATATTATGAACTTTTAACCGAAATTTATTTTTAAACCAAATCGCTCGGAAATTCTTTCCGTGTCTGTTCCTATATTAATAAAAAGGAAGCTATTTTTTTAATATATACTTTTCGGGAAAGTGTTTTTTCATAAAATTTAAAATTCGATAATTCTAAACAAGTTTGAATTTCTTAACTTTGCAAAATGAAAGAGAAGATAGTAAGAGAAGTATCTAAGTTTAATAATGAACTGAAACTGCAAGGGTTTAAAGCATTCCAGATAGAAGATGATGGTGCCGAAACCAGAACTTACAGCAGAAAGGAGTTTTATAAAATCTGTCTGACAACAGGAAAAAGCAAGATTCATTATTCTGATAAAACCTATGAGCAGGAAGGTACGATTCTCTTTTTTGGAAATCCGCACATTCCATATTCATGGGAAACAATTTCTACGACTTATATTGGTTATACTATTTTATTTTCGGAAGAGTTTTTTAAAAATTCTGAACGCTCTGAAAGCCTGCAGCAATCGTCTTTTTTTAAGATTGGCGGAACACCTGTTTTAAAAATCACCGAAGAGCAAAGAGGTTTTCTCAATACTATTTTTCAGAAAATGATTGCAGAGCAGGAAAGTGACTATGTTTTTAAAGATGAGCTGATTCGGAATTATATCAGTCTTATTATACACGAATCTTTGAAGATGGAACCTTCTGAAAATTTCGAACAGAATAAGAATGCATCGTCTAGATTATCATCTGTATTTTTGGAATTACTGGAAAGACAGTTTCCAATTGAAACAACTTCCAATCCACTTCAATTAAGGACAGCGCAGCATTACGCACAACATTTGAATGTGCATGTCAATTACCTGAATCGAGCCATAAAAGAAGTTACCGGAAAATCGACAACAACGCATATTACGGAGCGGATTATAACAGAAGCCAAAGCGCTCTTACAACATACTGATTGGAGTGTTTCTGAAATTGGTTACGCACTTGGGTTTGATTACCCCACTTACTTTAATAATTTCTTCAAAAAAAATACGGGCACTAATCCCTCTGCATTTCGCTTAGCAGAAGTTTGAATTTCTTAATCTTTGGTTTGATAATCGTTACTGCTTTGCGTAAAGGCAGTCTTACCTTTGTATCTGGTTATTTAATTCAAATATTATGTCAGATTCAAATCCTATTTCCGATTCCACACCATTTCAAAAAGATATTTTTGAGCGACTTTTAGCAGGTGAAACCATACTTCCTAACGATTCGCAAATGGGCAGATTGAGGGAAGAAGCATTTGCTGTGAAAGCATTACTGATTCAGATGAACAATGCTGTAAATCCTGAAGAAATTACGCAGTTGTTAAGCAGGATTTTAGATAAAGAACTTCAGGATGTTGCCGTATTTACACCTCTTTACATCAATTGTGGAAAACACATTACAATTGGTAAAAACGTATTCATCAATTTTGACTGCACGTTTTTGGCATTGGGCGGAATTACCATTGAAGACGATGTTTTAATTGGCCCGAAAGTCAGTCTCATTACCGAAAACCATCCATTAAATCCTGAGGAAAGAAAAGGATTAGAAGGGAAACCAATTCTCATCAAAAAAAATGCATGGATTGGCGCCAATGCTACGATTTTGCCCGGCGTAACAATTGGAGAAAATGCAGTTGTCGCAGCAGGAGCTGTAGTCTCTAAAGATGTTCCTGATAATACCGTCGTTGGTGGAATTCCTGCAAAATTCATTAAAAATATTCAACCTTAAAAGATATGATTTTGAAACTGAAATGTAGTTGTGAATTTTTCTAAAACAATTAAAATCAGATCATTATGAAAAATATAAAATCAAAAATAAAATGAAAAAATCATTCGCAATCGCAATACTATTCCTGATAACAGGGCAAATATCTGCACAAAAAAAAGAACAATTAAATTCAGAAAAAATGAATATATCAAAAGAGCATTATACTTTTCAATTAAGCGATAAAGTAACCCGTCAAAAAGTGAGCTTCAAAAATCGTTACGGTATTACATTAAGCGGAGATTTATACCTTCCGAAAAATGCAGGAAACCAAAAATTGTCTGCATTAGCCATCAGCGGACCATTTGGAGCGGTTAAACAACAATCATCAGGATTATATGCCAGCCAAATGGCAGAACGTGGTTTTATAGCTTTGGCTTTCGACCCATCATATACAGGAGAAAGCGGAGGTGAACCACGAAATCTGGCCTCTCCGGAAATCAATACTGAAGATTTTAGCGCCGCGGTTGATTTTTTAGGATTACAAAAAAATGTAGACAGAAATAAAATCGGAATCATCGGTATTTGTGGTTTTGGCGGTTTTGCTCTAAATGCAACTGCCATTGATAAGCGGGTAAAAGCCGTTGCGACGACAAGTTTGTACGATATGACAAGAGTAATGTCAAAAGGCTATAATGATGCTGTAACTCCGGAACAAAGAACCAAAACATTGGAAACTTTGGGTGAGCAGCGTTGGAAAGATGCCGAAAACGGAAAACCGGCAGCTAGACCAAGAAATTTACCAGAAGCCTTGAAAGGCGATGAGCCACAATTTGTAAAAGAATATTTTGATTATTACAGAACGCCGCGTGGTTTTCAAGTTAATTCTGTGAATTCAAACGGAGCGTGGCTGGTAACCAATTCGATCTCGTTTATGAATATGCCAATACTCAATTATGTAAAAGAAATTTCACCACGACCAATGCTTTTAATCGCGGGAGAAAATGCGCACTCAAGATATTTTAGTGAAGATATTTTTAAAGCGGCAAATGAGCCAAAACAATTAATAATTATACCAAATGCAGTTCACGTTGATTTGTATGATAAAGTAGATGTGATTCCTTTTGATAAATTAGGAAGTTTCTTTAATGATAATTTATAATAAAGATTAAATGATATAACAAGACGTTCTCGAAAAGAGAGCGTTTTTGTTTTTACGGTGTTGCTATTATTCCGTATTATAATTGTTTTGAAGTTTTAAAGACCGCGATATTTTGGTATCTTTAGAGAATTATCCTCTTCACCTTAAAGAATTTTTATTATAATATTAAAGCCTTGTAAATGAAAAATTTAATCCATAATGTTCAGAGCAGTTTTCGAAATAGTTTATTTTTACAGTTACTATTGGCAATACTGCTTTTAACTTTCAGCGATATGTCGGCCCAAAACAAAGATATGATAGTTCGTATTTCGGAAATTGAAATTCACCCTGAACATTTATCCGAATATAAAGCCATTTTAAAAGAGGAGGCTTCAGCGTCGGTAAAACTGGAAGCCGGTGTACTGGCTATATTTCCGATGTATCAAAAAACTGATTCGACTCAAATACGAATATTAGAAATCTATAATGATAACGATGCTTATCAATCACATTTAAAAACACCTCATTTTCAAAAATATAAAACAACTACAATTAAAATGGTTAAATCATTAAAGTTGTTAGATATGAATACAATAGATCCAGAATCTATGAAAATGTTGTTTAAAAAAATGATTGAATAAATACTATAATAACCATTCTTTTAAAAATAGCGGCATAGCAGTTTTTATATTTTGCAGGTTTCTTTAAATCCTGAATAAAACAGCGAGAGAATAGGAGCGGAGGCCATTATGCATGTCGCACACCCAACGGTTTACAATTAATCTTTATATTTGGATGATTAAATTGATAAAATGAGCGAAAAAACGAAACCGTATGCCTTAATAACCGGCGCCAGCAAAGGCATTGGAAAATCTATTGCTTATGAATTGGCCAAACAAGGTTATCCACTATTGCTTGTTGCAAGAAGTGAAGCCGAATTAAAAGCACTATCTGATGATCTGCAAGTAACATACGGCATCAATGCGGCTGTTTTAGCAATTGATCTTTCGACAAATGATGCATCGCAAAAAGTAACCGATTGGATAAAATTAAATAACTATCCCGTTGGCATTTTAGTTAACAATGCCGGTTATGGAGTGTGGGGAGATTTTAGTCAGTCTTTACTAACCGATCAGCTTGGTATGATGCAACTAAATATGAATGTAGTGGTAGAACTTTCGCATTTATTAGTGCCTATACTTTTACAAGAAAAACAAGCCTACATTTTAAATATATCCAGTACTGCTGCCTACCAGGCTGTACCTACGCTGGCTGTTTATTCGGCTACAAAGGCTTTTGTTTTATCATTTACGCGTGCCCTGCGTTTCGAACTTGCCCCAACTTCAATTTCAGTAACTTGTTTTAGTCCTGGGCCTGTTGATACTGGTTTTGCTGCAAGAGCTGGCTTAAACGCTTTTAGCAAAATGGCCGAAAAGTTTAATATGCAGCCTGATGAAGTTGCAAAAATGGCCGTAAAAGCCATGTTCAGCAAAAAATCAGAAGTTATTCCGGGTTTTACCAATATCATTTCGGTTTATGCCAACCGTATATTACCAAAGGCTTTTATCGAAAAAACGGCAGCCGGAATTTATAAAATTTAATTTTTTCGAAAAAATAAAAAAAATATTCTTTGTAAAATAAAAAATTATATTAAATTTGTATTAAATTCTACTAATTCTATAGAGTATGTCAAATAATAGAGGAAATATGTTTAATTTATCTGAAAACCGAATGCACGCCAACATGCTAATGTTTTGTTGTTGCTGTTGTTGTTATTCTGTTTTAGATAAAATTACAAACTATATTATTTCATTTATTAAATCTATATTATCATGGTATCTTCTTATAAAACCTTTACCCTTACTGAGCAATTAACTAATGAGCAAATTGCGTTTTTTAACGAACATGGATTCATCCATTTCAAAAAATTTATAAATCCGGAAACGGTTTCATCCATCATTGATGCTTCAAAACAAGTAGAGCAAAAATGGATTGACAACGATCTTCAAAAAGTAAACGGTGTTCCAATCAAATACGGAAAAGATTTAGACGGCTCACCAATTGTACAACGTTTTGCTTTTATCAATCAACATCATCAAACCTTAAGCGGTCTTTTACTTGATCCAAGATTCAATAGTTTATTACCATTGGCTGGCGAGGGCTCGAGATTGGGTACTGAAGAAAAAGACGGAATGGTTTTTAATCATTATATCAATGGGCCGGAAAGTAAGTTTACTAAAATGGGCTGGCATACAGATGGTTTGAGAGATATTTTTTATGGTGCCAAATTAAACCCAATGCTCAATGTGGGGATTCACTTGAGTACTTTACAACCAGAAAATGGTGGTCTTAAAATCATTCCGGGTACGCACAAGCAAAGTATTTATCAAATGCTTTTTCGTAAAAAGTACTTTTTAGATAATAAACCTGATCCACAGGAAGTTTCCATCACTCCGGAAGCGGGAGATTTAACCATTCACGATGGCCGTTTGTGGCACAGAGTGGCAGAATCAACTATCCGCGGAGAAGAGAGTAGAAGAAGGGTTATTTATATTCCGATTATAGCAGGAAAATATGCTCCCAAAAATGAGAACAGCCCAACTGTTTTCTATCAACGTTTTGCGGGCATTGTTAAATAATATGCTGATTGTAATCGCATTTAGTTATCTGGTTAGATCAGGTAAGCTAAAAAGTACCATCGATTTTTTTAAAAATACGCAAAGAAAAATAAAATTTAAAATTACAAAAGTAGAACTGGCTATAGTATCAGGCCTACAAATATTGCGCTATTAATGGAGAAGGAAACACACATTGAAGGTTATAGCGAAATTGTGCAAAGAACATTTTCTGACCGTAAGCGAACTAATATTTTAAAAAGAGCAGAACAGTCCACAATTGTATTTTTGCTGCCAAAGGTACCTAAATTCATTTCGCCCAACTTGCTCACTTTAATGGGTACATTGGGTTCGGGATTAGTTTTCCTGGCTTTTGTTTTAGGTACTTATTTAGCCAACTGGTATTTGCTTTTGGGTATTATTGGGTTGGCTTTAAATTGGTTAGGCGATTCTTTAGACGGAAGATTGGCTTATTATAGAAATATTCCGCGCCGTTGGTACGGTTTTGCACTCGATATTATTGCCGATTGGATTGGTATTGTACTTATAGGTTTTGGTTACTACATTTATGCTGAAAGTGGCACACAAATAGTAGCCTTTTCTTTTGTCGCATTGTATGGCTGGTCGATCATCATCAGTCAGTTGCGCTACAAAATAACCAATGAATATAGTATAGATTCCGGCTTTGTTGGACCAACAGAACTTCGGTTTATTATTGCTTTCATTTTAATCCTGGAAGTTTTATTTCACGGATCAATTACCTATTTGGCTGGTTCAATCGCTATTATCTTATTTATAATCAATGTTATTGATAGCTTAAAACTTTTAAAGCTGGGCGATTTAAGAGATAAAAACCAAGACTGATATGTTCAGCAAAAAATCCATTTCCACTTTTCTGCAAGCACAAGTTGCGGCATTTTTAGGCGGCATTACTGATTATGGCTTAATGATTTTATTGACAGAAGTATTCAAATTGCATTTTACCTTTTCTATTCTAATCTCCGGAACCGTTGGCGCAATTGTCAATTTCAGTATCAATAGATTTTGGGTATTTAAAAATCAATCGGGTTATAGCAGCCATATCAATAGTCAGCTTTTTAAATTTGCATTGGTGGTATTGGGAAGTATTTCCTTGAAATCATTTGGTACACTTATTTTGCAAAAATCATTTCAAATCGATTACAGAATCGGAAGATTAATCATCGATAGTTTTGTTTCTTATGGTTTTAATTATCCACTGATTAAAAATTGGGTTTTTAGGGCAAACGATAAACAGAATGTAATCGAATCAAATTAGAAAATCAGTTTTATCAGTTTTTTCGCTTTTGCGAATCAGTAAAATCAGCGTCTAATTTTGACGCAGATAAAACAGATTTACTTCGTAAAAACGCGGATAAAAACAGATTTGATTTGCAATAAATTATTTAACGGTTCAATCAGGAAAGTATTAGAGAAATCCGTTTTTATCAGCGTTTTCGCTTTAGCGAATCAGTAAAATCAGCGTCTAATTTTGACGTGGATAAAACAGATTTACTTCGTAAAAACGCGGATAAAAACAGATTTGATTTGCAATAAATTATTTAATGGTTCAATCAGGAAAGTATTAGGGAAATCCGTTTTTATCAGCGTTTTCGCTTTTGCGAATCAGTAAAATCAGCGTCTAATTTCGACGCTGATAAAACAGATTTACTTCGTAAAAACGCGGATAAAAACGGATTTGATTTGAAATAATTTTATTTTCTAAAAGCTTAAACTCAGTTTCAAACACATAGTCAACTATGTTTTTTGTAAACAAGTGAAATGCCTTTTTTAAGCGCCCCAAATCTATGTTTCGAGCCTGCACTGAGCGGAGTTGAAGTGTGTTTAAATAATTACACCCAATGTTATATAAAAATTTCTCTATGAACAAATTACCATTTAAATATTTTACAAAATCACTAATCGTTATAACGATTTTAGTAAATATATATTCTGAAAACTTATTGGCACAATCCAAAAATCCGTCGCCATTGACTTTCCCTACGCCTAAAAACATAGATAATATGCTGTTTTACATTCAGCGTGACCCCAATACAAACACTGCTATTTATGCTATAAACTATCAGGAAAACGGAAAAATAGACAAAACCAATCCTATAAAAGCGTATTGGATTCGATATGCTGACAAAGGAGAGAAGAAAGATTTTAGTTATATGCAGCGCAAATTCGCATACGGAATAGAAAGTAAATCCTTGAATAATGAGGAGTTTGAGTTTCAGTTTGTATCCTATAAAAAGTTGCCCTTAACCTTGAAAAAGGTAGATTCAGATCAAAAATATCATGTCTTTGCAAATGTAAATCAGAAAAAAATACAGGTAGAAAAAATATTTGTGCGCATTGAGGGAGGCTCTTTTTGGTTACCAAATGTAAAGTATGCCGAAGTTACGGGAATTGATGCTTCTTCAAATAAGATAATTACTGAGAGGATGTTATTGAAATGAGAATAGTTTTAATTCTCTTTATTTTCTTGATCTTCATGAAATTTAATAGAATCTGTCTTTATAGTTTTTAAAATAGAGTCTATTTTTTTTCTCCTTGACGCTACATATTCCTTTTCAGAAATAAGATTAATACTATCCATTTCCTTCTCTATTTTAAAATACTTAGTACCAGTAGCTCTATTGGAATAATTCCAAACCATCTCCATGTCGTTCAGGAATTTATTTCGAACATAAATAATTCCGTTTTCTTCAATATAATCCACTTTAGAATCATCCAAAATCCATTTTATGTTTTTATAGTAACTAGGAGAAATCTCATTTGGTTTAGCAAATTTATAGTAGTCATTTTGAAAGAATACTATTTGGCGGTCGTATCCTTTTGAAATTACAGGACGAAGTTCGACATATCTATTTTCCCAATAATAGTAAGCAGCAAATAAAAGAACTAGAGTGGCTAAGGTTATGTATATTTTCTTTTTCATTATTCTATTTTAATTTAAGGTTTAACTCTCCTGAAGATGTAAATTTAAAAATTACGTTGAAACTTTGTTTCCACTGACTTCTCATTTCATACGGTTTTGCCCCGCAATATTTTTCAACCAACAATGCATCAGAATCCTTTACACTTCCAAAGCTGGGTATGTAAGCATTTGCCCCTTTATGCCAATCATATCTATCATGCCAAGAATGAATTATGTGTCCTGATAACATATAATTATCTTTCCCCTTATTAGTGACATTAAAAATACATTTTGAAGTCAAAATACTAGTGCCACTAGTATAATATAACTCGCCAAAAATCCCACCTGTAAATTGTCTGTCATAGTGTGTTGAAAATTTCTTAGTTTTTCCTTCTTCTAGAATTAGCAGAAAAAGTCCAAATTTAGTGTCATAATCAATTTCAAAACGTTCAATATTTACATTTTCAGCAGCAATAACTTCCCTTTGTCTTCTCAACCAGTTAAAGTCCATGGTTTTTGTAAATCCTGAACCGTCCAACCACCATTGTAAACAATCGGCCGCCATATCGAAATTTCTTTCCCTGGCTTTTTTAATCATTTCAAGGTAATTCTTTTTTAACATTAAAGCTTTTTCTCGTTCGTTCAGTTGTTGATAAAAGCTTCTAGCCTTTGAGCTTCCTTGTTCATTCCAAAAAGGATCTCCAAATAATTTTTTATACTCTGAAGGATCTAAATCAGTTTTTGTTTTAAAAATATTTTCATTCATATTTTGAAGTGTTAGATAATTATTTAGTTATCTCTCAAATTTGAGATATGAAAATAATAATCATGTCCACAATAAGATTTAAGAATATCATTAAAAGCCTAAATGTTATTTGTGGTATAAATTAATATTTTTTAGATTTAAATTTATAGGAGTGAGAAGTATAGATTTTTTCCACTGCTCTCTGAAGTATTTTCATGTAAAGCTGCGCAAATGTTTCTGACTTTGCGGAATTTTTTTGTTCCTTAGAAATTATAAACCTGATAAAAAGTCTCACATTTTTTACAGTTAGCTTTTGTCATTGTAGAGGATTTGTACATTCAGAAGAAAATATAATAATAAAATTAGTTTTAAAGTCAGAGACTTTATGAAGTCTCTATTTTTCCATTATATTTGTTTAAAATGGTGCAAAGTCAAAGATATTTGCGTAGCATAAAGAACACTTCATAGAGAGGGCAAAAATATTAATGAATGTAAGTATTAAAATAAATTAATCAATAATTATCAATGAAATTATACGAAGAAGAAATCAGATATCCTGAAAAAGGAGATAAGTTTTTTAAAGAAGATGGCGATCAACATGAAATAGCATGGCTAAATAAATCGTTTCAAGAATTTGGCAATTACGCGGATGGTTATCAAACTTCGGCAATTAGTCTAATTGATTTGGCATTGAAGGATAAATCAGTTAGGGATTATCATATTTACCCAGCAATTTTTTTAATAAGACATTATCTAGAATTGAGATTAAAAGAACTCATTCAAGGATTGAACTTTTGTATTAATCAAACAAGAGATTTTCCTGCTCATCATCAACTTCAAAATCTTTATGGAGAATTTCGAGCTGCGTATAAAGCTATTGGTGAAGATCCGACTACAAAAGATTTCCAAATTATCCATAGTTTAATCAATGAAATTTCTGATGTTGACCCATCGTCGATGGCTTTCAGATATCCTGTTGATAAAAGCGGGCAAAAAACTCAAGTTTTAGAATACGTAAATCTAAACAACCTTAGAGAGACTTTTGTTAGAGTTTGCTTTGTGTTTGATGGAGTTGCAATGCTAATTGATAATTACGTTGAAAATACTCAAGAAATGCTTGCAAGTCTTTACGAAAATTGGTAGTAAAACTGAATACTAACCGCGGGTTTTTGCACTGTTGCTTTAATTCATTGAAATATGTTAAGATTTCTTAGCTACGTTTCATTTATTTTGTACATGAAAAAAATTACGTCCAACTGAAAAAATTCGCATCTTTGATCCTTAGCGCTATCAAATGATAGAATCTATCTAAAATTATTTAAGAATGTTAGAAAATAAAGATTATAAATTTGACATTGAAGCGTTACCTTTAAATTGGTATTATTTCGGTGATAGATTAAAAGACACGGCAGAGTTAATTATAAAACACTCTACTTATGAGGTAAATAGATTTCCCTATTTTAATGCTGGAAAAACTTTATCAGATCAATTTTTTTTAAATTATGGCTTTGCAATTGAAAATGTAATTAAAGGTTATTTGATTTCTGAAGATAAGAACTTAACTAAGGGGTATTTTTTAAGCCATGATATTTCAAAGAATCATGATTTAGTAAATTTAGTTAAGACCATAAAAAAAATTCAACTTACTGTTCAAGATAAAAAAATACTTAAAATTTTATCTGATTGCATTACATTTTGGGGAAGATACCCAATCGCTAAAAGGTCAGATGTTAAGTTTGAAACACTAGAATACTCTGAAGAAATTCATTTTCAAGTAAAAGGTTTATATTTTAAATTTATAAAAGCTTTATACGATAATATCAAAGATGGTTGGGAAAATGTCAATGGATTAAACTCTGGCACCTTTAGAGATTCTATATTTGATGATTTATCTGATGTAAATAATATCGAGATTGAGTCTGGAAATATAAAATTCTAATTACTTCAGGGAACATCGGTTTAACATTGGTACATAGGTGATCACTAAAGTTTGTAATGAAACATCCATTACAATTTGAGAGGTTAGCTCTAAGCTGAAGAAAATGACTTAAAAAAAATAAAATTAAGATTGAAAAGAGATAGAAACTCTCAATGTAAACAAAAAAGCGTGTACATATGAGTTTATTTTTTTTTAATATTAGCTATAATCCTTATTAAATTAATTGTTTAAGATGAAACATATTAAAAGAAACTTTCTATTTCATAATCAATTGCAAAATGACAGTAGGCTAGGAGAAGTGGGAAAGCAAGTTAAAATAAAAGAAATCGACCAAAAATTCCTTAAGGAAAATTCTAAGGATAATTTTGTCATCATAACAACTGAATTGGATGAAAAAATTTTCAGTTTCATATATAATGATAATGGAAGACAATGTATGATTCCTGTTCCTGACTTTTCTCTAGTTAATTATAATTTTGCTTATAATCTTAATATTCAAAGAAAAGAACAACGAAAAAATTTAGTTAAAAATTTAGCTGATATTTCAAACGCAAGTGAAATAAACTTTAGTTTCGCCTATGATTATCATGGAACAGCAAGTTCTTGTATAATTAGTCTCTTCACATCAATAGAATGTTTTATTAATGACATAATACCCGAAGAATTCGAATATAAAATTACGAGTGACAAAAAAACTGAAATTTACAACAAGAATCAAATTCAGTATTCAATTTCATTTAATGATAAATTAACGAAAGTGTTACCTCAAGCTTTAGGAGTAAATTTTTTCGCAAAGCCAAATCCTACAAATGCTCATATTCATAATCTAAGAGATTTGAGAAATGAAATCATTCATACAAAATCAGATAAAACTGGACGAAATCACGTTGAAATTTTAAAAAAGCTACTGAACTTTAAATACGATGAAACTTTTAAAGCTACTTTTAAACTATTAAATTTTTATAAAGTAGGATTTATCGAAGAATGTACTTGCGATGATTCATGGTAATTGAAAATATTTAACAGCTAGATTTCATTGTTAAGCACAAAGCGAAACTCTAGCTGTCAGCCCCATTTTACCGAGTAATTTTCTTTGAAAAGATGTACGAATGTCTCCTTAATTCGCAACCGTAAATAATCTTCCAAAACAAAAAGAGACTCGAAAGTCTCTTCAATAGTATTAATATATTTTAAAAATAATTATTTATTAATCAATTTTTCAAGCCTCACCATCATTTCATCTTTCTCTTTCAACATACGTTCGTATAACGCAATTTTTTCTTCGTGTAGTTTAATGAATTGATCAATTTGATTAATGGTAGAATTGTAAAATACAGATGCAGGTTGCTGACAATTATCAAAAGTATTAGAAATAATATTTATCGCTTGTTCCTCATCAAAATTCTGAAAAGCTTCAACAGGAATTTTTATTACAGCCGAAATTTGTTTCAGCAGGCTGTCTTCAATTACATCTTTCTGCTCCAGCATAGAAATTTCTTTTGGTTCCAGTCTTCGCCCTAATTCTAATAGCTGCAAGAGAACCTCAGTTTTTTCAATCAAAAACTTTTACTCGCGTTAAGTTGTGCAAATAATTAACGTATTTTTGGTTTAACCAAAATATTATTTATAAAAGTAAAATATGAAAAAAATTATTGTTAGTATGTTTGTTCTAAGTCAATGTTATACTGTACAGGGACAATCGATTGATAAAATTATTACGAACAAGGAAGTAACTCGTATAGAGAAAATACTTTCGGCTGATGATATGCAGGGCAGGAGAACTTTTACTCCCGGTATTGACAAAGCATCGGCCTTTATAGAATCAGAGTTTAAAGCTATTGGTTTGCAAACTTTTAATACAGCAACGAATTACAAACAAGAATTTTCACTGACTGCCTCTACAGCGGTTTCGTCAAAAATTACTATAGATGGTAAAGAAATAAATAATAATCAGGTTGCAACATTCTCCTATCTTCCTCAGGTTTCTTTAACGGAAAAAAGCGATATTTCTATTGTAAAAATCAGTAAAGGAGATAACTTTGGCCAGAAATTTAATGAGTATTATAAAAGTCCCAAAAATCTTTTGGTATTAGTTGACCCGTCATTTGATAATGTTTTACCCAATATTCAACACATTGATCGAATAAATGCTACTCCCGGAAACAATACGGTTATGTTTGTTTTTGGTACAACAGAAGCAACCACTTTTTCTGTTGAATTAACGAATACAATCTCCAAAAAAACATTGAATAATGTTGTTGGAATATTACCCGGAAAAAGTAAGCCAAATGAGTACGTGATTTTTTCAGGACATTATGATCATTTAGGAGTAGGCTCTCCCGAAGAAGGTGCTCCGCATACTGCAACAGATTCTATTTATAATGGTGCCAATGATGATGCCGCCGGAACAACAGCAGTAATTATGCTTGCTAAATATTTTAAAAAACAAAACAATAATGAGCGTACTATTATTTTTACCACATTTGTAGCGGAAGAAATAGGGGGTTATGGAGCCAAATATTTTTCTAAACAGCTTGAGCCGGAAAAAGTGATTGCGATGTTCAATATTGAAATGATAGGAACAGAATCTAAATGGGGTAAAAACTCTGCTTATATTACAGGTTTCGAAAAGTCGAATATGGGTTCCATTTTACAAACTAATTTAGCAGCAACAAATTTTAAATTTTATGCAGATCCTTATCCGGAACAACAATTATTTTACCGCTCAGACAATGCTACTTTAGCCAAGCTTGGAGTTCCTGCTCATACTATTTCTACTTCAAAAATGGATAATGAGCCAACGTATCACACAGTAGATGACGAATTTGAAACCTTAGATATTGATAACATGACCCAAATAATAAAATCAATTGCATTAAGTTCTTCTTCGATTATCAGCGGAAAAGATACGCCAACAAGAGTAAATACTACTCAATTGAAATAATATAAGTAAATTATAAAGCATCAAAAAAGCACTGAAAATGAGGAGTTTTCAGTGCTTTTTTATTATTGTCTTGTTCTGATGTATTATAAATATCAATTGAAATAAATATTTTAGAGTTAAGTTAAAAAATATATTTCGTAAAATTAAATTGTATGCAATTTAATTATCATGTATCTTTGCAGGGTTATTTTGATTCAAATAATTTTTAAGAATCAGATGTTTAATTTATAAAATAATAAAGAATGTCATTAATAGAAGATTTAAACTGGAGACATGCCGTAAAAGCATACGACTCAACAAAAAAAGTATCAGAAGAGGATTTAAATAAAATTTTAGAATCGGCAAGATTAGCTCCGACTTCATCTGGTTTACAGCCTTTTCGTGTAATTGTTGTAGAAAATCAGGAATTGAAAGAGAAGATGGTAAAAGGTGCATTAAATCCGGAAGTTATGAGGGATTGTTCTCATGTACTGGTTTTTGCAGCCTGGGACAGTTATTCTGATGAGAAAATCGATAAAGTTTATGATCATCACACTGATGTAAGAGAATTACCAAGAGGTCGTTTCAGCAGTTATACTGATCAGATCAAGCAAATCTACGGAGCTCAGACTCCTGAACAGCATTTTGCGCACACAGCAAGACAAACCTATATTGCATTAGGTTTGGCAATGGCTCAGGCAGCCGAATTGAAGATTGATTCTACTCCGGCTGAAGGTTTTAGCAATGAAGTGGTAGATGAGATTTTGGGTCTTAGGGAATTAGGACTAAAAAGTGTTACACTTTTATATCTGGGTTACAGAGACATCGAAAACGACTGGCTTTCGCATATGAAGAAAGTTAGAATTCCTATGGAGGAATTTATCATCAGAAAATAGTATTTGAATTCTACTTTTTGTCATTAAATTATGGAAGATTACCACCCGCCCAAATTGGAAAACCAACTTTGTTTTCCTCTTTATGTTATCTCAAAAGAAATTATCGGTTTGTACCGGCCGTTTCTTAATGAACTTGATATTACTTATTCGCAGTATCTTGTGATGATGGTGCTTTGGGAAAAGGATGGCTTGACTGTTAATCAGATAGGCGAAAAACTGTATCTCGACAGTGGGACTTTAACACCACTTCTAAAAAAACTTGAAATTAAGGGTTTTGTCATTAGAGAAAGAAAAAAAGAAGATGAAAGAGTGGTTCAGGTTTTTTTAGCTGAGCAGGGAAGAAATTTACAGCAAAAAGCCTGTGAAATTCCGGTAAAAATGAAGGAGAAACTAAATCTAACGACCGAAGATCTATTCGAACTCAAAGAGACTGTTCAGAAAATTTTAAATAAAATTCAGCAATAAAATGAAAACATTATATACAACGAGCGTTACTGCAAAAGGCGGAAGAAACGGACAGGTAAAAAGTGAAAACGGAATTTTGGACCTTGAGGTAAGAATGCCCAAAGCTTTAGGCGGAGCCAATGATGATTTTACAAATCCGGAAATGCTTTTCGCAGCAGGATATTCAGCGTGTTTTGATAGTGCACTAAATCGTGTTATTACTTTATCAAAAACGCAAACCGGCGAAACTTCGGTAGCTGCAAAAGTAAGCATTGGACAAAATGAAGACGGTGGTTTTGGTCTGGCAGTAGAATTGGATGTGAATATTCCGGGAGTTTCTATTGAAGAAGCTCAGGAATTAACAGAAAAAGCGCATCAGATTTGTCCTTATTCAAATGCAACAAGATCTAATATTGAAGTTAAGCTTTCGGTGACCAATAACTAAGATTATTTTTTTTTAATGATATAAATCTGCTTCTTTTGAGGCAGATTTTTTTATTTCATTAAGATTTTAGAATTAAAAGAGTTGCAGGAATGGCAATAAAAAAAGCTCCAGAGAAATCTGAAGCTTTTCAATTTGAAAGTGTTGAAATTTATTTTAAAGCATAATTTATATAGCCTCCATCTGCTAACAGCTCCGTTCCGGTAATAAAACTTGCATCATCTGAAGCGAGAAACAATACGGTTTTCGCGATTTCTGCCGGGTCGCCTAATCGCTGCATTGCAGTAGCAGTGGCCAGAAATTCTTTTGCATCTTCTGGTACAGCTTTATGAAGTCCAGGTGTAGAAACCGGACCAGGGCTCACAATATTGACACGAATTTTTCTTCCAGCTAATTCGTTTGCAGCGATTTGAGCAATTTTATTTAATGCTCCTTTTGTAGCCGAATAAACACTGCTTCCCAAATTGGCGGCTGTGGCAACGGTTGACGAAGTAAAAATTACCGATGAACCTTCTGCCAGATGAGGAAGTAATTTCTGAAGTGTAAAGAAATGACCTTTGACATTGGTATTAAACTGCGCATCAAAATCAGCCTCTGTTACTTCTTCTATAGAACTAAATGTTGCTATTCCTGCATTTAAAAAAAGAGTATCCAATTTATTCCCACTTTCTGCAAAAGCTTTTTCTAGTAGCGAAAGATCAGATAAATTTGCAGTATCAGCCACAATAGTTTTTAAATTGGAATTGTTAATTTCGTCAGCTGCATTTTTAAGATTTTCGCTGTTTCTTCCTGTGATCCAAACGTTAGCGCCTGATTTTATGAATTCTTTTGCTGTTGCTAATCCAATTCCTGTAGTTCCTCCTGTTATGAGAACATTTTTATTTGTGAAATTCATTTTTTCTATATTTTAAATTTATACAGGCAAAGTTAATTCAGTTAAGTTTATTTTTGTTACTTTGTAACTAAAAGTAACAGTAACGTTTGAGTAACAAAGTAACTTATGAGTAACGAATGTCAGGTTGAACACAGAAAAGAGATAATGGCTGTCCATGATACAATGGATATATTGAATGGAAAATGGAAGATTTCTATAATTTCATCAATCTGTTATCATAATAAAAGAAGATTTACAGATATTTTAAATGATGTAAACGGGATTTCCAATAAAATGTTAAGCAAGGAATTGAGGGACTTGGAAATAAATAAATTGATTAAACGTACAGTTCTCGATACGCAGCCTGTTACAATCCATTATCAGCTGACGGAGTATGGATTGACATTAAAAACAATCATCAACGATCTTGCAGAATGGGGAATAAAACACCGAAAAGTCATTATTGACGGTTAAGAGACATAAATTTCTATAGAATTTATGGAAGATTTGAAGAGATTGGCTTTCTATAAGTTTATCATAAAAGCTACCAGTCATTATATTACAAATGATTGATAGCTTTTTTTGAATCATAAATTTATATATTTTTTCTTTTGAGATAAAGTGATGCTGACTGGCTCATTGTAATTAATGAGGCTCCAAGTATAACAATATCTTTAAGTACTAATCGTCCGCGCCCTGATAAATAAGGAAATCCATATTGGTAATCTGTCAAATGCGGCACCCAGCTTTCAAGGGTTGTCACTAAAAATGAAAGTGTACCAAGAGTAAGAATAAATACCAGTATACTTCCAAACATACTTGCCAGAGGAGCCCAGTTATGAATGGCAACCAGAAAAGCGATACCAATTAATAAAATTCCTAAGCCATTTGCAAAAACATAGGTATTGTTTTGAATGTTCCATTGGTGATTTTCGGTAATTAATTCACCTTCTTTATTGCTGTATTGTTTATACTCAGATGGATTCTGATAGAAAAAAGACATAAAAGGACTGTTTGCCACAAAAGGCACTATTCCATCAGCTTCATAAGTAAAAAATTTAAGTCCGCCAATCCATAAAAAAACGATTACGATACCGGCACGTATGGCATTTTTACCCAGATTATCAAGATTTGCTATTGTGTTTAAAAGAGAATTTTTCATTGCTTTGTTTTTAAATTTTAGTAATAATTAACAAGGCAAATTTAGAGCTGAAATAAGAATTAAGAAATGGATAAAAAATGCTATTACTTAGACAAATCTGCCACAATAGAGATACCAGTTGTTTTCCTGAAGTTTTGAGGAGAAACTTTTGTCTTTTTTTTAAATACCCGACTGAAATAATATTCATCCTGAAATTTTAAGGCATAAGCAATTTCCTTAATACTTAATCGGGTAAGGTGAAGTTGTTTTTTTGCTTCCAAAATTAGCCTTTCCTGAATCATTTGAGTGGGCGTTTTATTAAAACGTTTACTGCACTGTTTCGTAAAGTTATTGGCAGTCATTGAAAGTAATGCCGCATAATCACTTGCTTTATGAAGGGTTAAGAAATTTTCTTCCAGCAATATTTTAAACTGGTCCATCTTTTCATCTTTTTGAAAATTTTGCTTTTCACTATTTATTTTCAGACTGCTGGATTTGGCCAGTATCAATTGAAGATAAGATCTTAATACAATTTCTGAAGGAGTTGGCTGTTTCATCTCATCAATAATATGATCAACTAACACGCAATATAATTGATGCTGTTCAGTGCTTAATTTTATAGAAGGTTCAGCATAAATATTATTAAATAGTAAGCCATTGCAGGCAACTTCATTTCTATGGTATTCAATGCAGTAAAAATCACCGTGAAATTGTAATGTCGTGTAGTTTACGGGTGTGATTTCGCTAATGGAAATTGATTGCTGCGGTGTCGAAAATAATATTGCCGGAGCTTTAAATGGAAACGATGCAAAATCGACATGATAAATTCCTTCTCCCTTACTTATCAATAAGATAGTATATTCGCCAAATTGTAAAGGGGTATTGAATATATTAATTTCAGATTTTTCTATTCCTAAGAGTAGGGTACCATTTTCTGAAATTACTTTGTTCATGTTGCAGGCAGTTGGATTATATAACGGTAAATTTAGAGAATGAATTCTTGTTATTCATTATTATTACGATACTTATTTTAAATCCTATCTCCCTAATGATATTTCGAACCATTGCTCAGCTTCGATTAAGTCTATAATAATAGTGGTCTCCTTAAACTATTCTCATTATAAATGACTTTAAGTTTACCATTAACTAACTTGTAATTTTGAAAAAAATAACCGACAAGATGTAATCATATTGATTCGGACTGAAATACTTTTATTCTTTGAAATCTCTGATAAATTTTATAAGAACAGAGAATGTAGATTCTCAAATAAAAAGTTTTGAATAAATTATTTCCTTGAAGAATTGAACCAAATCTGGATAATAAAATTTGATGTTAATAGAGGATAATGATGCGAACAACAGCTAACAAAATTTAGTTAATAAGAAAAACAATCAAAATGCCTATAACTAATTGTACTATAAAAGATACCGGGATTATCTGGATTGATGCTGTTGACCCAACAAGCGAGGAACTCTCAGCTATTAGTACAAAGTACAACCTAAATTCTTATGCATTAATGGATTGTCTTGATCCGGATCATCTTCCTAAATTTGAAGAGCATAATAATACCCATTTCATTATTATAAGAGTTGTGAATGACAATAAGGAAAAACTGCAGACCGTTCAGACTCTGAGTTGTAAAATTGCCATTTTTTATAACGAATCCTTTATTATTACGGTTCATCGTACAGCACAGCCATTAATTTCGGTGATAAAAGAGACATATGTAGATACCGGTAGAGTTAAATCAAGTACAGGTATTGCAATTCATATTGTTCGCGATGCCTTACATTCTTTTGAGCAGCCTGCCATCAATTTATCTAATGAAATAGACGGTTATGAATCGAAATTATTTTTGAAAAAAAATATTCCTACCGATATGATCGAGGCTATTTATTACCTGAAAAATAGGGCGGGGCTGTATAAAAAACTGCTTTTACTGAGTAATGAAGTCGTAAATTCAATTCGTGCTGAAGGGGAAGAAGCTCCGGCACTTCGGGATGTTCATGATCTTCATACCAAACTTTTGATGCTCAATGATCAGGTTCAGGAAGATGCCAAAGAATTACTGAATATTTACCTCTCCTTATCGGCCAGAAAAACAAACGAGGTTATGAAAGTGCTTACCGTATTTTCGGTCTTTTTTATGCCGCTTACTTTTATAGCAGGAATTTATGGAATGAATTTCAAATTTATGCCGGAACTCAATTATTACTGGGCATATCCCATTACCATGATTGTAATGGTCTTAGTTTCGTTAATAATTTTTCTTTGGTTTAAAAGAAAAAAATGGCTTTGAGAATAATGCTTACAATACTTTAAATAGAAACGATAACAGAACGAAAATGAAAACGGAAATAATGAAAAAGCGAATTGCAATTTTAGGCGGTGGACCAAGCGGACTGTTTATGTACAAAAGGCTGGTAGAATCCGGAAAATCTAATTTTGAAGTGGATATTTATGAACGAAAAAGCACTCTTGGCGCAGGAATGCCCTATAGTCATGAAGGAGCAAATGATGAGCATGTAACCAATGTATCTGATAACGAAACGCCCGGAATTGTTACTTCAATATCAGAATGGATTTTAACCGTTCCTGCAGATTTATTGGCAAGGTTTAATGTTGATTCGGATAAATTTAATGAATATAAAGTATTGCCGAGATTACTTTTTGGATATTATCTTGCCGACCAGTTTAAACTATTGCAGCAAAAAGGGGATGAAGCCGGGATTGTAACCAGAGTGCATTATCAAACGAATGTTATGGATATTAGTTACAATGAACAGGGGAAAGAAGTTTGGGTAGAAACTACTACCGGTAAAGATAAATTTGATTATGTAGTAATCTGTACCGGACATAATTGGCCAGTGCGATATGAAGGAAAGGTTAAAGGGTATTATGATGCTCCATATCCGCCATCAAAACTTTTACTTAAACTGAATCATGCCGTAGCGATAAAAGGATCTTCATTGACCGCTATTGATGCGATACGAACACTTGCAAGAGAAAATGGTTCATTTGAAAAAGATGAAGACGGAAATGTAAGCTTTCAAAGTCATGCTGAAAGCCCTGATTTTAAAATGATCATGCATTCGAGAAGCGGAATGCTTCCTGCAGTCCGGTTTCATCTTGAAGATTCGCATCTTAATAATGACTCGCTTCTTACAGAAGAAGAAATTGAACTTCACAGAAAAAACAATGATGGTTTTCTGTCTTTGGATTTTGTTTTTCAAAAGGATTTCAAAGAGATTTTCAGGGAAAAGGATCCTGATTTTTATAATAGAATTAAAGATCTTAGTATTGAAGATTTTGTAGTGGAAATGATGGAACTTCGCGAACGTCTGGAACCATTTCAGCTTTTAAAAGCAGAATACATTCAGGCAGAAAAATCCATAAAAAGGCAGGAATCAGTATATTGGAAAGAAATGCTGGCAGTGTTGAGTTTTGCTATGAATCATCCTGCAAAATACCTTTCGGCAGAAGATATGCAGCGCCTTCAAAAAGTGCTTATGCCTTTGATTTCGATTGTAATAGCATTTGTTCCGCAAAAATCCTGTACAGAATTACTAGCTCTTCATCATGCAGGCGTTTTGGATATTATTCCCGTTGGCGCAGAAAGTACTGTAGAGCCTCAAAACGACGGAGGAATTTTATATCATTTTGCTGATCAGGATAATAATCCTAAATCGGTGTATTATGAAACGTTTATTGATTGTGTGGGCCAGCCACATTTATCTTATGCTGATTTTCCTTTTAAAAGTTTACTTGCACAAAAAGCAATTACACCTGCGAAGCTAAAATTCAAGTCAAAAGAAATAGGGCATCTGGCTTTTTCAGAAGGCAATAATTCCATAGAAAAAGACAATACCGGAAGCTACTTTTTAAGCGTTTCAGGAATTGCCATTAATGATAATTTTCAAATTATTGATCAGTACGGAGCGTACAACGAAAACCTGTACATTATGGCTGTTCCTTACATTGGAGGTTATAATCCTGATTATTCCGGATTAGATTTTTGCGAAGCAGCCTCATTGCGTATTTTAAATAGCATGGAGGGAATCGGAATCAGCTAGTTATAATTTTGTGTCCATAATTGAATTTTTTGTTTTTAAAGTGCTGATAAACAGGGTTAAGTAAGTCAATTCAGCTTTGGCTATTCGTAGCCTCCAGTTTTACAATACCGGCTTTATTTTTAATAAACCATTTCTCATTTACCAATTTTTAAAAGTCTATATTTGTTTAAGAAAATTACAAAAAGATACCACATGCAAAACAACTTCCTAGGGGGCTTAAAAGAGCACGAAAATAAATTACTAACAATATGGTCCAAACTTTTAATCGAAAGTGGGTCAGATGACGGAGCAGTAGAAGAAGAAGAATCTAAAGAATTTGCTTCACTATTTTTAAGTGCAGTAGCTACATTAAATGGTAAATTTCAGGACTCTCCTGAGTTTGAAAAAGTAGAGGATTTAATTGTAGGTATATCATCTTCAAGAGGAAAACGAGGATTTTCTCCAAGAGAAAATGCACAATATTTAACCACTTTCAAACAAGCATCTTCACAAATTCTTTCAGAACTGATAAAAGATTCAGAACAATTGTATCAAGCCAATTTACAGTTGAATGAGATTCTTGATAATATGACTATTATGACTTTCGAAGCTTTCATGAGAGGTAGAGAAGATGTAATATCAAGACAAGTGGATGAAATTAGTGAAATTTCTACTCCGGTTATTACCGTATGGGATGGTATTGTTGCTTTACCAATTATTGGAACTTTAGACAGTTCAAGAACACAGATTGTAATGGAAAATCTACTACAACAAATTGTAGATACCGGAAGTTCTATTGCGATTCTTGATATTTCTGGTGTTCCGGCAGTAGATTCTCTTGTAGCTCAGCATCTTATAAAAACTGTTAGCGCTACACGTTTAATGGGAGCAGAATGTATTATTAGCGGTATTCGTCCAGAAATTGCACAAACTGTAGTGCATTTAGGTATTGATCTTACCGGTATTATCACTAAAGCCACACTTGCAAGCGCTCTTAAAACAGCATTTGATATGTTGCAGCTTACAGTCGTTAAAAGAAAAATAGTTTAAGATTTAATAATTGATATGGATAGAATTCCTATACTAAAAATGGGTGATTTTCTGCTTGTTACCATACAAGTAGATTTGTACGACCAACTTGCTGAAAATCTTGAATCAGATTTAATTAACACCATAAGCAAACATAGCTCAAAAGGAGTGTTAATTGATATATCGGCGGTTTCAATAATCGACTCCTTTATGGGGCGTATTTTAGGAAATATAGCCGTAATGTCTAAAATAATGGATGCGCAAACAGTTGTTGTAGGAATGCAGCCTGCTGTTGCTATTACACTTGTTGAACTTGGATTGTCTTTAAACGGAGTTATAAGTGCCCTTAATGTTGAAAAAGGCATGGATCTACTGCGCTCAAAAATGCACACTAGCGATAATGAAGAGCAGGATTATGACGACGATAACGAATAGTAAAGAAGAAGCTTTAATTATACGAGAACAAGATGTGGTGCCGTTACGCAACCGTGTAAAAGAATACGGGGTAAAAATTGGTATGAGCATTTTAAATCAAACCAAATTAATTACTGCAACAAGCGAACTTGTCCGTAATCTCCTAAAATATGGAGGTGGCGGGAAAGTAATCATTGAATCGGTCAGTAATGGCCGTGATAATGGCGTACGTGTAACTTTTATTGATAAAGGTCCCGGAATAGCAGATATATCATTGGCGATGAAAGATGGATACAGTACAGGAAAAAGCTTAGGATTAGGACTTCCCGGTACAAAAAGACTTGTCAATGAATTTGACATTAAAACAGAACTCGGCAACGGAACCACCGTTACTATAACAAAATGGAAAAATGGATAATACGTTTTCCAGCTATAAAATTGACGATCGCAGTCTGATCGCTTTTATAAAAAGAGAAATACACAATCTTGCACTTCACATAGGATTTACACCACACAGAGCCGCTGAAACAGATATTATTGTGGCAGAGCTAACTTCTAACCTCATCAAATATGCAAAGGGAGGAGAACTGCTCTATCGTGCTAATTTAGAAGATGAACATAAAATAATAGAACTATACTGTCTGGATAAAGGTGTGGGGTTCGAAAATTTAGCCAAAGTGATGAACGATGGCTATTCTTCATCCAACACGCTGGGCAATGGATTAGGAGCCATTAAAAGACTGAGTAATGATTTTCAGATCTATTCCATGAAAAATTGGGGGTGTGTGCAATACATCAAGATCGGTGAAAAGGCTGATATATCTTTGCCTTCTTTACAAAGTGGTTTGAACTATGCCGGTATTGCGGTAAACTACCCAGGCGAAAAAATTTGCGGAGACGGTTATCATATTAAAGCAACAAAAAGAGGTTTTCAAATTTTTTTGGGAGATGGCTTAGGTCATGGTGAAAACGCAAATGAAGCTGTGCAACTGGCCATAAAAGCCTTTAAACAGTCAATAGAAACGGAACCTTCAGAAATTCTCAGAGATATTCATTCCAAGGTTAAAAAGAGCAGGGGACTTGTGGGAACAATAGCATCGGTAGATTATAAATCAGAAGTCTGGAATATATGCGGTATCGGTAATATAAGTACCCGTATTTATGACGGATTAGAAAATAAAACATATACACCATATAACGGAATTATTGGTCATAATATTCCCCGTACTTTAAACAAAACGACAGTTCCTTATAAAAAACATCAAATTATTGTCATGCACAGTGATGGATTGAGGACTAGATGGAATCTAAACGAAATGACTTCAATAGTAAAACAACATTCGGGCATAATTGCATCGGCGATCCTTAAAGAAAACATCAGAGGAACGGATGACGCATCAATTCTTGTCGGTAAAATAATGTAAGCGCCATGAAAGAGATTATAAAAATAAATCTTGATAATGAAATGGACTTGATACTTGCCCATAAGCGATGCATGAAAATTGCCGAAATGTGTGGTATGCCTTCATCATTTCAGACCAGATTTTCAACAGCGGTTTCTGAAATTGCCAGATGTGCCATTGCAAAAGGGAAGAATTCAGTTTTGGTCATTGGTATCAATACCATTAAGGCAACACAAAAACAAATTGAAGCGATCATTACTGATAGTGTTGATTTAAAAAGCTATAACCCGGAGGCTTTTAATTACGCATCGAAAATTTCCGGCGATATCGAATACAGTTTTAAAGGCAATCAATCTACCACCAGAATAATTCAGCCGGTAATTTCGCCTGGACTTCTTTCAGAAACAAAGATCAAGTCTTTTATTGATTATTTTAAGTTTGAACCTCCTTTATCTCCGTATGATGAGATTAGGAAAAAAAACATTGAACTAATTGCGTTATCAGAGAAGCTTGCAGAAAGTGAAAACCGATACAGAAAATTAGCCAATGCAATCCCTATTTTAATTTGTGAGGTTAATGACCGAAATAAGGTGTTGCTTTATAATGAATCCTTGTTGAATTTTTTTAAAGTACCTCTACCTAACTTTGAAAGAAAAAATTTGATGAATTTTGTTCATCCGGATGATATTGAAATAATTGTTGAAGGGTGGAATAAGGCAAAAGCAAACCGATCGTCCTTTTCTGGAGAAATCAGAATTACAGATACTTCTGAATATCTCTGGCATCTGGTTAGTATGATTCCAAATAAATCCGAAGACGGCTCTTTCAACAGTTGGCTGGTTTATTTTACAGATATTAATGCACAAAAAATGATCGTTGAAACGCTGAAAGATAATTCAGAATTAAAAATGATTCAGCGCGAATTGGAAAGTGCCAACTCTAAATTAATTTTTAAAAATAAAGAGTTAGAGCAGTTTGCCTATATTGCGAGCCACGATTTACAAGAACCACTTCGTAAAATTATGATCATGCTTTCCCGCGCCGGTGAGCATTTATCAGAAGAAGAAAAGAAGAAATTTTATTTTGACCGTATAACAATATCCGCAACACGATTATCAGATTTAATTACGGACGTTTTGAATTATTCAAGAATAGACAATAACAAGCAAGTTTTTGAACCAGTAGACCTTAACGAAATAGCTGAGGAAATTTTGGTTGATTTAAGCATGATCATTGAAGAAAAAAATGCAGTGATTACTATTGAGTCATTGCCAAGTGTTTTAGGCTTAAATACGCAGCTGCGACAATTGTTTTATAATCTTGTAAATAATGCTCTTAAATTTAATACAGAACTTCCCGTAGTTACAATTTCTGCGAAAATGATGCCCGATAACCAGGATCACTTGGCTTTACCTGGAAATTACGACATCATTTCAATTACAGATAATGGAATTGGAATTGATAGCCAATATTCAAATCGGATCTTTAATATGTTCCAGCGATTGCATGAGAGAGACCAATATGGCGGGAACGGAATTGGTCTCGCGCTGTGCCGACGTATTATTGAAAATCATAACGGAATTATTAATTTTACGAGTACGCCTGGAAAAGGAACTGTATTCTGGATCTATTTGCCAAAAAAGCAGGCATAATAAACATGTCTGCAGTTTTCGACGAACTTCAAAACAGTAGTGAAATAGTTTTTATTACTGACGAAGAACAGGCAGTCCAATATTTTACCAACACCACCGCTAACTATTATATTTTATAGGATAGTCCAACTTCAGCAAACTTTTTAGCGTGTGCATGCATCAGGCTCGTGCCGGCCATAAAGTCAAACTGCAAATTTTTACTCCATAAAAAGAGTAAACCCGCATCGGCATTATTTTCTGCATGTTGATGGGATACGGCCAATCCATAGGTTTCGACAAATATTTTAATTTTTTTGCTTACAGAATGATCAGCAGAAAGAGTGTAGATATATTCCGGACATGCATTTTCGGCGGTCCATTCAACACCCAGATTATAGCTTAAATGCGTCTTTTTAGATAGATCATGCTGGACAAGTAATCGTATTTCCGGACTGTAATTTTCTTCCTGTAAACTTTTGTCCGCCATCCATGGTATACTGATACGGCCTAATAAGGCTACATCGGGTAGTAAATCTTTATGATCTATTAAATGATATTTAAAGCCAAGAGTTACGGGCTTGATTCCATACGCTTTTTCCGACTCTTCATGGCTAGTTTTAAAGGCAGTTTCCATTCGAACCTCAGCATTTTTGAATAGACCGTATCGAAGAACAACTTCAGGTAATTCAAATGTTTTTTCATTGCCTTCTTTTTCATAAGAGAAACCATTTTCCATTTGTAAATGTTGAGCGACAATGGTAGTGGGACTTTCTGTTTCAGTAGGACGATCAGTTTGAATCTGTTGTCCCAATGCAACATTTGGTATGCTCAGTAAAGCGAATACTATAATGATAGGATGGATTACTTTCATTTTATAATGATAAATTAATTAGTCAAAATTAGGCTGGTACACTCTTCAAAAATTATATAATTTTCACACTTTATTACACAATTAATATTTGTTTAATGCTTGATTAGTAGATGTTTAAATATTGAAACAAAGTATAATAATTGTATAAGAAAATTGAAAAAGAGCGGTGGTACATTTGAAAAACAAATTTTAAAAAAAACATATCATGAAAGATTCAAATACAAAAACAACGGTTAAAAAAACAACTGCAGCTAAAAGCAGTTCAGCAACTAAAAGTGCAGCAAGTAAAAAAACAGCTGACAATAAAACAAGTACTCCTAAAGGAACTGTAAAACCAAAAGCATCTGCTGCCGAAGGACTAAGAGATTTATTTGTAGATTCATTAAAAGATATCTACTGGGCTGAGAAAGCTTTGGTTAAAGCTCTTCCGAAAATGGCGAAGAATGCTACATCGCAAAATTTAATTGATGCTATCAATGATCATTTAGAAGTGACTAAGGGTCAGGTTTCCAGACTAGAAGAAGTATTTGCTTCAGTTGGAGAAAAGGCCGTTGCCAAAAAATGCGATGCTATGGATGGTCTTATTAAAGAAGGCGAAGGTATTCTGGAAGAAACAGAACCGGGTGCAGTTCGTGATGCAGGTATTATAGCTGCTTCGCAAAAAATCGAACACTACGAAATCGCAACTTATGGTACCCTGGCTGCGTTTGCTAAAACTCTTGGCGAAGATGAAGCTGTTTCATTATTAGTTCAGACTTTAAATGAAGAAAAAGAAGCTGACGTTACCTTAACAGAAGCTGCCTACAATACTATAAATTTTGATGCCACTGAAGGTGATGAGGAATAGTAAGTTGTTATAAGTTATCCTTAAAAAGATTAACTCATTAAATCGGAACAGAATTATTTTTGTTCCGATTTTTTTTTTTGATTTTTTTTAATTTGATTTTGTAAACGCGCTTGATTTAATGATGATTTTTTTAATGAATTCATTGTTTTATTATGTTTTAAATATAAGAATTTTAAGATATCCTGTAAGTTTAATGGTTTAAATTAGAGTTACTTAGCTTTCTATTAATTCTAAAACAAAAACCATGAAAGCAGCAGTTATTCACGGACCGGGTTCCGTTAAATACGATACAGTAGAAGATCCAAAAATCAATGCACAGGACGATATTATTCTAAAAGTGACTTCAACAGCCATATGCGGATCGGATCTGCATATTTATTCGGGTGCTATGCCTACATCTCCAATGGTATTGGGACATGAATTTATGGGAATAGTAGAGGAAACAGGTTCAGCCGTTACACATCTTAAAAGGGGAGATCGTGTGGTAGTTCCTTTTCCAGTAGCATGCGGAAACTGCTTTTTCTGTAACCATGATGTGCCGGGAAACTGTGAACACAGCAACCCTGAGCACTATGGTCCAGAGGGCGGAATTTTAACAGAAAAGGGAGGAGCGCTTTTTGGTTATACAGATTTGTATGGAGGATATGATGGAGGACAAGCACAATATGTAAGAGTACCTTACGCCAATTATGGTCCAAGGGTTGTGCCTGATAACCTGACAGATGAACAAGTACTCTTTCTGACTGATATTTTTCCTACAGGATATACCGGTGTAGATTGGGGTGAAGTAAAAGGAGGGGAGACCGTTGCGATCTTCGGCGCAGGCCCTGTTGGAATAATGGCAGCCAAGAGTGCCTGGCTGCGAGGTGCGGCTCAGGTTATTGTGGTCGACACACTGCAGTACCGCTTAGACAAAGCCAGAGTTTCTTCAGGATCTACTACAATACTGTGGGAAGATCCCAAAGATGTGGTAGAGCATATCAGGTCACTTACCAACGGACGTGGCGCGGATGTGTGTATTGATGCTGTAGGATTCGAACCTGAAAGAAGTATAACAGATAAAATAAAAGCTACGATTAACTTTGAAAAAGGCTCGATTAAAGTTTTAGAAGCTTGTATGAGTGCAGTACGACGAAGCGGTATTGTATCTGTACTTGGCGTGTATCCCGTAAATTATGATAATTTTCCTCTTGGACAGTTTTTCGATAAGGGAATTATTCTAAAGGGAGGACAGGCTCCGGCGCATAAACACATCGACAAACTTTTAGAATATGTGGTTCAGGGAAAAGTGCAGTTGGATGATATAATTACCCACAGACTGCCTTTGTCTGAGATTTCACATGCCTACGAAATTTTTAATAAAAAAGAAGACGGTTGCGTGAAGGTAGTACTGGATCCTTGGAAGTAATTCAAGATCTGCTCTTAAAAATCATAAAACAAAAAAATCTGCACTTTTAGGGTGCAGATTTTTTTTTGTACTAAAGGATACTTCAGCTGCAATTATATTTAGTTTAAAACAATTTGAGCAAGAGCAAGCAGAATAAAATATTATAATAATGCTAAATAATGTTGTAAAACTGATGATCACTTCCTCACTAATTTTATGTAATAAAAGATAATTGATCCACATCAATAGATTTAGTGCAGATATAAAATTATTACTAACGCTAATGATAAAATTATTTTTAAGGAAAGGCAAAATCTACAGCAGGAATTTGATAATCAGGTCATGAAAATTATTGGATTTGAGCCTGAACGTATTGCTACAATTCAAGTAATATCAAATAAAGAAATTAAAATGACAACTAAAATACAATCCAAGGCTTCCTTTTATGCCTATCAGGAAAAAGATATTGAATCTATTTTTGAAAAAATAGGGGACACAGCTACCACAAGACTTTTGTATCAGCTCCCTACTGGCGGAGGCAAGACTGTTGTATTTTCAGAAATTGCCAGAAGATATATAGCGCAATATCGTAAAAAGGTTGTTATACTTACCCATCGCAAAGAATTATGCAAGCAAACCTCTACTGTGCTAAAAAGTCTTGGTGTGCAGAACTGCACGATAAATAGTGCCAGCGGTAATTTTAAAAAAGGCTGCGATTGTTATGTAGCGATGGTAGAAACGCTGCGCAACAGGATAAAATCACAGAAAATAAAACCCCGTGATGTGGGACTTGTTATTATTGATGAAGCGCATCATAATTCCTTCAGAAAGTTAATGGGAAGTTTTAAGAATGCTTTTATCATTGGTGTTACCGCAACACCTTTTAGCAGTGATATTTCGAAACCCATGAACCGTCATTACGAAACACTTGTAAAGGGAGAAAGTATTGAAAACCTGATTAATGAAGGTTTTTTAGCGAAACCAAAGTCATTCGTTTTTGAAGTTGAACTTAATACGTTGAAAAAAGGAATCCACGGTGATTATACGGTAAGTTCATCAAATGAACTGTATAGTTCAGTGGCCATGCAGGATTTGTTGCTAAAAGCATACAGAGAGAATGCCCTCGGAAAAAAGACACTGATCTTTAATAACGGTATTGCAACTTCACAAAAGGTATTAGATACGTTTCAGGAAGCCGGCATAGCGATAAAACATCTGGACAATAAAACATCCGATGAGGACCGTAAAGAAATCCTTAAATGGTTTAAGAAAACAAAAGATGCGGTGCTAACATCGGTTTCAATTCTTACTACGGGATTTGACGAACCTACCATTCAGCATATAATCCTGAACAGAGCCACTACGTCTATTACCCTGTATCACCAAATGATAGGTCGTGGGTCGCGAAGACTTCCATCCAAAAAAACATTTGGAATTACCGATCTTGGAAATAATATTCAGCGTTTTGGGGAGTGGCAAAACCCTGTAGACTGGCAGTTTGTTTTTGAAAGACCCGAGGAATTCGCCAAACAGCTGCAGTATCATGCCACAGGAAATTCGGCTGTTCAGTCGCATGGTCTATCAGCCGAGCTCCGCGCCAAGTTTCCTAATACTCTTGAGATGACTTTTGATGTCGAGTCAGCCTATCATGAAGCACTTGATATGGATAAAAAACCTAAAACTGTCATTCAGGAATCGATCAGGCAACAGGCTAAAATGTGCATGGAAAATGCCGATACACTTTCGGAAGCTGTTGCACTGGCTGAGGCGCTCCAGCCGGAAATTGAATGGAGGGTGAAACAATATGTGAAGTGCCTCGAGAATGCCAGCAGGAACTATAAAGAGTGGCTGATGGAAGATTATCAAAATCGTCTGAAGCTGCTGATAGTCAAATTGTTTTCAAAGGTAAAATCGCCAGTTACTGAAATAGTGTAATTAGAAAAACAATTTAAAAATTCAGTTTAAGCAGGTTACTATTAGATATTCGAAAATTACAGCAATTTTTTAAACCAATAACTTATGCATACTATTTCACCCTGGGCTGCTACCGTGCATGCCGATTTAGAAAACAGCACCGTAATTTGGGAAAAGGAATTTAAGAACTATACTTTTCAGGCTTTTAATACCGGCGATTCTCTATGGATTGTGTCCAGTTGGCCTGATCGCGGGAAAATGGCTTTTCGCGCTGCATTTGGAATGAACAGCTGTTTTGAAGTAACTAATTTACTGGATGACGGAGCACTTTTAGTCATTAATTTAGAAACAAGGCTTGGTAAATATGAAGTTTGTGTTACTTTCCCAGACAGCGACGCAGTTCTTTTGCATTATACCACCTCGTTTAAAGCTAATATACCGCTGCTGATTCCATTTTGGCCACGTGATATTATTGCTGTTACAAAACAGGGAAATGTAGAGAATACTAATGGTACTATACACATGAATCAAATGGGTTCCAGATCCGGAATACTGTTGGCGAGTATGACCAAACCAAAAACAGGTTCTGTTTTTTACTTTCAAAATCTCGGTTCTTTGAGTCCGTATTGTGAAGCTACAGGAACTATGCTTGATGATACGATAGGAGGAACATGGCCGGAAATAGGTTTTCAGCTTCCTGTAACAAAAGAGAAGCCATTGCCATCTGATAAAGCTTATATTATTTCAGATGCCTATATTTTGTTCTCAGAAGAAACTATCGATAATGAAATACAGGAAACACAGCAGTTTTTAAATAATCTGGCGGAGGTTTATAAATTGCTTCCCCATCCCGAAGTTATTTATCATAACTGGCCGGACATTACACAATACTGCCTTAATGATCTGCAGCAAAGCAAGGGCTGCTGGACACAGACAAACGGAAATTCCTATTTAAATGCTTATCTGTGTGACTATGATACACCAGCGGAAGTCATGGTGCAGCTTGCTGTGCTGATGCCCCTCAATGAGCTTAAAGACTGGTATGGAGAAACACATCCTATGTATAATGAATTGCTTGAAGCAATAGAACAGTTTTACGATCCAAAGGTAAAAACAATGAATCGCTGGCTTCCCGAACTATCAGACAAACTGGATAAATCAGAGGAACAGAAGCAGGAAATGGTTATGGATTCCTGGTACCTGCATCATCCACTGATGAACCTTGCCAGGCTTGCCCTGAATGGTGAAAAGAAGGCGGAAGAACTAGTTTTAAAATCCATTGAATTTGCCATTAAGGTGGCGCACCATTTTGATTATGAGTGGCCGGTATTTTATAAAATGGATACATTAGAGGTCATCAAAAAAGAAACTGAACCTGGAAAAGGAGGTGAAAAAGATGTACCGGGATCTTACGCGCATTTAATGCTTTTAATATTCCGACTCACCAAGAATAAACGTTACCTGCGTGAGGCCGAAAAAGCGGTAAAAAAACTTGTTGGCTGCGGGTTTAATATTCTGTATCAGGCCAATAATACTGCTTTTGCTGCGGGAGCCCTTTTAGAATTATATAAAATTACCAATAAAAAGGAATATCTTGATTTGAGCTACGCCTGTCTTGCCTGTCTTTTTAAGAACATGCAGATCTGGGATTGCCAGTATGGATTTGGTAAAAATTATCCAAATTATTTTTCTGTATTTCCACTTAATAATGCACCCTATACAGCAGCATATGAGGAGATGGAAGTTTACGCAGGACTATCTGAGTATCTCATACAATCGGAGGCAATAGAATTACTTCCATCCTTAAAAATTTTAATACCGGAATTTCTAAAATATGCTGTAAGCAGGTTGCCATATTATTATCCAACCAAACTTCCGGAAGATATGATTTCTGAAGAAGTAAAGACTGGTGAAATTGTAAAAGAGCTCTGGATCCCAGTAGAAGACTTGTACAACGGCTGGGAAAAAAGCGGACAGGTAGGTCAGGAGGTCTATGGCGCTGGTGTAGGTTTTGGCGTTTTGACCAGGCAATATCATAAAGTAAAAGAGGAAGAGTTTCTGCTATTTTCGGATTACCCGATTACCAATCTGAAGAAATCAAAAAAGACACTCACATTTACAGTTTTAGGCACCCAAATTTTTGAGTGTAATTTGAAAGTTATATTTCCCAAAAAGTTAAAATTACAAATCGAAATTATTGCAGATAAAAACAGCATCAATGCGAGCGAGATAAAGGCTGAACAGATTTCATATAAAATTGCAGGGGGAAGCCGGGTTAAAATGACGTGGTAATATTTTAAAGTATTAAATGTAACAGGGTAACGGGTTTAGTGTTTGATATAGAGCTGGTTATGTCTAAAATTTGTAAATAAGAATTAGAATCATATAACTTTAAGGACGCATACAACAGTAACTTTGATACATACAAACTTAAAAATCAAAGGTTATGAAGACGCTGATTAAAACCACATTTCTTACTATTTTATTAATAACTGCTATATCCTGCAAAAAGAAAGAAGCCACCAGTGAGGATACTTATATCTCTGGCAGTGATTCTACCCAGACCACTGTTGATACGGTAGGACCAGATTCTGATACCACTACTGTGAGGGGTGAAGGAACAACTGGGGCAACTGGTGAAGGTTCCACTGGTTCAGGATCTGCCGGTACGGTTCAAAAAGGAACAGCTGCCGTAAAAACAGATTCTACCAGTACAAAGAAAGGCAGATAAGATGCTGCCTTGGTTAATTATTTTTTTATTTTTTTTAAACCTGCAGCCGTAATAACTGGCTGCAGGTTTTTTTTATATCATTACTTTTCCATCGGCAGGTAGACGTTAAATACAGCTCCTTTTTCATTGCTTCCTTCGGCGTTGATTTCTCCATTATGATTTTGGACAATTTTTCTACACATTGCCAGACCTATTCCGGTGCCTGCAAATTCATTTTTTCTGTGCAGTCTTTGAAATATATTGAAAATTTGTTGGGTATTTTCCGGGCTCATACCGATACCGTTATCTGAGAATTGAATTTTATAATATGCAGCGCCTGTCTTTAGGTTTACCGATTTTATTTCTTCAGCCGTGGCATTACTGCAATTGATTTGAATTTTAGGCGGCACGCCAGGCTGAATAAACTTTAAGGAATTACCAATTAAGTTGAAAAAAAGCTGAGACATTTGCAGGGGAATACCTTTGATTTCAGGAAGTGTATTCCAGGTAACCGTTGCACCTGTCTGCTCCATCCTTAAATCATAATCTTCGAGTGCCTGACTGGCAATCGTTTCAAGATTTACAGTTACATAAACCTCCTGGTTTTTGGGCAGGGCAGAGTAGGCCAGTACATCTCGTATAAGGGCGCCCATGCGTATACTGGCATCCTTAATTTTGGCTATATAACTATGTGATTTTTCATCAAGATGGTCTGCAATTTTTCCTTCCAGAAGCTGAACAAAAGTACCAATCTTACGAAGAGGCTCCTGCAGGTCATGAGAAGCAATATAGGCAAATTGGGCAAGTTCCTGATTCATGTGAATCAATTGTAAGTTCGCTTCCTCTAATTCCTCATTGGTTGCTCTTAGTTCTTCCACAACAGCACCGATTTCTTCAGTGCGCTGCTGCACCTGATCTTCCAGTTCCATCTGAACTTCAACCTGCAAAGTAATATCCTGCGCAGTTCCATTCATTCGCACAGGCCTGCCTTCGGGATCAAATACAGTTTTACCCTGAGCATGCAACATCCTTTTCTTTCCGGTTGTGGGATGAATTACAGTATAAATTTCATCATACAATCCTCCTGATTCAGGATTAAGTCCCCAGGCTACCGCATTGGCAACCCTTTCCTGATCCTCCTCAGAAAGTATCGGAATCACCTGATTATAATCCTGTGCAGCAGGATCGTAGCCAAACCATTCTATTAAACGGGGTGAATAGGTAAGCCCATTTGTAGCTACATCAATACTCCAGGTACCTAATTGTGCCAATTCGACAGCACCTCTCATGCTCAGTTCAGCTTCTTCGAGCTTATTGCGGGCGATTACCTTATCAGTCACATCAATGACGGTAAACATTACGCCGTAAATTATGCCTCGTGCATCATGCAGCGGTTTATAGGTGTAATCATAATAGCCCTTATAAGGAAGGCCATCTTTAATTAATTCGATGCCCTGGGCAGTTTTGGTATAGATTTCTCCAGTTTTCAAAACTTGCAGATATTCTTCAAATAGCTTTGTTTTTTTAAGTTCCGGTACCGAATCCAATATGGGAACATCAATAATGGATAAATCCCTGTTAAGTATTTCCAGCATTTTTTCATTGGCTTCCTGAACTATCATATCGGTTCCAACATAGACAATTTTCGCTACAGGCGAATTGTAGAATACGGTTCGTGCAAACTTTTCACTTTCTTCCACTTTGAGTCTGCTTTTTACCTGAAGCGTATTGTCGAGAAGCCAGACGGCAACTTTTTTGACTTTTCCTGTACTGTTTTTTAAAGGCGTATAGACAAAAGTAAGATACACCCTCTCTTGCTTTCCGTGTCGGATCAGTATCATTTCTGCTTCATCTGCAGAATACGGCTTACCTTCTCTGATAACAGTTTCAAGTGCGGTTTCATAATATTGGCGTACTTCAGCGAAAGTATCCCAGTAAAAATTGCCAAGAATGGTTTGCCTTGATTTTCCCGCTACAGCGATAAAACTGTCATTTACAATTTCGGGTGTAAGGGTTGCAGCATCTAAGACACAAATTCCAACCGGCGCGCTCATAACCAATAAATGAAGTTCTTGTTCGTTTTCGATATTCATAGTGCTTAAATTAGATAAGGGCGCAGCAGGTTTATCAATTCTTTTATCCCGGAGGGCTTTGTCAGGAAATCGATGGCGCCTTGAGTTTTTAACTGCTCAATGGTGTAAGGGTCGGATGAGGACGAAAGTATGATGACCGGAATATCCTGAAGGGACTCAATAGTTTTGAGCCTCAAAAGGAATTCCTGCCCGTTAATAACGGGCATATTAAGATCAAGGAAGATAACATCGGGAGGTGTTTCACCGGTTACAAGTTTTTGCAAAGCTTCGCCGGCATTTGTAAATGAAAAATAGCTGACAGCAGCAGATAATTGATTTACAGCCGTGGCAAAAAAGTCAATATCGTCATCATCGTCGTCAATATGAAAAATTGTTTTATATCCCATTATACCAAATTAGTAAATTATAATGAGTATAAAAAAAATTTCAACCAAATCCTAAAATCAGTACTAAGCGCCTTCTTGTGCTGGTGCCTGATAATTTTCAATTTGTGATTTTAAAACGTCCTTATATTTTGCAAGGCCTATTCCTATTATTGGAACGGATAATGTTCCTATGATGGAACCGGCTTGTGTATGTCCGGTTTTATTTAAATAAGAAGACAAAAGCAGTGTGCCTATTGCTCCAAACAGAATCAACTCGCCTGGAACGTCCGCAATTTTATTTTCTATTAATGCTCTGATATCTTCAAGATTTTCCTGATTGATTAAGTTTTCCATATTTTCTGTTTGTTTAAAATGTTATACTGTTTTAATTAATTTAAAATTACAGGTTAAATAATGCTTCACTTTATACAATAGAATTGTCAATTTATATAATTATCAGGATGTTGAAAGCGTTATTGATTATTTCTGATGTTCCACAGGCTACTTTGGTAAATGATTTTTTTTTCCTATCTTAACAGTAACGTAATCAGGTGCCTGACTGAAATTGCAGGCAAACGGGAGATTACCATTAAATATATAATTTATGAAGGCACTACTTATAGGAGCTACGGGCTCCACCGGAAAATTTTTGCTCAATGAGCTAATTCAGGATGATGACTATACTTCAGTATCGATTTTTGTACGGCGGCCCACAGGCAGATCACATCCAAAACTGACAGAGCATGTAATTGACTTTTCCAGTGTGCAAGAATATGAGCAATATATCACGGGAGATGTTCTGTTCAGCTGTCTTGGAACAACACTGAAAGCGGCTGGCTCAAAAGAAAAGCAATGGGAGATTGATTTTAATATTCCCGCAACATTTGCTGCTATCGCAAGAAAAAACAGAGTAAATTCCTTTGTATTGGTTTCCTCTGCTGATGCTTCCCCAAAGAGCAGGATTTTCTATTCCAGAATGAAAGGAGAATTGGAAAGTGCCATTACAGAGCTGAATTTTGGGCAGTATATTATATTCAGGCCGGGACCATTATTGCGCTCGGGGACAGACAGGACAGGCGAGAAAATAATGGTAAAGACACTTGGTTTTTTTAATAGTTTAGGACTGTTTAAAAAATACAAACCACTTCCGACCGAAACACTGGCGATGAAGCTTGCTAAAGCACCGTGGAAATTACCTCAGGGAACTTCTGTTATAAAATTGACGGAAATTGCCAAATTTTAACGAGATGGTTTCTGGAAATTAAAAAAAGCAATAAAACCTGTAGTAAAGTTTTATTGCTTTTTTATCTGCATTTTGCTTCTTGCTTTGTTAATTAAAATACTGGGCAAAAAGAATTTTCAATTTGTATGCGGCGTCAGGGCCGCATAGAGTATTAACTGTTTGTTGCTGCACTTCCGCTACTTCCTGCTCCCCCTGAGTTGTCGTTTCCTCCATTCTCTTGACGGTCGGGATCTGTTCCTGCTTCGTCGTCTTCATCTAAATCACCCCAGTCTCCTGTGTTTGCATTCTCACGCGGATCGTCATTGCTGGCAGCAACTTGCTGTGGGTTATGATAAGGACATTTTTGCAGTTCTTCGGCTGTGTATTGGTTTGAATTTTCCATGACTTTATTTTTAGTTTGTTAATACCCCTAAAATTAAGTCAGTAATTGAATTAGGTCCTTACAGTAAAAAAGGCTTTTGTTGTGAAATTTACATTTTGATAGATGTGCAGAAGATGCCTGCCAAATGAATATTTTTTAGCCATTAATTTTTCCAAACCTTTATTCGGTGTATTATCCACCAATCATCACATTAAATGCTCCAAGAACAATTGATCCCCCATGAGCGGTTTTGTCTCCTATTCTCGCAGCAGGCATACCGCATATCATAACCGTTGCCGAGCCTGTAATGATAGAATCTGGCGGTCCGACACAAACTAACATATCTCCAACTCTGGCGGCGGGCAGTCCCGCTATTAAAACTGTAGGTGCACCTGGTCCTATTATAGGTCCGCCTACATGCGGAATTGGCGGCAGCCCGGGAGTAATCATTGGGCATTCATGAAAGTCTGTAAGTCTTGCTGCTGGTGGCATAATTTTAATTGTTTAATTGTTAATTTTTAATTCGTTTAATCGACGCTTTAAACTTTTGAGCCAGCTTTGTCAAAATTTAAAACTTTGACAAAACTTAAATTGTAATTAATTTAGTGAAGCTAATTAATCATTACCATTGCACCTTTCAGTGTTAATTGCATTCCTCCGGATATTTGCGCCATTTGTCCGCCTTGAGCGCTGTATTGCATGTCTGCGTTTTCTTTGATGTTCAGGCCTTTTAATGAGATATCTCCGCCACTTGACTGTATTGTAACACCTTGATTTCCTTTGATGTTTATATTTTGATTGGCTGAAATATTGATGTTTTTCTGACTTGAAAAATCGATACCATCGTTTGACATTATGATGCTGTTCTCATTTTCGTCCCGGATCGTGATTTTTTTGTCTTTATCGCTAATAATGATCGTGTTTTTATTAGGCGTTGCTACGGTCCATATTTTGTTCTCATCATCAAATTGTACAGAGATGCCTGATTTGGTAACAATGGCTTTTATTGAATTTTCTTGATTTGGATCTAAACCAGTAAAAGGCTTAATGTTTTTACTGCTATAAACGCTTCCAAGTATTATGGGATAACGTGGATCTTCGTTTATAAAACCCAGAATGACTTCATCTCCAATTTCGGGCATGAAAAAAGCTCCGGCTCCGCTTGTCGAATAAAAATTGGTAAAACGGGCCCATATTCCTGCACCATTTGGATCTAATAAGGGAACATCAACTAAAACCCGGTATTGAGAATCGGGATCTTCATGTATCTGTTTTACAGTTCCGTTAAGGAGACCTTTTGCTCCGGGAACAAGTGCGGAAGCGGGTGGTGCCGCAACATCTTGCTCCTGGGTAAACCAAAAAGGAGAAAGTCCGAGTGTAACTCCTGTAATCCAGTTTCCCTGCGACAAATCGTGTACAACTCCTCCAATTATATAATCGCCGTTAAAACGATCTCCAAGACCTGCGACGGTCATATATTTTCCGGGATCAACTAAATTTGTGCCTTGAAATTTTGCTTCTCCCGTTATTTTAGAATATTCACTTTTGATAATTTGTGCTTTGGACCAATTACTTAAATCGGCAGTTTCTAAAGGTGCCGAAGTCTGTAGCTGATAGGCAGAAAGTCCAACAACTTCAGAAAGTTTTTTTGTGGTTAAATTTCCAGCTCCTGAAACATTTGGAACAGCATTACCACTTACAACCGTTTGAGTCTTAAAATCCCAGCTATTGGCGGCGACGCTCCCTAATTGAGTAACAGCATTTAATTTGGCATTAAACTCAAGCAGATTATCGCCATATGTTACCGTCAGGACAGAGGTTGTGTTTTTATCAGGAGGATTTACCGAAATTTTGCCGTTTAATGTTGTTACAATCAGCCCATTTGCCTCGGCAAGAGCCATAATATAATCCCAATCTGTAACATAATACTGGACTTGTTGCGGCCAAGTTGTGCTTGTTGCAGTAACATCTGCGCTTAAGCCGGAATAGTTTCCTATTATATACGATATAATTTCACTGTCTTTTTGTTTAGAAAAGGTGAGACTTTTACGACCTACAATCATTCTTACAGCATTATCACGGCATTCAATTTCTAAAGATGATCCTGCCAGATTATCAACACGAATGGTCTGACTCACAATTAAACCTGAGAAAATAATAGCATTATTGTTGTCATATCCTGCCTCAATACTAATTGCTGCTCCCGGCACAAAAACAGCAGAAGAACTAGCATCAAAGGTACCTGAACTGGCTTCTCCGTCCAGAATTGTGATTTTTGCTGAAGCAATTCGGTTTACTTTTTTTTCAATATAAATTGAAAGTACGCTCAGTTCATTGGATATTGGCGTACCATTAACGATTACTGAAAATGTTGCGATTCCGCCACTTTTTATTTCGGTTGAAGTGCTCATTAGATAGTAGGATTTTTTAGTGTAAAAATGAATTTTTCGTTACAGTTTTTGTTTTTTGATAACAAGATTCTTATTTCGATTGGTAAAATTCTGTTCCAGGATTTACTTCGAATCAAAGTTTTAAATTAAAATTGCTTATTTGAGTACTTATTTAATTAACTAGAAGTTGCCATTTGCTGCTGAAATGTCAAAACAATAAATTCGGCAGGGTGAACAACAGCGACTTTTATTGTTACATTCATAAAACCATTTAAAAGATCATCTGCAGTCATTGTCGAGCCCAATCCGCAGGCTACAGAAAAAGCGTCAGAAGCACTGGCTCCCTGCAAACCTCTTTGTTTCCAGATTGAAGTAAGAAAACTGCTGATCATAGCAATTACAGCTTGCCATGTGTTTTTATCATTAGGCTGAAATACGTATGCCTGAGCAGCGAGTTTGCAAGATTGTTCTAGGAATATCATTGTTCTTCTCACGGGAATATACCGCCAGTCCGGGCTGTTTCCGTCTAGTGTTCTTGCTCCCCAGATTAGAATTCCCAGGCCGTTAAATGTTCTGATAGCATTAATTGATTTACCAGAGACGGCATCAAGATTTAAATTTCCTTGCTGGCTGTCTGAAAGAGAAATAGGTAATGATGCTGCGCCAACAATAGAAGTATTGGCAGGGGCCTCCCATGGACCAATGGAATTATCTACTGTAGTAATGACTCCTGCCATGCCTCCGCTTGGAGGAAGAATATTAGCATCAGCGACGATGTGTTTGATAATCAAGGAATAAGTCTGGCTTGCAATAAGCAGCGCATTGTGATTTTGAACCACAGTTAAAGTGCTTGCAGGATTTTGAATATTGGCAATAATGGCAGCAACGGCAAGATTAGGAGCGCTTGGAGGATTAAGAATGGCTTCTAATTGTTTTAAATCTCCGCCAAATAAATTAGTGTAATCAAACTCAGAATTTTGCATTATCGTTGTCCCTATAAAAGGATAATATGCCATTCCGTAGCTTAACCCAACAGAACCTGTGTTCATTCTGAAGTTTGTAATGTCTTGAGTATACAAAACAGGATCTGGCGCGTTACCGCCAATAATGTCAAACAGGCACATTGCTGTTTGCATTTTTGTAGCCTGAAGAAGCATTGACTGCATTAATGTTCCATTGTCTTCCAGGTTTAATAAAGTAGCTTCGGGACAAATGTACATTGTTGGTTCCTGTTCATTTGTCAATATAGAAAGACCTTTGATTAAATCATCCAGCTGCACATTTAGGTTTACAACTGGAACTCCAAGAGCCGCGGGTTTCTTTAACGGAGGTCCATAACTGCCTACAGAAACTATATAAGCATCTCCACCGCCATTTTCATAAAAAAGCCTTACGCTGTTATATAAATAGTAAACCGTGTTAGGATCTGGAATTATTGAATAATAGGTTCCTGCAATGAGGATGTAGTCACCCTTTAATGGCTGGCTTTTTTCTTCCACCAAATAGTATTCAGGATTGTACTGTTTAGAAGGATTTGCAGGTGCAGGTGGATCTGGCAAACAGAAAAAAGCCTGAAAATCAGCAAATGATGTGATTTTTACTGGCACATTCGTATACGATTTTCCTTCGTAAGCAGCCTGAGGTGTGTATCCTATAAATGCTGGTACTGCGGTAGCAACTCCAACAACAGAATTTGGAAAAGTATTTAATTCCTGAATGTAAACACCAGGAGTTTGAATGGGAGATAAATTCATTAGTTTTAGTTTTTTAGCGTTCATTTTTTTAAGATAGAACATATTTTATAGATTAAAAAACAGTCGAATTCATGGCATTTTTTATAAAACTTTTCCCTTTAATGGGAGTAATTATTACAGGTAAAAGACGGCTTTTAAAATACAATGTGAATTCTCAAATTCGACTGCGACTATTTTTTTGTTTGAATGGTCTTTATTATACTACTAAAGTACTGTGAATAAATATTTTGAGAGTACGTATATTTACCCGTTTTTAGCAAACCAGCTTATTTTTAGGTACTAAAAAAAACTTATGTCCTGATTAAGGAAATAACAAGATTTCTGCTTGAGATTTTATAAAATAAAAAACTATCTATTATATAACTAGTTACTTAAGTTAATAAAGCTATATATTATCCATAAAAAAAATCCCATTCCGTTAGAGATGGGATTTTAATTTTTGTGAAAGGAACAGGACAATTTTCTACAAAATTTATAGAAGATTTGAAGAGATTGGCTTACTATATTTAGCGTCTGTCTTTCATTGGCTAATTATTTAGGAAGTTTGGCAAGAAATAACAATATATCAGTTCCGATTTCTTTATAATGAGTTTCAAGGGCAAAATGACCCGTTTTATAAAATTTTACAGTAACATTTGGATTATCATTTTTGTACGCTTCTGCTCCTGCGGGAAGAAAATAAGGGTCCTGACTGCCCCAAACAGCTAACATCATAGGCTTTTTATCTCTAAAATAAGCTTGAAATTTAGGATATAAAGCAACATTGGTTCTGTAATCTTTTAGCAAGTCAAGCTGTATCTCGATGTTTCCCGGGCGATCCAGAAAATACTGGTCTAATGTGTATGTTTCAGGTGCGATAAGAGAAACATCCGAAGCACCTTCGTGATACTGAAACCAAGTTGATTCTTTTGAAACAAAATCCTTAAGAGCGTATCTGTTAGCCTGCGAAGGATCTTTCCAGTATTTCTGAATAGGATTCCAGCCTGTACTCAAACCTTCTTCATAAGCATTGCCATTTTGTGATATAATGCCGGTTATTTTTTCAGGATTAGCAAGAGCAAGTCTGTATCCGGTTGGTGCGCCATAATCGAATACATAAATAGCAAAACGTTTTAATCCAAGCTTATCGATAAATCCCTGCATAGTGTTGGCAAGATTATCAAAAGTATATTGAAAACTAAGATAGTCCGGAGCATCTGAATAGCCAAAACCAGGCAGGTCCGGAGCTATTACATGATATTTTTTGCTTAAAATTGGAATAAGATTTCTAAACATATGAGATGATGTCGGGTAACCATGCAGTAACAATAAAGTTGGAGCATCTTTAGATCCTGCTTCACGATAGAATATCTTTAGTCCGTTTACTTCCGTGTTATTGTAATGAGTGGTCTGAATTTCAGTGTTCTCATTTGTAGTTAAAGAGTTTTTAACTTGTGCATTTACAGCTGTTTGTTGTAGCATAATTAGAGCTAGAATTAGAGTTAAGGATTTAATTGTGTTTTTCATGTTTTCAATTGTTTAAGACAAAAATACACACTATATTTGATACCTTAAAACGATTTATAACGATCTAATCAATCACTAAAAGTGATACTATGAATAGTAATGACCTGAAAATATTTGAAGCCGCAGCAACACTCGGAAGTTTTACAAAAGCTGCAGAAGCAACCTTTACGGTACAATCAAACGTAACGGCTCGCATAAAAAATCTCGAAGATGAATTTGGAGCTGAACTGTTTAGAAGAGTATCCAGAAAAGTGGTTCTAACTGAAGCAGGGGAAACACTTTTACAATATGCTAAAAAAATAGGGCGATTATTGGATGATGCAAAAAGTGATATACAGAGTGCAGACAAAATAGGAGGGACAATACGCATAGGATGTATTGAGACCACTATGGCTCTTAAGGTGCCCGAAATCATCAAAGGTTTTGCAGAACTTTATCCCAATGTAGAGCTTGAATTTTATTCTTCGATGTTATCAGCATTGATAAACGATGTAATCAGCTATAAACTGGATGCTGCTTTTGTTGCAGCACCCATAAATATTCCGGGTTTACAGCAGCTTATTGTTCGTGATGAACAACTTGTAATAATTGCAGGTGGTGATGTGGATAAGCTTTCGGTACTATTGAAACAAGAACCTTTGAAAATAGTAGTTTTTGAGCAAGGTTGTTTTTTCAGGTCGCGACTTGAAACCTGGCTCGGTTCAAAAGGAATCCTCCGCTATAAAAGTACCGTAATCAATTCGATCGAAGGTGTTATTAATTTTGTGGAGGCAGGTCTTGGTATTAGTATACTTCCTGCAGAAGTGGTAAATCAGTATTACAGCAACAGAAATATAAAGACTTTTCCTTTAACGAAAGAACTTGCCACGATGACCACAGTATTAATTTATAGAAATGATGAAGCACCTTCAAAGGCTTTAAATGTATTTTTAGATCAGTATCGTAATTAAAGGTTTTGTATGACTAAAAATTGCTATAATTTATTGAGTTTATTTACCAGATAACTTATCATTTGTGCAATACTTTCAGCAGGAATAGAGAAATCATTTTCGATCCAATTTTTGATGACAGCAATACTTCCTTTTTCGCCAAATTGGTATGCCATTTCAGCAAAAGGCATTACTTCGGCAGTAAGTTCTATTTGATTTTCAACTGGAAAATTAGTCCGAACACTTCTTAGTATTCGCGACAGAATTCCGCTTCCATCCGCTTTGGTAAATACAATTTTACTCATCTGTTTATCGCTTTCCAGTAACTGGCAGCTGAGCAGTATCACATCATCCATATTGGTGCTTTTACGCAAAACCGCTGAGAGTTTTTCAAAAACATCATCTTCTATTTCAAGCAGTATATCCAGCGGAATATTATAATGCCGATAAAATGTATTGCGGTTGACATCGGCTGTTTTACACAGTTCGGTTATGGTGATTTCGCTTAATCCCTTCTCGTGCAGCAAAATAAATAATGCTTCACGCAATATTTTTTTAGTATACTGAACCCTTCTGTCTTTTCTTAAATCCATCACAAATTATTTTATATACGCTACAAAAGCATTAGTCTTTGTTCGCTAATGAACAGTAGCATCCTTTTTTGAAACAGCAAATACATTCTTCTGTAATAGTTTTACGTAGTAATCAAAAAGAACACAAAGTTACATATTGAACAAATTGTATAACAAATATAGCTTTTTGATCAAAATTTAAGCGGATTGAAAAGGACAAATCTTAAATTAAAAAAAAATGGAAAATAAAATATCACGAAAAAAAATACTTCTGACCGGTGCATCTGGAACTGTAGGATTTGAAACTTTACAGCATCTGGTTCAGCATACGGATTATGAAATAACGGTTTTTGATTTAAAAACTCAAAATTCGGTAAAAAAACTGGCTCCCTTTCGATCTCGTGTAGAGATTATGTATGGCGACATCAGCAATAGAGAAGAAGTGCTAAAAGTTGCCCAAAATAAGGATGTAGCCATCCATTTGGCAGCTGTCATTCCACCTCTTGCAGATATAGATCCGGATATGGCTTACAATGTCAATGTGAGAGGGACCGAAAATCTTATTTACGCTTTAGAGCAGAATTCACCGGATTGTTATTTGATTTTTAGTTCCAGTATTTCAGTTTATGGTGATCGGATGAAGAATCCCCAGATAAGTATCGGTGATATTTTGCAGCCCAGTCCGGGAGATCAGTATGGAGAAACAAAGGTGTTGTGTGAGTCGTTGATAGGGAAATCCAAATTATCATGGAGTATTTTTCGTCTGGCTGCAATTATGGGTAACCATAAGATATCCAAATTGATGTTTCATATGCCACTGGATACACCAATGGAAATCTGCACGCCAAAAGATACGGGTAGAGCTTTTGCTAGAGCAATTGAAAACCAAAAAAAACTAGAGAAGCAAATATTCAACTTGGGAGGGGGAGAGGATTGTGTTATTACTTATGGATCTTTTCTGGACAAAATGTTTGCTGAATTTGGCTTAGGCGAAGCTGATTTTCCACAAAAGGCATTTGCAGAGAAAAATTTTCACTGTGGGATTTTAAAAGATGGTGAAGATTTAGATAATATTCTAGGTTTTAGACAGCAAAATTTGAACGATTATTTCGAGATGGTCCGCCAGAAAATTCATCCTCTCCAAAAAAAGATCACCTTCATTTTTAAAAGTATTATAAAAAAATGGCTGCTCTCACAATCAGAACCCTACCAGGCGTTTAAAAAGGGGAATGTAACAAAAATGAATCACTTTTTTAACCAATTAGAGAAAGAGAAGCTAGAAAAGGTTCTATTATAAATCGTAAAAAATATTAATTATGAAAATTAAAATGATAAGCTTAATCATACTTGTAACAGTTAATTCAGCATTGTTTGCACAACATAATTTCAGCGTTGAAGTATCTGGCGTCGAACCCGGCAAAGGATCTGTTTTTTTTGGATTGTATGATAAAGAGAAAGGCTTTCTTGATAATGCGTCACAGATTGCCACCGGAAAAGTAAAAGCTTCAGAAGATAAAGTGGTCTACACGTTCAAAAACCTACCGGATGGCGATTATGCTATTGCTGTTTATCAAGACTTGAATAATAACGGAAAATGTGATAGAAATATGATTGGTTATCCGACAGAAGGATTTGGATTTTCTAAAAATTATAAACCAAAACTCTCACCACCCAATTTTGATGAAGTGAAAATTGCAATTAACCAGTATGCTAAAACCAGTATTGCATTGATTGTTAGATAGAAGACCCTTGTTCAGTTATGGGAATTACTTATTGTTATACTCTGGTGCTCCTGATTACATTAATATCTGTACAGGCAGGGTTTAAATTTTCTGTCAGGAATTGGAAAGGATGAGCCCTGCCACATAAACGTAAGTTTTTAGTTATGTTTAGGTATAAAAAAGGTGCCAATTGTCTCCAATTGGCACCTTTTGGCTTGTTTGTGACCTCGAGAGGACAAATTTCTATAAATTTCATGGAGGATTTGAAGAGATTGGCTTACTTATATATAGTGCCTGTCTTTCATTGGCTTTATGAATTTGGTTTGAATGTCCTGTTTGTGATTGATTTAAATTCGTATTCCATGAATTTAAAATCATTCCAGTTCATAATTTGCCAGTATTTAATTAGTGATGATATATTTTAAAATGTGATAACCAGTTTCCCAAAATGTGATCCGCTTTCAAGCCTTTTAAAAGCATCGACTGTATCCTGAAACAAAAAACCGGAATCTAAAATGGGATGAATTTTTTTTGCTTCTAATGCATTATTCATTCTCAGGAACATTTCTTTAGAACCAACGTTTATGCCCTGCAATTTAATTTGTTTGCTCATTAATTGTGCGGTATTTATATTTCCGGTCAGTCCGTTCATTATTCCTATTACAGATATCGTACCGTCGAGCGCAACGGCTTTGATAGATTTGTTTATATGATCACTGCCTACAACTTCTACAATGTGTTTTGCTCCAAGTCCGTTGGTGATTTTTATGACTTCATTTTCCCATTGCGGTACACTTTTATAATTGATCAAATGGTTTACTCCCAGTTTTTTTGCACGTTCTAACTTGTCATCGCTTCCGGATAATAAAATTATTTCTGCGCCTGCAGCTAATGCAAACTGCATTGAAAATAAGGATACTCCGCCAGTTCCTTGTATCAATACGCTGTCGCCGGCTTTGATATTTCCTTTTTCCATTAAGCCATGCCAGGCAGTTATTGCGGCACAGGGCAGGGTAGCTGCTTCTTCATTGGTAAGATAATCAGGAACTTTAATTACTTCATTTTCTTTTAAGATAACATATTCCTGAAGCATTCCATCATTGGCATTTCCTCCCAATGAATTGACTAATTTTTCAGAAGACAGTTTTCCATCCATCCAATTGGGGAAAAATAAACCTGCGACACGATCATTTACGGCTACTTCCGTTACCTGATTTCCAGTCTCTACTACAATTCCAACGCCATCAGAAACGGGAATTCGTCCAACAGGCGGTTTCCATTTATCAACGCCTTTAATGACCAGCAAATCTCTGTAATTTAGAGAAACAGCTTTTATCTGAATTAAAATTTCATCTGGAAGGAGTTTGGTATTCTTTTTTTCAACTAGTTTTAAAGTTTCGATGCTATAGTCCTTCGTTATTTGATAAGCTTTCATAGGATTAAAAGTCAATGAGGATATACAAAATCTGATTCTAAATACAATATTCCAGACTTCGTTTCTCAATTGGCACTACAAATGTAGGGCTTAATCAAAGCTGTTAATCCGTGTTCGCCAATTGTGAGTTACTCATAAATAAGTGAGTAAGCGCTATTACTGCCTATAAAACATTTATTAGTTTCAGGATATAATAATCGTTCTTTTTAAAAAGAAAAAACAGCTGAAATGATAACAGATAAACCTTAAGGTTTTTTTATTGAAGTTGGCTGAATACGAATTTCATAAGGAATATGCTGTTTGCCCCAATTACAAAGTTCGTGCAAGACTTTAACTAATTCCTGTCCACTGTCTGTAATACTGTATTCTACACGAAGCGGAATTTCTTTAAAAACTTCTTTTTCAATTAATTTAGCCGCAACCAATTCGTTTAAAACTTTGGAAAGTACATTATCCGAAATGCCATTTAAACATTCTTTTAAACCAGAAAAACGTGTAATATCTTGTTTTATAAGTACTAAAATTTCCGAAACCCATCTTTTTCCAATAATACGTACAACCTTGTTTAAAGTGCATCTTTCATCAAGGTAATATTCATTTAAAGTATTTGTAGAATTTAATTTCTTTGTGCTCATATCATTTAGTACTACTGGCAGCCAATACAAGCTACTATTCAAAAATAGTTAATATTTGCCAATAATTATATATTGTTGGTTTTCTATTTAAAATATATAAACGGTTTAAAATTGATCTGTAATTTTTTAAATTATTTCTTACCACTAAGAATTCCTTGTAAAAAAAATCGAACCGTAAATATTAGGGATTTAATTGAGCAAGAAACAGATTTTTAATAAAAGGAACAGAATATAAATTTGTTTTGATTTAAAATATAGAAAATATGAAAAAATTTAAAATTGTTCCGTTGTCTAAAGATTTTGTAAGCCAAATTCGGAAAACAAATATTGATAATTTTGGTAATGAAGTTTACGAGCAATTAGCAACAGGAAAAGGACCATGCCGAATTTCGTTGAAACCATTTAATGTTGGTCAGGATATTCGTTTGGTTTTTGCTTATAGTCCGTTTTCAGAAAACAATGCTTTTAATCAATCCGGGCCTATATTTATTCACAAAAATGAAGTGGAGCAATATTCAAATATTTATAATTTTCCCACAGAATTAAAAGCAGATAAAGAAAATTTCCCTTTATCTCTAATCGGCTATACCAAAGAACAAAAAATGATTTTTACTAAATTAGTTGGAGATAATGATATCGATTTACTAATTGCTGAGATCTTTGAAACAAAAAGCGATGTTGAATATCTTCACGCAAGAAATTCAGAAGCCTGTTGTTTTATTTGTAAAATTGAAAGGGTATAGTAAGGTACTTTTTAAAAATTGAAATTACAGATAATTTAAAAGAAGTAATTTTTTCAATTAAAACTTTACTTCCCAATAAAATTTATTGGGAAGTTTCCGGGATCTTTTAAGAATTTATAAAAATCCAAGGTATCAACAATGAATGTTGTGGATAAACATTGAAAATTTTATATTCCCTAATTATTTTTAACGCAGAGAACTCAATCCCGATAGCTATCGGGATTCGCAAAGTTCACTAAGATTTAAGTAGTGTTTACACAATCAAAGTCCACAAAGCTTTGTGAACTTTGTGTTTTTTTCTAAACTTGGTATATTTAAAAAACTTTGCGTTCTCCGTGGTAATTTTTTCTATATCCACAGATTTTAGGATTGATCCATTGTAAGGGTTAAACGTTAAAACATATGTATTCTTATAACATTAATAAACTTTCGTTATCATTTCATCTATAGGTAAACGAACTTTTTTCGTAGCTGCCATATAGTCTTTTTCGGAATCCCGATATCCTAAAGCGAGGATAACTGTAGAATGCAACCCTTTTTCTTTCAAACCCAAAACGTCATCAATAGTGGCGGCATTAAATCCTTCGATAGGAGTGGCATCCACTTTCAATTCTGCTGCAGCAATAAGTGCTGTTCCTAGTGCAATATAAGCCTGTTTGGCCGCCCAAAGTGCTTTTTGCTCTGCGTTAATAGTGCTGAAATAGGAATGCAATCCATTTCTAAATCCTGATAAGGCACCAGTATCAAGACCTCTTTGCTTTTCTGTCATTGCCATATAATCGTCAATGTAAGTTGAAGACATGTCAGTGAATGCAGCAAAAACCAATAAATGAGAGCAAGAGCTAATCTGTCCATTATACGAATCAGCACCTAATTTTTTTTGAATTTCCGGGTTGCTTACAACAAAAACACGGTAAGATTGCAGACCACAAGAAGATGCTGAAAGATTTATAGCCTCTAAGATCTGATCGATCTTCTCTTCTGTTACTTTAATGTCATTGTAAGCTTTTGTGGCGTAGCGCCATTTTAAATTTTCTATCAAATTCATTACTATTTCTATCTTAAATTTTGACAAATATAAATGATATTGTTTTCTTTTTCGAGTTTTTGAAGTGCTCGGGGAAACTCCAAATCAATCATCTTAGGCCACTAAAGAATATTTATCTGTTTCCTTTCATTATTATATTTATTTAAAGATTAATAATCTTTTGGAATACATCTAAAAAGAATAATTAACTGATTTTATGTTTAAATAAAAATATTTAATCTTTTATATTCAAATTTGCAGGGTAAAAAAACTAAACATTGTCATCATATGAAAGCGAACATACAAGAAGATAGGGGAATAAACGAAAAGCAGAATAGTGTAAACACCCAGAATACAATCCCGAATGATTTTGCATTCACACTAAAGAGCACTTGTTTAGATGAAAACTATCACCCCTCAAGTGAAACGCGTTTGACAACCAATTTTGCAAATCTGGCCAGAGGAGGTAATCGCCAACAAAACTTACGTAATGCATTAAATATGATTAACAATCGATTCAATGCATTGGCTCATTTTGATAATCCAAAAGCTGATCGTTACCTTGTAGGACTTGAAATCATCACAGTAACGATGAGTATTGATGATAAGAATGGTATTAACAATCTGCCGTTGATTGAAGTTTTAAAAACGAATATTTTTGACCGCAAGACTAGTCAGCGTATCGAAGGTATTGCCGGAAATAATTTTTCGTCTTATGTTCGTGATTATGATTTCAGTATTTTATTGATCGAGCATAATAAAAATAAACCTAATTTTTGTATTCCTGAAAATTTTGGTGATTTGCACGGAAAACTTTATAAGTGTTTTGTCAATTCAGCCACTTATAAAGAGCACTTTAAGATGTCACCGATCATTTGTCTAAGTGTATCGAGCAACAAAACTTATACTCGCACTGCGTATCAGCATTCGGTTCTGGGTTTTGAGTATCTGCAGGACCAGTATTCTATCACTGATGAATATTTCTCTAAAATGGGCTTAAAAGTTCGTTTTTTCATGCCTGCGAATAGTGTGGCACCGATGGCTTTTTATCATTCCGGAGATCTGCTTGCTGATTATACTGATCTTGGATTAATCAGCTCAATCAGCACAATGGAGACTTTCCAGAAGATTTATCGCCCTGAAATTTACAATGCAAATTCAGTGGCTGGGAAAATCTATCAACCTAATCTTAAACACGAAGATTATTCACTGACTCGTGTGGATTATGACCGCGAAGAGCGCAGCCGATTGGCTGTTGAACAGGGAAAATATGCAGAAGAGCATTTCATTAAGCCTTACAAAAGCCTCTTGGAACAATGGTCCGCTAATTTTACTCTTTAATTGATTACAATGCATTAAAATTATATTACTATGAAGAAATTATTATTACCTACCTCTATTGTTGGAAGTTTACCCAAACCTGCCTGGCTTGCACCACCCGAAAAACTTTGGTCACCATGGAAATTAGAAGGCGATCAACTGCTTGAAGGCAAACAAGATGCTTTGCGCATTTCGCTGCAGGAACAGCAATTGGCAGATCTAGATATCATTTGTGACGGCGAGCAGACACGTCAGCATTTTGTAACGACTTTTATCGAGCATTTAAGTGGTGTAGATTTTGAAAATCGTAAAACAGTAAAAATCCGTAACCGTTATGACGCGAGTGTTCCAGTGGTTGTAGGTGAGATTGCACGTCAAAAAGCAGTTTTTGTTGAAGATGCTAAATTTTTACGTAAACAGACTAACAAGCCTATAAAATGGGCATTGCCAGGCCCGCTGACAATGGTAGATACCTTGTACGACGACCATTATAAAAGCCGGGAAAAATTGGCGTGGGAATTTGCGAAAGCACTCAATGAAGAAGCAAGAGAACTTCAAGATGCAGGAGTAGATATTATCCAGTTTGATGAACCTGCATTTAATGTGTTCTTTGATGAAGTAAACGATTGGGGAATGGCAGCATTAGAAAGAGCCATTGAAGGTTTACACTGTCAAACTGCGGTTCATATTTGCTATGGTTATGGAATACAGGCAAATACTGATTGGAAAAAGACATTAGGTTCAGAGTGGCGACAATATGAAGAAATTTTTCCGAAAATTCAAAAATCTAAAATTGATGTGGTGTCTTTAGAATGTCACAACTCTAATGTGCCTTTAAATTTAATGGAACTTGTTCGCGGTAAAAAAGTAATGGTAGGTGCCATTGATGTGGCAACCAACACTATCGAAACACCAGAAGAAGTAGCTGCTATCCTGCGTAAAGCTCTTGAGTTTGTAGATGCCGAAAATCTTTACCCTTCTACAAACTGCGGTATGGCACCGTTATCTAGAGATGTAGCCAGAGGTAAGTTAAGTGCTTTAAGCTCAGGAGCAGAAATTATACGCAAAGAACTTGGGATTTAGTCTCAATATATTGATAATGAAATCCGTGCTTCAACGGAGGAATAATATTTAAAACACATTGAAGAAATTATTAGAAGTATTAAAAAAAGCAGGTTTCGACGGTTTCCTGTTAATGATAGCCACCATGATTCTGATGGCTTATTTTTTGCCAAAGCCAGGTATGGTCAAAGAACCTGTTTCGCTGGAGGAGATTGCCAATGCTGGCGTTTCTTTGATTTTCTTGTTTTATGGCATGCGACTAAGTGCTGAGAAACTAAAAGCCGGACTTTCCAATTGGAAAATGCACATTGTCGTCCAATTGACAACCTTTTTATTTTTTCCGCTCATTGTTTTGGCATTTCGTCCGTTGTTTGTAAATAACGGCTTTGAGCTGCTTTGGCTGGGTGTGTTTTTTCTGGCAGCATTGCCGTCTACAGTTTCCTCTTCGGTGGTCATGGTTTCCATAGCTAAGGGAAACATTCCTGCAGCCATTTTCAATGCAAGCATTTCCAGTTTGATCGGAGTAATCGTTACGCCTCTATGGGTTGGGCTGTTTATAGCTTCTGCGACAGGCGATTTTGATGTCAGTCAAATCGTTATAAAGCTGATTCTTCAAGTATTGCTGCCTGTCATCATTGGCATAAGCCTCAATTCCCGTTTAGGTGCCATTGCCGAAAAATACAAGAAACAGCTCAAATATTTCGATCAGGCAGTTATTCTAACGATTATCTACACGTCGTTTTGCAAGTCATTTTCCGAACATCTTTTTGAAGGCTTCACCGCCCTTGAACTTGCCGGGCTTGCTGCAGGGATGATGGCGTTGTTTTTTGCCGTATTCTTTTGTGTCGGACTACTCAGCCGCCTGCTTGGTTTTTCAGATGAAGATCGTATTACTGTCTTATTCTGCGGGTCTAAAAAGTCATTGGTACATGGCACAGTTATGTCAAAAGTACTTTTTCAGCACAGTACCATCACTGGCATCGTATTGCTGCCTCTTATGCTTTACCATGCCTTGCAATTGATTGCCGCTAGTATCATCGCTCAGGGTATGGCCCGACGAAAAGAAATATAATTTTTATTTATGGCTTGGCCCTTTATCTTTTTCCGATAAAGGGCACCAAGGATGACGCTTACTGCTATAAAATAATACCTTTTAGATTTTTATACTGTAAAAATACGTTTTGCAGGTTGTTGTGTTTTTAATTTGTTTAAAATAAGATTTTTGTGTTGCTTTTAATTGTATTTAAAGAATTTTATTCTAATTTAGAAATAAATTAAACCAAAATTTAAAATAAAAATTTTATGGAGCAGATAGACGATATTGATCTTCAGTTATTAAATATACTACACGATAATTCTAAATATACTGTAAAAGAGCTTGCTAAGATGGTAAATCTTTCGGCATCGCCTGTTTTTGAGCGAATTAAAAGATTGGAAAACAATGGTTATATTAAAAAATATATAGCCTTGTTAGATGCAGAAAAACTAAACAGAGGGTTTATTGTTTTCTGTAATATCAAACTTAAACAGCACGATCGCAATATTGGCAATCAATTTGTTAGTGATATTATGAAAATAGAAGAAGTTGTGGAATGTTACAATATCTCTGGTGATTACGATTTTTTAATGAAAGTTTCTGCCAAAGACATGAAGCATTATCAGGATTTTGTTTTTAATAAATTGGGATCAGTTGAAAGTATAGGGAGTACCCAAAGTACCTTTGTTATGTCGGAGATAAAAAATCTCTACGGATAGTTCCGCGATTGTTTATTTATTTGAAATTCGCCTTAGCTTTTGTGACAGAAAATGTATTAAGTCCATTTTGCAGTTATTTTATATTTAACCTCAAAAAAAAACTGTGGTAAGTCAAAAGAGAAAAAAACCGATATCCTTAACGGGATTTCGAACCATCGTCCAGCTCCGATTATATCTCTAATAGTGCTACTTTAGGACTGTTTATTTCAAACAGTCTAAGGATTTTTTATGAAAAACTCGAAACATGAAAAATTAGGTTTTAGTGTTGATCCTAAAACTGGAGTAAATAGTATGAAAAAAGCATAAAAAAAACGCTAAATCGAAAGATTTAGCGTTTTTTGTAGTGACCTCAACTGGACAAATTTCTATAAATTTTATGGAAGATTTGAAGAGATTGGCTTACTACTTGTAGTGTGTGTCTTCCATTGGCTTTGTAAATTTGATTTAGATGTCCTGTTGGGGATTGAGAGAAAATTGATATCGTATTATTTTTGATTTTGCCACAAAATATACTCTAATATTTTTTACTTCATTTAAGTAATGTAAAAGATACCGCCTTAACTTTTTGTGGCAAAAAAGGTATCCATTCCATAATATTTAAGCATGAAAAAGTCCTATTTCTAATAGGACTTTTTAGAGGAGAGGGCGGGATTATTATATTAGCACAGACATTATTGAAAAAATAACAGACCTCTAAAAATGAATCGTTTTTAGAGGTCTGTTATTATTATATAGAAAAAATGATAAAATTAATTATGCGAAATTTGTTCGATTCTGTATCCTTGTCCAGACGATCCAGCGATAAAAACGGTGTACACTTTTCCGGCCGCAAAATCTGTTTCTGGCAGCGTTGCCAGATTATCAGATGCTCCAGTTCCGCGTACCTGAATGCCTAGCGAACCAGCATTAATTTCAGCGTAATTACTTTGACTGTAGCGCGCAACATTAGAGGCCAGATTATTGCCTTGAGTATCAAGAAAATCAATATTCGCAGGAGCTCCGCCGCTTAGATGAATGAATTTTACTTTTGCTTTTCCACTTGCCGGAGCCGTTATATTATCTTCATAAAGCCTTACTTCTGCATCGCCTTTTGATTCTCCCGTAAGATATACGGTATACCTTCTGTCATCGTCAAGATCAAGTTCCTCACTGGCATACAAATCATTATCATTTTCATCTCTAAATTGGCTTACCAAGTTGTTCCCCACAGCTACATCGTGGTAAGTTACCGAATGATCCAAATAATCCAGATTGCCAATGTAGGGAATGTTTGCCATAACAAATTTTTGTGAACCTGATTTGGGAGCCGCGTTTACGACTTTAAGGCGCGCAGAACCAAACGGATCTACTTCATTATTATCACAAGAGGATAAAAAGATCAGCGCTGCTGCAGCCGTTAATTGAATAAAGATTTTAGTTTTCATAATTTTAATTTTGGTTTTTACTTCTTCTTTTTTTAATTGCATTACATATATTTTACCTTAATGGTAATTTTGTTGTTTGGGTTTTTTATGGTGATTTTAAAATCATCAAATACCGGTTTTTTCATCTTTTCCATATAGAAATTAGAAAAACCAAAACCTTCTTTGGGTATACCAATGAGGTTTTTGTTTAGTTCTCCATTTTTATTCTCATCATCAATAAGTGTAATGCCGTATGTTCCCGGATCGAGATCACAATTAATAATTAAGAGGTCATTACTGATTGCTTTTTTATCAAAGATTAATTTTTTCGAAACTTTTTCATTTTCGTAATCTTTGCTGTTTTTAAAAACATTTAGTATAATTTGTCCTTTTTCTGAACGGATGCCCGAAATTTTGATAGTGATATTTTGGCCATAAGAGCGACCAAGGCATAAAAGGATTATAAAGACTATAAGCCAGCCTTTCTGAGGGATTTTCGTTTGAATCATTATGTTGATTTTTAAGATTTTGTTCTGCGAAAGTAGTAGAGCAGTTGCTTAAAAAGCATAAAAAATTAAGTCAAACGGACAATCTTACGGGTGAACCGTTTTGTAGAAAAAAAAGTTTGTTTAGAGAGAATTGAAAATGGAAAATTATTTAGGAAAAGAATAAAGTATAATCTAGTATTGGTTTAAGCTAGCAGTATCTATCATTACCTTATAAACAAGTTGTTTTTCTGAAATCCCTTTTAATTCAATATCTGTGATAGGTAAAAATATAAAGGGATAATCAACAATTAAATGGTTATGAAAATTTTCAGAAATAACTAAATCAGCATCATGATCACGGCATACTTTCTGAAGCCTTGAACATAGATTTAGCACTCCTCCATGATAGGCCATTTCTTTTTTATAGACTCCAACAAGCGCAGCAGACACAATTCCAGAATGTATAGAACTTCTAAATTCTGGAAATTTACGGTGTTTATCAATATAATATTGTCTTTTTTTCTCCAAAAGTTTCATCAGGGAAAAATGCATTTGAAGCGCATTACTAAAACATTTATTTGTTTTAATCTGCCAGCTCAACACGGCTTCATCTCCAACAAATTGGTAAATCTCACTACCCAAATCCAGCGCAATGGCAGAAATATCTTTAAAGCAATCCTGAATAAAACTGCTGAATTTCTTGCTTCCCATTTTTTCTACTAATAATGTAGAGTCCTTAAGATCCATAAACATAAAAATTCGGTCTTCAAGTGAAGGGGTAAAATAGGCATTGCGAATGAAATTTCTAAAGTAGTTTTTTCCCATATTAGTACGGATTGTAACTACCATTCCTACCAGAATTTCCATTAAAATCATCGAAATCATAACGCTCACCCCTGAACCCTCGGGCAGCGAATTACTTTTCCAGGTATTTGAAGGCATGCCTGAGAATTGAAAAGCAACTAAAATAAGAGCTGTTGTGAGTGCTGTAAAAACTGTTATGCGTAAAAAAATAGTGAGAATAATATTTCTGGTTTTTATCATTTTAGGATAAACCAGAGTATGGAAAACACCCATTAGCAATCCTATACAAATGCAGGTTATTGCAGAAAATTCATAAATCCACTTTTTTGTCATTCCAGGAATGAGAGGATAGGCAATGGAAATGATACTGTTGGGGGATATCATTAAATTTTATGTATACAAAAAGCAGTCCGCCAAAAAGCCATAACATGGTGACTGATAGAATTTCTTGCAAATAATATTGAAGCCTGTAAGCAGTAATTTTCATTGTTTTTATTTTACAAGTTACTACTTTTGAAAAATCAATTTTCTAACCACGCCAATACTTTAGATCTTTTTTCTCTGCTGACAAAAATATCTTTATGAAAAGGAAATGTAAGGTTTATTTTTAGCTTTCGCGGAAAATAATCGGTAACATCAGCAATTGCGTTTCGGTTTACAAGAAGCTGCCTGTTCATTCTGAAGAAAAAACTGTGTGTTCTTTTTTCAAGATCTTCAAGACTTTCTGTCAAGCTGTAACTTTTACCATTATGCGCCAGCATAACTGTCGTTTCAGCTTCAACATAAAATAAAGCAATTTTTTCTAATGTAAAAGGAAGAAGGCGATCTCTGTATTTTACCATTATAGTACTGCTAATGGGTTGCTGAAGATTTGAAATGGTTTCCATTGCTTTTTGATACTGTGCAGCAATCTGGCGGCTCATTATGTGCTGCATGTTATGAAATTTACCCAAAGCAATTTTTAACTCGGCTGCGCTAAAGGGTTTTAGAATATATTCAATACCATTAGCTTTAAAAGCATCAAGGGCATATTCATTAAAAGCTGTACAAAAGATTACCGGAACATTTAAAGGTACATCTTGAATAATTTCAAAACTCAAACCATCTCCTAATTGGATATCGCTAAAGATAAGATCAGGCTGCGGATTATTTTTAAAATAAGCAATTGCTTCTTTAACAGATCCTAAAAGGGCAGTGATTTCTATTTCGGAATTGCTGCTTTTCAGGCTTGATGCTAGATCTTCTGCTACGAGCGATTCATCTTCAATAATTATGATTTTCATCGGTATTTATTTTAAAGCTTACAGAAAAAGTTACGCCATCGTTGTTGATTATAATTTCATTTCCGGACCAAATCAGGCAGCGTTCAGCCAGATTTGCCAGTCCACTTTTTAAGGATGTTTCACTGGGACATCTAACATTCATAGTATTGGATACTGATATGTATTCTCCTGTTTGCTCTATTTTAATCCGTAAGGGCTGCTGTTTGGTAAACCTGTTGTGCTTGATCGCATTTTCTGCCAGAGGCTGAAGGGAGAAGGTTGGCACAGTACATTTAAGCATCTCAGAATCATTTATTTTAATGTCCCATTCTAAGGCCTCACCAAATCTCATTTTCTGCATTTCAAGATAGTTCTGGCAAAAATCCAGTTCTTCCTGCAATGTAGTAGCCATGCTATCATTAAGGGTTACGGCACTTCTAAGAAATCCAGCCAGCTGAATTAGATAATGCTCTCCAAGAACAAGGTCTTTTTTATATAGGGCTTTCAGCGTATTGAGAGAGTTGAATAAAAAATGCGGATGAATCTGCTGTTTCAAAAGCAGGTTTTCAGCTTCTGCCGTGCGAAGCAGTAATCTTGAATTTTCAATTTCGGCTTGTGTTTTAGCTAATCTTAAAATTGCAAAATCTTGTAACAGCAATATTAAAATGGTGATAAAAATAGCTTCTGCTAAAAAGGTCATAATTAGCTCTAAATTGTCAGCACTCCAAGAAATATGTGCCATGTAAGCAAAAAAAGGCCATAATAACATTTGAAGAAAAATGGAAGTGCAAAAGCTTGCCAAGTAACGCCAAAGCCTAAACTTATTAATATCATTAGGAAATTTAACGGCACAAAACTCCAATATAGCTGAAAGTGAAAAAGTTACAGTGAAAATATAAAACAGACTTTTTAAGGTCATAAAAAGGATAAGAGCTCCTGAGTTTTTAAAAATAATAAGAAAAAACAAAGCAATTAACGAGATAAACAACGTCAAAAAAATATTCATTTTATAAATCTCCCTCAAAATTAAAGGAGAGAAAGATTTGGCGATATTGTTCATGATTATGCTTTTATATTTTTGATACAGAACTTAATCCGTTTTAATTTTTGGTATGCAAAATTTAGGGAAAGTACAAAAAATAGTAATACTGCTCTTGTAATTTTGAACAACAAATAATACCGCCTGTAAATGCAGGAGGTATTATTTAACTTTTGTTTGTAAAATGAGATATGTCTAATTTAAAAAATATAGAAAAGACTTACTTGTGACATATGATTTTGAAAGTCCGTATTTATAGTCGTTGATTTTGTTTTGCTGAGATCAGTCAATCCCATGTAATATCGCGCGCCAATACCAAGTCCGTTTGAAAATTGATAGCCGATACCCCCAACCATACCGCCATCAATTTTTTCTGCAAAATCAGCATCGTTATTTGTAATTTCTTTAAAGTCCTGTGAAGCCAGAATTCCAACTTGAGGTCCTGCTTCAAAATACAATCCAAAGTTGGTTTTGTATTTTACTACGATTGGTACAGATATGTAAGAAAGTTCAATGTCTTTTCCATCAGAGAATCCTCCTTTTAATTTAGCGCCTTGCGTAGAATATAAAAAATCTTCCTGTATAGACCAGTTTTGATTGATATCAAAAGTGACAATTGCACCGGCATGAAATCCTGGCAAACCTTCGGTCTCAAAATTGGTATTGTAAAAATCACTGTAATTAGCCCCAGCTTTCAGACCAAAATGAAGTCTTTCAAAAAGACTTTGGCTAAAAGCGGTTGAAGAGACCAGAACAATGCAGAGCAAAAATAAATTTTTCATGATTTACTATTTTTTAAATGTTATCAGGCAAAAGCCTTTTTTAGTTTGATGATGCAAACATAAAAGGCACTTGTGACAGAACGTAAAAAAAAATAACTCAAACGGACAAAATTATACGTGAAACGTTTTTGCCTTTAAAAATGCTGTTGAAATACTTAGATTATAGATAATTTTGATCGATAAAGAGTATCAGATTATTTAGCTTTGGCTGATCCATAGTTTTAGAGGAATAACATCTGCCTGCATTTGGAAAACTTTAGTGGTTAAAATGTGATGAACTTCTTCATCTCCGTCAGCACAACAATCACTAAGAACTGTTAAGTTAAAGTCCTTGTCAGAAGCCTCTCTAATAGTTGATAAAACTACACCACTTGTAGCAATACCCGTTAGGATGAGATGATTTATATTTTGGCTTCTCAATATTAATTCAAGGTCGCTTCCTGTAAAAGCGCTATATCTGCGTTTGGTTACAATTATATCGTGTTCATACGGAGTCAATGAAGGATGTATCTTCATCATTTCGTTTACATCGGCATTTACCATACGTTCTTTACTAGCAGAAAAAGTTTTGTTATTAGCACCCACCTCCGGCATGCCTTGTCGAAAGCCAACTACAACATAAATAATGGATATTTTATTTTTTCGTGCATTTAAAATTGCTTCTGCAACATTATTTATTGTTGCTGTGCTATTAGGATATCTGTCTACTATCGCAGACTGCATGTCCATTACGAGAAGTGCTGTTCTTTTTTCTTTCATTTTTCTTTTGATCTTGTATGATAGTTATGTGTCAAGGGGAAGGGTATGTTGCAAATTTAGCAATGTTTTTTAACGTGATCATAATTTAATAAGGGATGAGATGTGATGATTTTTTTCTAATAGTATTTTTGTCTTTTTATAAAATTTAAAATGACATTCTAGGTAAGAGCTATTCCTAAAAAAAGCAAAAATGATTCAAGTAACTTTATTTGGTAGTAAATACAAAAAAATGGCGTCAATTGTCTTCAATTGACGCCATTTGGCTTTTGTGACCTCTAAAGGACAAATTTCAATAAATTTTATAGAAGATTTAAAGAGATTGGCTTACTACCGGTAGGGCATGACTTTCAGTGGCTTGAGCAATTTGGTTTGGATGTCCTGTTGGGGATTGATGCCGATTTATAACTAATAATTACTGTAAACCTCGTATTGGCTTAGCTATTGAAAAATGTAATTTTTATTGAACAAAATTTAGTCGGAGAATAAAATAAATGTTCAGCCGCAGATTCGAACCTAACAGTTGGATTGGCTATCATAGCTCGTTTTCTATTTTTACAATACTGGTGTGCCCCGATTCTGCCACAAAAGGCAGTCTAATGAAATGTCTTAAAAACCGCCTTAATTATTTGTAGCAAAAGAGGTCCCTTCCATAGATTAAAAAGTTTTTAGCTCCAACTCCTAAATTACCACTAATACTAGATTTCTTCTTTTTAATTGAGGTTTTTCACATCTTGAAACAAAAAATCAAATGTTTACAGATATCTATATTTAAGTCATTCTGTAAATTAGTGGATTAACTTTTAAAGAATTTAATTTCTTATATTTGATTCTTACATATACGAGAGAACCCGATTGCTAACATTTTTTTTTATGAAATGCTAACTTCTAAACAAATTAAAATCATTCGATCGATTTTTCCAAAAAAAATTAGTTCAGAATTTATGCAAGTTCTTATTGAAAATGCTCGAATTTTTACCAGTAAAAAAAATGATGTTTTAGTAGAGGAAAAGGCTCAAAGTTCTAAAATTTTCTATATTTTAAAAGGAAGTATGGTACGTTATGTTCTTACAGAGAAGGGCGATCGACGAGCGATTATGTTTCATTCTGAAGATTTAATTCCTATTGTAGGGAGTATTTATATAAATAGTCATAACTCATTCGTTCAATATCAAATTGTTGCCAATGAATCCACCGAAGTTTTAGAGATTAATATTCTCGATATACTAAAATCAGGATTGAAGGATGAAGTTTATTTTGAGTTTGCATTAAAAGGAAGTCTAAAATCTTTCGGACTCATGAATCAAATTCAAAACCATCAAATTGGCCTTTCAAAAATAGAATTTTTAAAATGGCTTTGGCTAAATTATCCAGATATTTTTCATCGATTCAAATCGCAAGATATCGCAAGTTTCTTAGGATTAACACCCGTTTGGTATAGTAATTTAAAAGCAACATTATTAAGGGATAAATAAATAGTGTTGCATTTTTAATTCTTAAATTAATTTAAGAAGAATTGTTTTTCACGAGTTTATCTTTGCTCTAAGAATATCAAAAAATGTAAAAAAAATATGGACTTTGAAATCAAAAAACCGTCAGAAATTGGATTGAATGAACAGGCTTTAAAGAATTTAGATAATGCCATTCAGAAACGCATTGATAATGGTCAAACTTTTGGGGCTGCAGTTATTGTTGCTCGTGGTGGCAAAATTGGATACAGAAAAACTTTTGGTACTGCCAGTGGCTTGCGTGAAAGTAGTTTTGAAGATCTTTACTTGACGATGTCTTGTGCTAAATCTTTTACATCTGCATTGGCACTACATTTTGTAGATAAAGGACTATTGTCATTAAATACTTTTGTTGGTGATATAATTCCAAATTTCAGCACATTTGGTAAAGACAAAATTACGCTTCGCCACTTGCTAAACCACACAGCGGGAGTGCATGCATCAATTGCTCCGCCTTTTCCTTACTCTATTGCTGATTTGATTGATTTGGATAAAATGATTACAGCTTATTCTTCACAACCGCTCGTTTACGAAACTGGTTCTCGTTCTGCTTATACTCAAATTGCAAGTCACGCTTTGGTTGGAAAAATGATAGAATTAACTGATCCTAAAAAGCGTAAATTTAAAGACATTGCCCGTGAAGATCTGTTTGAACCATTAGAAATGTATGACACTTCATTTGGCCTGTCAGAACCAAACAACTCTCGCCGTGTTCCAGTTGCCTATACTGAAAAAATGAGTACACCTTCATCTGCTGTCACAGCAACAATGCTTGATTCCTTTGCAAATGGCATTGTGCCTGGCGGTGGAGGCTTTACAACCATTGACGATTTATTTAAATTTGCTGATGCTATGCGTCAACAGGGAAATACCGGGAAATATCGCTTGATATCTAAATCATTGTTTGAGTATGCAAGTCAAAACAGTACCGGAGATATGATTAACCACGCTTGGGATTTTGCAGAAAACGAGAAAAGAGGCGTGTCTTTTCCTGCTAATTTTCATCTTATTGGGGGTTATACTCGTGGCAAAGGACATTTCTTAACTCCCTGCGGTAGTACTGCGTCTGAAAAAGCAATAGCGGGAATGGGTGGAGGATCAACAGCTTGGATGGTTGACCCAGAACGAGATCTAACAGTTGCTTTTTTAAGTTCAGGATTTATAGAAGGTATTGAACATTTGCACCGTGTAGCTGAGATTAACGACTTGGCTTTGAGTGCTTGTGAATAGTGTTACCTGAATAACTGTTCAAGGTGTAAAACGCGATAATGTTAGTAAATTATATCGTATAAATTCTATTGGAATATAAATGCAAAATAACTATCTAATAGAATGATATTAGCAAAGTAAAGATCAAGATAGCGATATCAGGTAAAAAATCAAATACGGATATTTTAAATACCACAAAAAGGTGTCAATGAGCATATGAGAAATATACATACTGATTGACACCTAATATTAATTAGGACATATTAGAATTACAAATCAATCTCACTACTACGGAGTTGTGATTATTGCTTTTGATTTAGCATTTGCGTGATCAATATCTTTAAATGAGATTTTCAACTTTTATAGGATAATAAAAGCGTGACAAATACTGCTCCGGCAAGTAACCATACAAAAACGCTCCAAGAAGTAGCATGTAAAAGATATCCAGTACCACTTCCCATAACTGCCGAACCCAAATAATAGAATAACCAATAGAGTGAGGTAGCGGAACTTTTGCCTGTTTTGGCGTGCAACACCACCATTCGGCTTGCCATAGTGTGTGAAGCAAAAAAAGCTAGTGTTAAAATTATCAGCCCCACGATAACGAACATTAGACTACCTGAAAGCAATAATATTATGCCTATAATCATTAACAAAAGGGAACTGATTAGAAGCGTTCGAGTTTCAAATCTTTCGGATAACCTTCCGATGATAGTAGTGCCAAGCAAACCAAAAGTATAAATCATAAAAATAAAAGCGATGAAAATATGGCTCAATGAAAAGGGTGGAGCTTCCAGGTTATAAGTAAGGTAATTATATATACTTACAAAAGTTCCCATTATCAAAAAGCCTATAATATATAAGCGCAACATGTATGAATCAAAAACAAAACTTTTCATTTCCCTATATTTCAGAGTAAAGTCTGTCTTTTGTGGTTGAAAAAAACGGGACTGGGGAAAGTATCTCCAGAAGACAACTGATAAGATCATGCTGATAATGCCTATAATCATTATTGTATTGCGCCAACCTATTTCACCATACAAGACTGTAGTTACAATTCTGCCGCTCATTCCCCCAATTGTATTTCCATTAAGATACATGCTAATAGCAAGACCTAACGCGGAAAGTTTTACTTCTTCAGTTAAATATGGCAATGCAACAGATGAAACTCCCGCTATAACAAAACCCTTAATGATACCAATTAAAATAAGAAGCGGAAAATTATATATCCAGACTGAAGCAATGGTCAGAATAGAAGAAGATACCATTGCAAAAAGCATCTGCTTTTTACGGGAGAAACTGTCTGATTTGAATGCAAAGTATAAAAGACCCAGAGCCATTCCTAGTGTAGAGGAAGATACCAGCCATGAACTATCACCTGCCGAAATTCCGAATTCATTGGCTAGTGTCAACAAGAGTGGCTGAAAAAGATATAATTGTGCAAAAACCGAAAGTCCAGAAAGAAAAATAGTCAATTGTATATTCCGGAACCTTTTACTTTCTTTATCAACCTTTTCGTTACTTTTTATATCTTCTAGTAAGGGCAGTACAAAAGGCTTTTTAGCCGTTGATTGCGTATAGGTACCCAATACTCTGTTTTTTGTCTTCAAGTTCATATATCGCTAGTATTCGTTTATAGCCACTGCCTTCAAATTCATCCAGATAATCCCAGTTTTTGTGCAAATCGTCTGAAAAGAGAACATAGCAGGGGATATCTGTCTGTTCATTCTCAGAAACTGGTACAAAACCGTTAAAGCCAAGTTCTGCACCCCAGCCTTTTGTTTCAAGTTTTCCCCCTTTCAATAGACCCGATTTCCATTCGCCTTTGATGTGGCTTATCTTATGATGGTTCGGCTTACCCGGAGCAAGTGTGCCGTATATGATTAGTTTGTTTTCTGGTTTGTGCCGACTTAAAAAATCTTTTTCTTTACTAGATAAATCGTAATGATCAAGTGTTTTTAAGGTAATAGTACCGATGTCCTTTCTTTTGTTTAAGAGAGGAAGGTTCGAAGAATCACTCATCTTTAAAATTATTTATATTAATACTGCAAATCTCTGTAGATTTTATAAATTTGCAAAACGCTTTATTTCGATTAAATCAATCGTAAAAACCGATTTAAAAATGGAACTACGTCAGCTTAGATACTTTCTGAAAGCTAAGGAACTTCTCAATTTTACAGAAGCAGCCAACCAACTGAATATAAGTCAGAGTACCCTTTCACAGCAGATAAAGCAATTGGAAGAAGAAATTAATGTTCCTTTATTCAACCGTATTGGAAAAAGAATTACACTCACAGAGGCTGGATTACTGTTTTCGGAATTTGCATTTCAAAGTGTTAGCCGTGCCAATGATGGGCTTATAATGATGAAAGATCTGAATAATCTCAATGTGGGGAGTTTATCAATAGGTGTTACTTATGCTTTACGGAACCTTCTTACCAGAGCACTGATTTTGTTTTCGGAAAAATTCCCTGATATTAAAGTGAAGATCGTATTTGGAACATCGACAGAACTGATAGATAGGCTTAATTCTACCGAATTAGATTTTGTACTAACCTTTAGAGAACAAGCTGATGATGTGCATCTCAGGTATCGAAGCTTGTTTTCTTCTCCTATGACCTTAGTAGTTTCTAAAAATTCTAATATTGCAGGACGATCTTCCATTTCCTTGAAAGAAATCATGGATTTGCCTCTTGCTTTTCCCGACAGCGGGTACAGTACCATTCAATTCATAAACAACCTGTTGAAACTAAAAAAACTCAAACCTAATGTACTGGTCGAAATAAATGATATTTCTACATTGTTGGAACTGGTTAAAACGGGTGTTTGGAATACAATTCTGACGCAAGTTAGTGTTGATGATATAGGTCTTTCAACCATTCCCATCCAGGGCAAAAATATGCTACGTGAAGCAACGGTTATATCTCTTAAAGATGCCTACCAAAAGAAAGCAGCTGAAGCCTTTCAGAATTATCTATAGTTTTAAAAATGCTAAATCAAAATCATTTGAATTAGCATATTTTTGTTTAGTTAGAAAGTATAATCTCCTGGCTGTAATACTCATATTTTTGTATCATAATCTTGGTATCTGCAGTTTCGAACCTAAACTCGTCAAGCCTTGATTTTGCTAAGTTTCTACTTTTCAAAAACTCCATGCGCCACGATTCTGTCACAAAACTCTGCAAAATTAATTTTTGAATTATTTGTAGAATATATATGTGTTATGCCGTGTTTTAAAACCTTAATAACGACTTACGGAAATATTCTCAAAAATAGGAATCCATGCGAGTGTGAAACTCTAATTTGCTATACATGTAGTGCTCGAATCCTGTTAAGTTATTGCACTTTGAATTTACAATTTCTGTTATATTTATTAGATTGGTCATTTTTTTTTATCAACTATTTCCTGATTTTTATGTCTTTAAAAAAGGAAACAAAAACAAAAAAAATACGAAGGTATTGATTAATAATTCTATAAATAAAAAACGGCGTCAATTGTCTTTAATTGACGCCGTTTGGCTTTGTAGTGACCTCGACTGGATTCAAACCAGTAACCTCTTGAGCCGTAATCAAGTGCGCTATTCAGTTGCGCCACGAGGCCTTTTTGTTATCAATTAGCTAATTTTTCGTAGCTTTGTTGATTGCTTATTGCGGGTGCAAAGATAGACATAAATGTGACATAAACAAGCATAAAATAACATAAAAATAAAAAAAAATGAAGATTGAAAATTATGTACGTGATATTCAGGGATTTCCAAAAGAAGGAATTTTGTTTAAAGACATCACTCCGCTGTTAAATGACCCAATTGCGACAAAAGAATGCCTTAATATTTTAATAGAATCTTTAAACGGACAAAAAATAGATAAAGTAGTAGGAGCAGAGAGTCGTGGCTTTTTCTTTGGTATATTATTGGCACAGGAATTAAATGCAGGTTTTGTTCCGGTTAGAAAGCCTAAAAAGTTACCGTATGAAACCATTTCGGCTTCTTACGAGTTAGAATACGGTACAGATAGCTTAGAGATGCACACAGATGCAATAAAAAAGAGAGACAAGGTTTTGTTACATGATGATGTTTTAGCGACAGGAGGGACCGCTAAAGCAGTTTGTGAATTGGTCGAGAAGTTAGGAGGGGAAATTGTACAATGTAATTTCCTTATGGAGTTAACTTTTTTAAACGGAAGAGAAAAAATTAAGGACCATCCTTTTTTTGCTGCAATCACGTATTAAGGATAAATGCAATAACAAAAAAAATCCCAATGCTGAAATTTCAGTATTGGGATTTTATATTTTACTATAACTAATTTTATCTCAAACTAGCTCCAAGCTCTGTCTCAAAAGTATTTTGCAGTTTCGACATGATTTTATCAATTTGAGCGTCTGTAAGCGTTTTTGTATTGTCCTGAATGGTGAAACTCAAAGCATACGATTTTTTGCCTTCAGGAAGCTTACTGCCTTCATAAACATCAAATAAGTTAACATCTTTCAAAAGTGACTTTTCTGTTTGCTTAGCAAGGTTAAAAATGCTTTCGTAAGTGGTGTTCTTATCAATCAATAAAGCTAAATCTCTGCGAACTTCAGGATATTTAGGGATTTCAGAATACTTGATTTTCCCAGTGATTATTTTTAGCACTAAATCCCAGTTAAAATCAGCAAAATAAACATCTTGCTTGATTCCGAAATGTTTTAAGATTGATTTCTTAACCACACCCATTTCTACCAAAGTGTCATTGTTGTAGCAAATAGCGGTTCCTTCTGAGAAAATATCAGATTGTACCGGAGCATTCGAAATTTTATCAATTCCTAAACGAGCCAGGATTCCTTTTACATATCCTTTTAATAAAAAGAAATCAGTAGTTTTTTGCGGATTGGTCCAGCTTTCTTTATTTCTGTTTCCTGAGATCAGTAAAGTCAAATGTTTGTGCTCCTCGTATCCGTTTAGATATTTATGGTATGATTTTCCGAATTCGAATAATTTTAGATCAGAATTTTTTCTGTTAATGTTATACGAAATCGCTTCTAAACCAGAGAACAATAAAGATTGACGCATAGTAGACAAATCACTACTTAGCGGATTCAGCATCGTAACATTATGCTCTTCTTTTAAAGCAGTCGATAATTTAGCATAAGCAGCTGTTGTCAAAGAGTTGGCCATCATCTCATGAAATCCCTGAGAATTCAATTGTGATGCTATTACATTTTGTACTTTATAATCTTCTGTTCTTGGCGAATTTGATACCGTGGCATTGAATTTTTTAGAGAAATTGATATTGTTATATCCGTAAACTCTTAAAATCTCTTCAATCACGTCAATTTCACGTTGCACGTCTACGCGATATGCAGGAATTGTTAACCCTAAACCTGAATCAGAAACGCTGTTTACTTTTATGTCTAAAGAAACCAGGATTTTTTTGATGGTATCTTTTGGAATTTCCTGTCCGATAATTTTAGAAACATGGCTGAAATTCAATAAAACAGAGAAATCTTCTATTTTTTTAGGATAAACCTCTACAACATCAGACGTTATTTTTCCGCCTGCAACTTCCAAAATTAGCAGCGCTGCACGTTTCAATGCGTATTCTGTAATTGTTGGATCAATTCCTCTTTCGAATCTAAAAGAAGCATCCGTATTCAATTGATGTCTTTTTGCTGTTTTACGAACACTTACAGCATCAAAATAAGCACTTTCTAAGAATATAGTGGTTGTACCATCAGACACTCCTGATTTTTTTCCTCCAAAAACTCCCGCAATACAAAGCGGACCTTTTTCGTCGCAAATCATTAAATCTTCTTTATGTAATGTTCTTTCAACATCGTCTAAAGTTACAAATTTAGTACCTTCAGGAAGAGTTTTTACAATGATCTTTCCGTTGATTTTTGCAGCATCAAACGCATGCAAAGGCTGTCCTAATTCATGTAAAACATAATTAGTAACATCGACAATATTATTTTTTGGAGTTAATCCAATAGCTTTCAAACGATCCTGTAACCAGGCCGGAGATTCCTGAACAGAAATTCCTGAAATGGTAACACCGCAATATCTAGGAGCCAAAAGAGGTTCTTCTACATTAACATCAATTTTTAAAGTACGCATGTCTACTCTAAAATTACTCACAGATGGCGTGATCAACTCTACGTTTACACCACGTTGCAGCATTCCAGCTCTTAAATCACGTGCAGTTCCAAGATGGCTCATGGCATCGGCACGATTTGGAGTCAAACCAATTTCGAATACTTCGTCATTAACAACCTGAAAAACGTCTGCAGCCGGTGTTCCCGGAACTAATTTTTCATCCAGAATCATGATTCCGTCATGGCTTGTACCTAAACCTAGTTCATCTTCGGCACAAATCATTCCGTGACTTTCCTGTCCGCGAATTTTGCCTTTTTTGATAGTGAATTCAGCACCATCTTTATCATATAAAACTGTACCTATAGTAGCTACAGGAACTTTTTGTCCTGCTGCAACATTCGCTGCACCACAAACAATTTGTATAGGAGCTTCTAAACCAATATTTACAGTTGTAATATTTAATCTATCTGCATCAGGATGCTTTTCGCAAGTAAGTACGTGTCCTACAACTACTCCTTCTAAACCGCCTTTAACTGATTGGTATTTTTCGACAACTTCTACTTCAAGACCTAAATCTGTAAGTAATTCTGAAGTTTGTTCTGATGTCCAGTCTGTTTTAATAAATTGTTTTAACCAGTTGTAAGATATTTTCATGTTAACTTTTTTATTCTTGTATAAGGATACAAATATAAGGATTGCGTGTGGTAGTAAGAAACAATTTATTTGGTTTTTTCTAGTCGTTTTTATTTTATATAAAACCTATTGCTATTGAGTAGTTTACATTTTTATCGCCAATATTTTGATAATTAAATATTAAAAGTTAGTTATAAAAACGAATGTGTAATTTTTGTGCTACAAGATGAATGAAAAGTGCTATTCTGTTTCAATTTATGAAACTAAATTTGGAATGAATCAAAAAAAAACAAATTATGAACAATGCCACACAAAAACCTGAATTTAAGGTAAAATATGATAATTATATCAACGGAAAATTTACAGCTCCGGTAAAAGGAGAATATTTTGACGTTCTTTCTCCAATTGATGGAAAAGTATTTACAAAAGCAGCACATTCAGGAAAAGAAGATTTAGAATTAGCTGTTGATGCAGCTTATGAAGCGTTTAAAACATGGGGAAAAACCTCTGTTACGGAAAGAAGCATTCTACTAAATAAAATTGCGCAAAAGATAGAAGACAATCTGGAATATATTGCAACAGTTGAAACCATCGATAACGGGAAACCAATTCGTGAAACACTTGCGGCAGATATTCCGTTGGCAATTGACCATTTTAGATATTTTGCAGGCGTAATTCGTGCCGAAGAAAGCTCTATTGCAGAATTGGATTCACAAACGGTTTCGATTGCTTTAAGTGAACCATTAGGGGTTGTTGCACAGATTATTCCGTGGAATTTCCCTATTCTAATGGCTGTTTGGAAAATCGCTCCGGCGCTGGCAGCAGGAAACACAATTGTTTTGAAACCTGCAGAAAGTACGCCGATTTCTATTTTAGTTTTGATGGAATTAATAGGTGATATTTTGCCTCCGGGAGTTTTAAACATTGTAAACGGTTTTGGTGCAGAGCTTGGTCGTCCGTTGGTTACCAATAAAAAAGTGGCTAAGGCGGCATTTACAGGGTCAACCACTACGGGACGTTTAGTAATGCAATATGCTACAGAAAATATTATTCCGGTAACGTTAGAACTGGGTGGTAAATCTCCAAATATCTTCTTCCCGTCAGTAGCAGATCACGATGATGATTTCTTCGACAAAGCGATCGAAGGTGCTGTATTATTTGCTCTAAACCAAGGCGAAATTTGTACTTGTCCGTCAAGATTACTGATTCATGAAGATATTTATGACAAGTTTATCGCCAGAGTAATTGAAAGAACTGAGGCTATTATTGCTGGAAATCCGCTCGATAAGACCACTATGATTGGTGCTCAGACCTCATTGGTTCAGAAAGAAAAAATCATGTCTTATATAAAATTAGGTAAAGAAGAAGGAGCAGAGCTTTTGACAGGAGGAGATGAAAACCACTTAGGAGGAGATCTTGAAGGCGGTTATTATATCAAGCCAACTTTGTTTAGAGGACATAACAAAATGAGAATTTTTCAGGAAGAAATTTTTGGACCCGTTCTCGCTGTTACCACTTTTAAAACTACCGAAGAAGCTATAGAAATTGCCAATGACACTATGTACGGTTTAGGTGCCGGAGTATGGACACGTGATGCACATGAAATTTATCAGGTACCAAGAGCGATTCAGTCAGGTCGTGTCTGGATCAATCAATACCATTCTTATCCGGCCGGAGCGCCTTTTGGAGGTTATAAACAATCCGGAATTGGTCGCGAAAACCATAAAATGATGTTGGGGCAATATCGTCAGACAAAAAATATGCTGATTTCTTATGACAAAAAGAAATTAGGCTTCTTTTAAAGAATTGTATAAACCAAAGGGCAGTAAGCAAATCACTTACTGCTCTTGCAAATCAATAAACTATGTTGCCAAAAACAATGAAAGCTGCAGTTGTAAGAGAATTTGGTTCTCTTTTGAAAATTGAAGAAGTTGAAGTAAAACGCCCGGGTAAAAACGAAATCCTTGTAAAGGTGATTGCGAGTGGCGTTTGTCATACTGATTTACACGCAGTAGAAGGAGACTGGCCCGTAAAGCCAAAAATGCCGTTAATTCCTGGGCACGAAGCCGTAGGATATGTTGTAGCCGTTGGTCAGGATGTAAAAAACGTAAAAGAAGGTGATGCCGTTGGTGTGCCATGGCTTTACAGTGCCTGTGGAGGATGTGACCAGTGTATTACAGGCTGGGAAACTTTATGCGACAGCCAGCAAAATGGAGGTTATAGTGTAGACGGTGGATTTGCCGAGTACGTAATTGCCGATGCAAGATATGTTGGTCTCTTACCATCGAATGTGAATTTTATGGAAATGGCACCCATACTTTGTGCCGGAGTAACCGTATACAAAGGTCTTAAGGAAACTGAAGTAAAACCTGGAGAATGGGTAGCCATTTCAGGAATTGGCGGACTGGGACACGTTGCCGTACAATACGCCAAAGCAATGGGAATGCATGTTGCTGCAATTGACGTTGCAGATGACAAGCTTGATCTGGCTAAAAAACTTGGAGCAGATTTAGTAGTAAACGCAAAAAATCAAAATCCTGGAGAATTCTTGAAAAAAGAAGTTGGTGGAATGCATGGGGCATTGGTTACAGCCGTTTCGCCTATAGCTTTCAAGCAAGGTCTTGAAACATTAAGACGAAAAGGTACAATGGCACTCAACGGACTTCCTCCGGGAAATTTTGATTTATCAATTTTTGATACTGTTTTAAACAGGATAACAATTCGCGGCTCGATTGTAGGTACACGTAAGGATATGAAAGAGGCAATAGAATTTGCCACAGAAGGAAAAGTAAAAGCAACAATTACTCCCGCAAAATTAGAAGATGTTAATGACGTTTTTGATAAAATGAAAAAAGGTCAGATAGAAGGAAGGGTAGTTCTTGAGATTGCAAAACCTTAAATTAATCATGAAAGCAACAAACGAAATAAGTTTGTTGCTTTTTTTAATATAAAAAGCCATGATAAAAAGAATAGATGCTACAGATAAAGCTATTGAACTGATCAATATTCTAAAAGAAAAACACGGTGATTTGATGTTTTATCAGGCTGGAGGTTGTTGTGAAGGAACGCAGCCTCAATGTTTTGAAAAAGGCGGATATTATCAGCGAATGGGAGATGTTTGTATAGGAACTATCGAAGATACAGAATTTTGGGTAGATAAGGATTTATTCGAATATTGGAAACACGCGCATTTTACGCTAAAAGTGATCGACGCTTTTGGAGTTGGCGGTTTTTCGCTAGAAACGCCTTTAAAGAAAACATTCCAAATCGAATACCGAATTTTTACCGAAGAAGAGGAGAAAAATTTGGAACCGTTTCGTTTTATTGAATAGGTTCTAAGTTGCTAAGGTTCTAAGGTTCAAAGGAACAAAGGAGCAAAGGAACAAAGGTTCAAAGGTTTTGATGCACAAAGATTGACCGTAGTAGACGCACAGCAGTGCGTCTAACGCATTGCATGTAAAATTGGTATGGAAAATAGGAGCGTAGACGCACTGCTGTGCGTCTCTACAATAAACGTTGTGTTTTTATAAACGTTGTGTTCATAAAGGTTGATTTATAAAGGTTGATTTATAAAGGTTGAGAAATAAATATTACAGAATAAACATTCAAAAAAAAACTTTGTTCCTTTGTTCCTCTGAACCTTTGCAACTTTTTTAAAAAAAACTTTGTCCCCTTGTCTCTCTGAACCTTTGCAACTTTAAAAAAAAAACTCAGAACCTTAGCATCTTAGAATCTTAGCCGCTTTCAATTAACATACAACAACTGATACTGCTTAGGCGTGATTCCCTCGTGTTTTTTAAACAACCGAATAAAGTAATTGGCATCTTCAAAACCTGATAAATAACAAACTTCGTTAATCTGGATGCCGGGATTTTTTAGTAGTTTCTTGGCGTGCTTTATTTTTTCATTCAAAACATATTCAATCGGGCTCATGCCTAATTCCCGTTTGAAAAAGCGATAAAAAGAAGCTGTACTCATACAAGCTTTTTCGCTTAGGCTTTTCAGATTTATATTTTCTTTTAAATTAAGCCTTATAAACTCCGTAACTTCAAAAATTGGATTGTTTGAAGAAACAGAAACTCCCTGATCGATTGATTTTGCAGTTTGTGTTTGTATAATTCTAATTATCAATTCCTGTAAAGTCAAGTCGGCCAAAGCATCTTTTGTCATAGAAGTGCCCATGCATTCTTTGATCAATTTATTGGTTGTAATGGCAAGATCTATGTTGTTATAAAAAAAGTAGTTTTGATGATTTAATTGCCAATAACAATCGCTGCCTTCTTTAGGATAATGTTGGTTCAGAAAATTTAAGGTATCGTTTATCTTAGATTGGTCGATTGCCAGTGCCAGACATTGCGTTGGATTTTTTCTTGATGCTTCAGGAAAATCGATCTTCATTTCAACATTTGGAGGAATTACAACTGTTTCTCCGGGCAGATAATCAAATCCGGGTTCATCAAAAAGATACATTATCTTTTTTCCTCTCAACATGCTGGTCACCGCAAAATCGTTAAATTTTAGTGGCACTGATTTTGCAGATTCGTAGGTTTCAAAAATATTGAGTTCACAATGATTAAGTGTATAAACAGTCCTGTTCTCAACAAGTGTTTTTAATGATTTTTCATTTGACAGATGCGGAGGATTTATTAAAGCACGTTGGTTATTCATTGTGATTAAATTTTTAAGTAAGACTTTAAATTTAATAAAAATATGAATAGCAACCGGAGATTTAACGTTTAATTAAATCAGTTCTTCTACATGTTTTTTAATATTCTCTGCAATTTTTTTGGTTGGCAAATCATTTTCATCATCACCAAACGGATCTTCAATTTCCTCTGCAATAAGCTCTAAACTCGCCAGTACATAAAAAATAAAAACAACAACCGGAGCAACAAAATACCCCAGGCTAATCGAGTAACCAAAAGGCAATGTCATGGTATAAAAGAAAATGAATTTCTTTATAAAAGCACTGTAGGAATAGGGAATTGGGGTATTTTTAATTCTTTCGCAGGCACCGCAGATATCTGTAAAAGATTGTAATTCTTCGTTTAAAATAATAAGCTGATCTCCGGTAATTTTTTTAGAATCATACAAATCATTGATCTTATGAAACATCATTCTTTTTACCTGATTCGGTTTGTGTTTATGATGATCAATTTCTAAATCTACATCATCAAATAGCTGTTTACTGGTCTCAGAATCATGAAGATGCCTGTGCAAAATAGAAGCATAAGTGGGAATGAATTTTCTGAAGAATTTTCGATCATTTTCATCTTTCAGCATTGCCGAAAGCTTAATAGCCAGATTACGGCTATTGTTTACGAGGCCTCCCCATAATTTTCGTCCTTCCCACCAACGATCGTAAGCAGTATTGGTTCTAAAAACAAGTAATAACGAAATTACAAAACCTAACATTCCGTGCATGATGGGAATGTTATGGATGTAATCGTTTTTGCCTACTTTAAAATAGGCGATTTCAAGATATCCAATTATAGAAGAATAAATTCCGATAGCAATCATTATCGGAAACAGTTTTCTTACTGTATCTGATTTATGAACGTGGAAAATAAAAGTAAACCAGTCCTTGGTATTATATGAGATCATTTAAATTTGTTTTGAAACAAATTTAATCTAAAAATTAATATTTCCTGCTAATTCTTTCAGTGCAATTTCAGATAATTTAGCCTCATATTGTGCGTTGCTGTAGCGTACTTTTGCATTCACATAATTCAATTGAGCTGTTCTAAAATCAAGAGTCGTAATGGTTCCAATTCTAAATTTATCAAGCGTAATGTCTAAATTTTGTTTGGCGATTGCCTGATTATCTTCTTCAAGATCAATTAATTCTAAATTGGTTAAATAGGTTTGAAAAGCCGTGCTCAATTGTGTATTCAAAATCAAGCTTTGTTGCTCAATAGCAATTTGAGAGTTTTCAATTTGCAATTTGGCAACTTTTTCATTCCTATGCTGATTCAATCCATCAAAAAGATTCAGCGAAGCATTAAAACCATAATTAAAACCTTTTGAAGAGTTTTCGCTTGTAAATCCTAAACTCGACTGGCTTTCAGAAAAATTATAACCAGAAGTTAAATTTATAGTTGGATATCGGCTTGCTTTTACTTGTTTTAGTTGTAATTCTGCAATTCGTTTATTGATAACCTGCGCTTCTAAAGCCGGATTTTGTTTTTTTGCCAGATCCATTAAGTCTATCAAAACCAGTTTGTTATCTACAGTAACCAAATCCGTTACTGTAAAATCGATTTGTGGATCACGTGCCAAATACTGATTCAGTAAAATCTTGGCATTTTTATACGATTCTTTTTGTCTTAATAAAGCAACCTGATCTGTGTTTAAATCGACCTGCGCATTTAAAACTTCTAATTTTGAAGCTTTACCAATGGTGAAACGGTTTTGTGCTAATTGAACTCTTTGTTTAGAAATTACAATTGTAGTATCTAAAGCTGATAACTGATGTTGTTGTTGTACCAAATCATAATAAGCAGAATTTACCTGACCAATTTTCATTAAAACCGTTCTTTTTAGTTCGGCATCGCCTAATTTTTGAAGCTCTTTTAACTGATCGTATCGGGCAAACATTCTCATTCCGTCAAAAACAGTCCAGCCTAAACTAACTCCATACGTTAAACTGTTGTTTTTGGCATTATTTAATGTAGTTGATGTTCCGTCCTGACGTACCTGTGTTGAGTTTGTAACGTTGTTATTGTCTACAATATTAGCTGTTGCAGTTGGCAGAATACCAGCATTTCCAACAGTTACGTTGGTTTCGCTTATTGTTGAATTATTTTTAGCAATCTTAATTTCGAAGTTATTTTCTAAAGCTATTTTCATAGCGTCTTCGATAGTCAGGATTTCCTGTGCGCTGCTTTTTGCTACACAAAACAAAAATAAAACGAGACTTATTAATGTTATTTTAGTTTTCATATGATGAATGGTTAGCTGCGAATGACACTTTAAAAACGAAATTCACAGCTTCTATATTATTTCAAATTTTAATATCTATTTATGGCTCTCTCTTTCGTATTCTTCGATATGATCAAATTCCGGATAATGTTTTCTGGCTTTAGACCACATCAAATAAATAGCAGGAATTACAAAAAGTGTCAATGCTAATGAGAAAATAGTTCCCCCCACGATCACAACTCCCATCCCGATTCTACTCGTAGATGCCGCTCCAAGTGACATTGCAATTGGTAATGCTCCTAAGGCAATGGCTAAACTCGTCATTAAAATTGGGCGTAAACGTGCTTCTGATGCTTCAAGAATCGCTTCCATTTTTGGTTTTCCCTGTTCTCGCAGCTGATTGGCAAACTCTACAATCAAAATACCATTTTTAGTTACCAGACCAATAAGCATTACGGTACCAATCTGACTGAAAATATTCCAGGTTTGATTGAATAGCCATAAGGAGAATAAAGCTCCTGCAACGGCCATTGGCACGGTCAGAATAATAATCAACGGATCGATAAAACTCTCGAATTGTGCGGCAAGAATCAAAAAGATTAATAACAAAGCCAATCCAAAGGCAAAAGAAGTATTTGAACTACTTTCGACAAAATCTCGCGATTCTCCACTTAAATCAGTGGTAAAACTCTGATCTAAAACTTTAGCTTTAATTCGATCCATTTCTTCAATACCATCGCTGATACTTTTGCCCGGCGCCAAACCTGCAGAAACCGTTGCTGACATGTATCTGTTATTATGATACAATTGAGGCGGGTTACTTTGCTCTTCGACCTTTACGACATTATCCATCTGAATCAACTGACCGGATTTGTTTCTCACAAACATCGATGTTAAATCTAATGGTTTCGAACGGTCTTTTTGATCAAACTGACCAATTACCTGATATTGTTTTCCGTTCTTAATGAAATATCCAAAACGTTGTCCGCTTAAAGAAAGCTGCAAAGTCTGAGCGATATCCATAATTGATATTCCTAAACTCTCGGCTTTTTCGCGATCGATACTTACGTTGATTTCAGGTTTATTAAATTTTAAATTGACATCTGAAGTCGAGAAAACATCACTTTTACCCACTTCACTCATGAAAAGTGGAATTTTTTCTCTTAGTTTTTCAAAATTTGGAGCCTGAATAATGTACTGAATCGGAAGTCCACCACGTCGGTTTACGGCAATGGTAGGCTGCTGAATTACAGATGTCTTAGCGTCCGGATATTTTTTAGTCCATTTGGTTAACTGATCCGCAATATCTTTTTGAGATTTGGTTCTTTCGTTTGGTTCTTTTAGTGAAAGTCTGATAAAACCTGAATTTGTTGCAGAACCTCCTGAACCTCCAGCGGTAATAACTAAACTTACTTTTTTCTCCGGGATAGAATCATCCACCAATCTTGACATTTCCTGCATGAAACGGTTGGTATAATCATAAGAAGAACCTTCCGGAGTTGTCATACGCATCGTTACAGAACTACGGTCATCATAAGGTGCAGTTTCTTTTGGGAGTATGGTGAAAAATAAATAAATCAATCCAAAACAAGCAATAAGAATAGGGAAGGAGATCCATTTTTTTTCCATGAATCGGCCTAATGAAGCTGCATATCCACTATTTAATTTTTCAAAAAATGGTTCGGTTTTTATGTAGAATTTCGATTTTTTCTGTTCTCCGCCTTTCATTAAATAAGCATTCAGCATTGGCGTTAAAGTCAACGATACGAAAGCTGAAATTAAAACCGCGGCTCCAATGACGACCCCAAATTCCCGAAAGAGTCGGCCTACGAAACCTTCTAAGAAAATTACAGGCAAGAATACCGCAGCAAGTGTAACGGAAATCGAGATTACAGCATAGAAAATTTCGTTAGAACCTTTTATAGCTGCTTCGATAGGCGACATTCCTTCTTCGACTTTTTTGAAGATATTTTCGGTTACTACAATTCCGTCATCCACCACCAGACCGGTTGCCAATACAATGGCCAATAAAGTTAATACGTTGATTGAGAATCCAAAAAGCCACATAATAAAAAACGTAGCAATTAAAGATACCGGAATATCAATTAAAGGTCTGAACGCAATCGCCCAATCCCTAAAAAACAAATAGATAATGATGATTACCAGAATAATCGAAATACCTAAAGTTTCGGCTACTTCATGTACCGACTTTTTTACGAAAAGGGTATTGTCAAGCGCGATATTTAGTTTAATATCCTTTGGAAGATCCTTTTTTAAAGCATCATATTTTTTGTAAAATTCTTTCGAAATATCCAGATAATTGGCTCCCGGCATTGGTACAATGGCCATACCAATCATTGGAAGTCCTGAGGATGTTAAAGATGTTTCAATATTTTCAGGTCCTAGTTCAGCACCGCCAACATCACTCAAACGAACAATTTTATCTCCGTCTGTTCGAATGATAATATCATTAAATTCTTCCGGTTTCGAAAGATTTCCAATGGTCTTTACGGTTAATTCTGTATTGTTTCCGGTTAATTTTCCCGAAGGTAATTCTACGTTTTGTGCGTTTAAGGCATTTCGAACATCAGAAACCGTACAGTTATAAGCGTTTAATTTTATCGGATCAATCCACAAACGCATGGCGTAACGTTTTTGTCCCCAAATTTGAACACCACTTACTCCGGGAATCGTTTCTAAACGCTGCGAAATAACATTTTCTGCATAATCACTTAATTCCAAAGAACTTCTGCTGTCACTTTGTACCGTCATCGAAATAATAGATTCACTATCAGCATCGGCTTTAGAAACTACCGGCGGCGCATCAATATCCTGAGGCAGGCTTCGAACAGCTTGCGAAACCTTGTCACGAACATCATTTGCGGCTTCTTCAAGATTTTTATCCAGATTAAATTCGATAGTAATATTACTGCTTCCCTGATTACTGGATGATGTGATGTTTCGAATCCCGTCAATTGCATTTACGGCTTTTTCAAGAGGTTCTGTAATTTGTGATTCTATAATATCAGAATTGGCTCCTGTATAATTGGTTCTAATGGAAACCTGTGCAGGGTCGATCGAAGGAAATTCGCGAACACCCAAAAACGTATAACCAATGAAACCGAATAAAATAATCAAAAGATTCAGTACAATGGTTAAAACAGGTCTTTTTATACTAGTAGTAGATAAACTCATGTGAGATTTTGGATTTTAGAGTTCAGATTTTAGATTTTAGAAAATAGAATAAAGAAAATAGAAATAAGACTTGATGCTTAAAACCTACAACTCAGATCTAACTCATAACCCATAACTCTTAACTTAAAATTATTTTTTTACTTTAACTTTTATAGGAGCCTCATTTTTTAATGACATTACGCCACTGGTAATCAAGGTATCTCCGGCTTTTAATCCTGATAAAATCAAAATCGAAGAATCGGTTCTTGTAGTAGCGTCAACCATCACTTCTTTGGCTTTTCCCATATTAGCTACGTACACTTTTTTACCACTCTGAACAGGTACAATCGCTTCTGAAGGCACCACTATCGCATCTTTAATAATGTTTAAAGGTAGTTTTACATCTGCAAAAGTTCCAGGAAAAAGTTTTCCGTCGATATTATCTGCAATAGCGCGAATTTTTAAGGTACGTGTTGCTACTTCAACTTCCGGTTCAATCGCATAAATCTTTGCATTATACACTTTATCTGATCCTGAAACCGAAAAATCGATTGTTGAACCCGACTTTATTTGCGAAGCATATTTTTCTGGAACAGAAAATGTAATTTTTAATTTTCCTGTATTCACTAATTTGGCCACCAAAACGGTTGGCGTAATATAAGTTCCCGGTGATATAGAGCGCAAACCAATTTTACCTGAGAAAGGTGCTTTTACAGCCGTTTTTGCAATTTGTGCTCTTATTAATTGCGTTTGTGCTTTCATCGAAGCATAATCAGCATTGGCAACATCAAATTCTTCCTGACTAATAGCCTCTTTCTGAAGCAGTAATTTTGCTCTTCTTTCGTTTTCACCAGCCAGACCTTCTTTGGTTACAGCCTGTCTTAATTGTGCTTTAAGTTCAATATCATTTACCTTAAACAGAACCTGACCTTTATTTACGAAACTACCCTCAGTAAAATAAATCCCTTCAACAATTCCCGAAACTTCACTATGAATTTCTATTTGTTCATTTGCCTCAATCGATCCTGAAAGTGATAAGTTATTATCGAAAGTAGCAGTTTTTACTACAATTCCTGTTACTGTTGTAGGCTTGTCTTTGTCGCCAAAATTTTTTGACTCTTCGTTTTTCTTTTTGTTAGAAACTATTCTGTAGGTTATAAAGCCTCCGATGCATATAATCAGCAGGGCATAAATAAGGTTTTTTACTTTCATAAAATTGAGGTAAATGTTTTTTGGGTATGTGTTTTTAGTAAGCCTGCAAATTTAACTTTTTGAAACGAAAACTAAAGATGTTGGGTTTTATTTAACACTTGGTTAATATTAATTTTATACGTTTTTTAACAGCTTTTTTTGTGGCTTTTTTGTAATTAGATAAGCTCCGTGCTAAAAGGTTTAATTCTATTTGATTTTATTTTTAATTATTGACATTTTTTTTAATGTTTAGGTCTTTCTTAGACATTAAAAGATGCTTTTTGTGTTATCCAACTTAAGTTTTCCTTCTTAAAAGTTTTACTTAAAGTAAGTAAAAGCAGGCGTTTTAACATTTGTTAGTATTTTGTCTGATTTTTTTTGCAGTTTATCGATTTTATTCGTAACATTGATATGCTTAAACAAAATGATAATTTTTTTGTGAGAATAGTAATGTTTTTGGTGATTAAGCGGTTAAATGTGTAGGTTTTTTATTTGTTTTTAAGTTAAAATTATTTCATATTAAAATAAATTATTTAACAATCGTTTAAACTTTTTTGTTTGTAACCCAAAAAACTGCCTTTTATGCTAAGAAAATTACTTGTTGGCTTATGGATGTTATTATTATGCGCTGCTATTTCTGTTTTATTCTGGCAAAACGAATTCAAATACAGTTTACCAACACCAGTTCCTAAAAACTATCATGAGATAGCCATGGGAAGTAAAATAGAACTTAAATGTTGTGTTACAGACACGAGGCCAATTTTTCTTCACTTTTTCAATCCGGATTGTCCTTGTTCCCGCTTTAATATTCCTCACGTAAGCGGCCTTATTAAAAAATACGGAGATCAGATTAATTTTAAAATTGTAGTGCTCAACAAGCAAAAAGACTTTACAATAAAAGAGATTCAGAAAAAATTTGATGCCAAAATTCCGGTTTACTTTGATGAAAATATAGCAAAAAACTGTGGTGTTTTCTCAACGCCTCAGGCCGTGCTTTTAGATGGTTCAAGAAAATTATATTACCGCGGAAACTACAACAAAACAAGATATTGTACCAATGCTGATAGTAATTATGCGCAAATGGCAATTGATGCTTTATTAAAACAAACCAAGTCCCCTTCGTTTGATGCTTTGGCTCTGAGAGCCTATGGATGTTCGCTACCAAAATGCACTAAATAAATCTATTTCTTAACCTAATTTCTTTAATTTATGAAAACAAAAGCCAGTTTGAATGAACGTGATTATCTGCACAATTTTATGTCGACAATGACACAAAAATCAGATACGATTATCAATTATGTCCTTGCTATTTATTTCCTTCTGGGAATTGCCTTAGCCTTTAAATACGACACTTTTGAAATTGGAGTGGGAGTAGGGACTTTGAATCTTTTATTGTACTATTCGGCCAAATTTTTGATTAAGAATTCTAATTTTTATCAATACGTTTTAGCAGTTGTTCTGGCTATTTTTATGGCGCAGTATATCTACCAGATGCACGGATTATTCGAGATGCATTTTACGGTTTTTATTGCGAGTACGATTTTGATTATCTATCAAAACTGGAAACTGCAGATACCGCTTACACTTTTAGTAGTCTTGCATCACGGAGCTTTGGCATACATGCAAAACTATGTATATACAGATCCAAAAGGATTACAGCTTTATTTTTCTCAGGTAAACTTTGATCTTGAAACCTTTATTATTCATGTCGTTTTAGCAGCGGTTGTTTTCTTTATGAACGGATATTGGGCGTATTATTTTAAGGAACATAGCCAAAACCATATTTCGAAAATTTCTGATGAATATGAATTGGAAAATATCAAATTAGCATCAGCAAAATACAGTTCGATGAGCGCCACTAAAGACTATAATGATTTTATTCACAGAACTACTCTTGATCTAAAGTTGCCTGTAAATTCGGTTTTAAAACTTATTGATGTTTCAAAAGGACATACTGATAATGATAAACTTTTGAGTTATCTCGAAATGATGAGAGAAAGTGCGAAAAAAATTGACGATTTGGTGAACGACATTCATGTTAAATCGACTAGCAGCAGAGGTCAAAGTTGATGGATGTAGAAAACTTAATTAGAATATACTTTACAGGCCAAAGTTTACAGGCAAAATTAATTTAAAATACAAAATTTATGGATACCAGAATTACTCGCCCGACTCCATCAGACAGAGAAGTCGATTGGAATAAAACTAAAGTATTATTAAGTAAAACAGATACAAAAGGAACTATTTTATATGCAAATGAAGCTTTTATAGATGTGTCGGGTTATGATGAGCATGAGCTTATCGGCCAGCCTCATAATGTGATACGCCATCCTGATATGCCAAAAGTAATTTTCAAATTCTTATGGGACAGCATAAAATCGAGCGAAAACATTCATGTTGTTATAAAAAACATGTCAAAAACAGGAAGGTATTATTGGGTAGTTACTGATTTTAAAATCATTGCGGATGGTGACGGAGAAATTGCAGGTTATTTCGGAACCAGAAAATCTGTCCCGGATAATATCATCGTTAAATTTATAGAACCTTTATATAAAAAACTACTTCATATCGAAGAAGTAAGTGGTCTTGGCGCATCAGAAGATTATTTAATTGGCTTTCTGGAAGAACGCAAAAAGACTTATATGGAATATGTTGATCATCTGATTGCTACAGGAAAAGACGATAAAAATAAAATAAGCAAAGGACTCTTTAGCGGTTTATTCGAAAAGAAAACGCCTTCTAAAAAATAGAGAATGTAAAAAAGATATGCTTCATTGTGTGAACTAAATTTTAATCTTAAAATTTGTCCCCCAACAAATCTAAATCACCTGGAAAAAGTTATTAAATTTTTAGATGTAATGCAGTGAAGCTTTTTTTTAAGGTTCTAAGATTTTTAAGAAATTCCAATTTTTTATGCTGAATCCTCGCGACCAACTTCCAAACCTTTATACTTTTTTAAACTCAGTATCTTAGCAACTTTGTTCCTTTGTCCCTCTGCCACTTTGAACCTTAAAAAAAAAACCTCAGAATCTTAGCACCTCAGAACCTCAGTTCCTTTCCTAACTAATATAATTCCAAATATTCTTCTTTTTAGTCAGCTCTATAAAAACGGCTTTCAAAACGGCATGTTCCGGTTTTTGTAAAGGACCGTCTTCTTTTAGGATTTTCATGGCGTAGTTTCTGGCTAAGCCTAAAATATCTCTGTCGCGCACAATATCAGCAATTTGAAGATTTAAAACACCGCTTTGTTGTGTTCCCATTAAATCTCCCGGGCCGCGTAGTTTAAGATCTACTTCGGCAATTTCGAAACCATCATTGGTTTGTACCATGGTTTGCATTCGGGTTTTACTATCGTCACTTAACTTGTGGCTTGTCATCAGGATGCAATAACTTTGTTCGGCACCACGACCTACGCGGCCACGTAATTGGTGCAATTGCGACAATCCAAAACGTTCGGCACTTTCGATAATCATAACACTTGCGTTAGGTACATTTACACCAACTTCAATTACGGTTGTTGCGACCATGATATTGGTTTTTCCTTCAGAGAAACGTTTCATTTCGGCATCTTTATCAGCCGGTTTCATTTTTCCGTGTAAGATAGAAATCGAATATTGTGGCAACGGGAAATCACGTGATATACTTTCGTAACCATCCATTAAATCCTTGTAATCCATTTTTTCGGATTCCTGAATTAGCGGGTAAACAATATAAATTTGTCTTCCAAGCGCGATTTCGTCTCTCAGGAATTTCCATACTTTCAGTCGGTTACTATCAAAACGATGTACGGTTTGAATTGGTTTTCTGCCGGGAGGCAATTCATCAATGACTGAAATATCGAGATCTCCGTACAAACTCATCGCCAAAGTTCTCGGAATAGGAGTGGCGGTCATCACCAAAACATGTGGCGGAATATCGTTTTTCTTCCACAATTTTGATCTCTGTTCCACGCCAAAACGATGCTGCTCATCAATAACTGCCAAACCTAAATTTTGGAATTTCACCTTATCTTCAAGCAAAGCATGCGTACCAATTATAATGTGTAAACTTCCGTTTTCCAGTTCTTCATGAATAACTCTTCTAGCGGCTATTTTAGTCGAACCCGTTAATATTTTGATGTTAAGATTTAAGGTTTGAGCCAAATCAGACAATCCAATAAAATGCTGATTGGCTAGGATTTCTGTTGGCGCCATCAAGCAAGCCTGAAAACCGTTGTCGATAGCCAAAAGCATACTCAAAAAAGCCACAATGGTTTTTCCTGAACCTACATCTCCTTGCAGCAATCGATTCATTTGGGCATTACTTCCCATGTCTGAACGAATTTCTTTTACCACTCTTTTTTGAGCATTGGTAAGCTGAAACGGTAAATGATTCTGGTAAAAATCATTAAAAAGTTCGCCTACTTTTGTAAACGGATGTCCTTTTATTTTGTGTTTCCTAATCAGGTTTTTGGTGATCAATTGCAACTGAATAAAGAAAAGTTCTTCAAATTTCAATCGAAATTGGGCTTTCGCCAAAGCGTCAGTGCTCTTAGGAAAATGTATGTTGAATAAAGCGGCTCTTTTCGAGATTAGTTTTAATTCTTCGATTAGATAAGGTGGGAAAGTTTCTGTAAACAAAGCCTGAGTTTCAAGAAACAATTGCTCCATCATTTTATTGATCGTTCTATTAGAAATTCCTCTATTGGTCAGGGTTTCAGTCGAAGGATAAACAGGCTGCATGGCAGAGCGAAGGCTTTTTTCGTGTTCGCTCAACAATTCAATTTCCGGATGCGCCATACTAAACTGACTTCCGTAAAGCGAACATTTACCAAAAATTACACAAACTTCATTCAGTTTTAAACTCTCCCGAATCCATTTGTGTCCCTGAAACCAATTCAGGTCAATTTGCCCTGTATCATCCACGAAAGTGGCAACCAATCTTTTTTTGTTTTTAGCAAATTCGACTGTTTTTATATTGATGATTTTACCAATAATTTGAACTTCGGCACCTGTATTCTGTAGTTCGTTAATCTTATAATAACGTGTTCTGTCAATATATCTGTTGGGAAAAAAATTGACTAAATCCCTGTATTTATGAATACCCAATTCCTTACGAAGCAATTGGCCACGACTTGGGCCAACACCTTTTAAGTATTCGATTGGGGTTTCAAGGAGATTATTAGACATTTTTTAGACTGCTTAGATTTTAGATCTTTAGGTTTTAGAAAATAGAATAAAGAATAAAGAAAATAGAGTTAAGACTTTTGTCTATATTCTATTTTCTTTATTCTTTTCTCTTTCTTTCAGAAAAGCGAAGATAGTTTTTTGTTGGGAAAATTAAAAATAGATTATTTTCTGTGATTTAAATCAGAAAAAAGCTATAAGTTTAAAAAAAGGAGTATTATTGTTTCATCAAAACTAACTACCAAACAAACCTAAACCAACATGAAAAATAGTGTCTTTTTTGTATTTCAATTTCTTTTTGTATTCTTAATCAGTTTTAAATTATCCGCTCAAAATCAAGTTATCACGATTACATCAAAAGTAAATGATGATAAAAGTGTCGATTTGAATTATGAGAAAAAAGTTCCCGGAACTTACACTGTAAATATTGAACTTTCGAATGTAACCAATTGCGATGTTACAAGTTACGAAGGAATTATAACCGGGTATTCCGGAACCGTTACAAGACTGAGACCAAATGATAAATCTCGAGGAATTGGCTATGCAATTCGTTATTCTACGATTATGGGAGAAATTAACCCTAAAGTTGATAGTTTGTTTCATTATACATTACCATTCAAGAACGGAAAAAAGATAAAAGTTTATGAAGCAGGAAATATTGGCGAAAAATTTTTAGGGCAAGAAAAAGTTTCAAATTGGAAATCGTATGTTGTTCATCCGGAAAAAGCAGATACGATTTGTAGTATGAGAAAAGGAATTGTCGTTTTGGTCAAAAACGAATACGATAATAATCCCAATTTGAAAGTTCATTATACCAGTATGCGAAATATGATTACTGTAGAACATGCTGATGGCACGTATGCTACTTATAAAGGCTTTAAAAAGAACGGAATATTTGTAAAATTAGGTCAAAATGTTGATCCTCAAACGAATTTAGGTATTGTAGAATTGTATGATAATGAAGGTTACCGATTGGATTTTAACGTTTATTATTTGTCCGGCAATATTTTTAAAACTGAAAAAGTATCTATAAAAAATCAGAAAAGTAATTTTAAGTTTATCACACCGGTTTTTGTTACACAGGAAGGTGATGTTCAGATAGAAGCAAAAAAAGAATATACAGTATTGTCTAATGAAGCTGTTATAACGAAAGAATTTTCAAGGTCTGAAAAGAAAAAATACGCAAAAGAACATGCTTTGTCTAAGTAAATTGCTTTTTGGGGTTGCCTTATTTAATTTTAAAATTGAATTTAAAGCTTAGAAAATAATACCTTTGAAAAAATAATTTCTAAAAAAAAATGACAACACATTTAGCACTTTTACGCGCCATCAACGTTTCTGGTCACAATATGATAAAAATGGAAGCTTTGAAAACCATGTTGGAAAATATTGGTTTTACAAATGTGCGCACTTATTTGCAATCCGGAAATGTTTTTGTCGATACTGAGGAAGAAAGTGCTTCTAAAGTTGGTTTTATAATCAAACAGGAAATTTTTAAGGTATTTGGACATGAAGTTTATACTATTGTCATTAAAAAAGAAGACCTGGAATTGTGTTTAAAAAACAGCCCTTTCTTAAAAGAAAAAGATATAGATACAAAAAAACTATATGTTGCTTTTACTTCGGTTGAATTAAAGAAGGAAAATATAAACGATTTAAAAATCAGTCAGTTTAAACCGGATGAAGCCAGTATTGACGGAAACAGAATTTTCATTAAATATGCTGTTGGAGCCGGAAAAACAAGACTTGAAGGTAAATATATCGAGAAAAAACTGAATGTTATCGTAACGATGCGAAATTGGAATACTGTTACGAATTTGCTGAATATGTATTCAGAATAATTTTTAAAATTAGAAAATTTTCTAATAATTAAAATTAATCCCTTAACCATTTTTGCATTACAGGAAAAGCTTCTTTGCCTTCTTTAAGTGCAAGATCTTTACTTAAGGTAAGTCCAATCCATTCTAAAAAAGGCAATCCAATATAATTTTCATCACTAAAATTCGAAATAAACCAATCCGAAGCACCTTTATAGCCATTAGGATGAAATACAAAGTCAAGGGGCAATTGTAAATAGTTTGCAGCAGCAAAAGACCATAAAATTGCTGCTATTTCTTCGGCCTGAGTTGGCCATTCCGGCGACATTTCGCTTGTTCCAACTGTATTTCTTTCAGAAGATGTAGTGACGGCTAAGTGTCCCGCTTCGTGCAAAATATCGCCAGGATATAATAATTTATCATAATCAATACAAATGCAATTTTGCCCCAGGCTTAATCCGGGTAAAAAACTTTCGTTTACTTCTTTTTCAATGACATCAATTCCTATTTCAGTAAGGAATTCTAAAACCTTTTTTATTTCTGAACTAATTTCTTTTACAGGCATATTATGGTTTAATGAAATTAATATTGGGATTAAAACTGAATTAAATAAATTATTTTTCGACAGCTATTATTGGAGTTCTTTTTAAGAAGATGGTATCACAATTATGAACAGCTCCTTTTCTGATTCCGCCTCCAAACGGATTAAATAATTGTATTGATTTATTTTCGTAACCGTCTTTAATAATTGCTTCATTTACCGTTAATGGCGGCGCTTCATACCCTATAAAAGTAAACTCAGAATAACGTAATTCTTTTAATTGAAAATAGCCCTTTGAGTCTGTTAGATTTTCTCCAACTTTGCAATTTTCAATTGGTTTTCTACTGATAGAATCATAAATATAACCCGTAATTTGTGGTCTCTTGCAACGGCTTACCAAACAGCTCTGGCATGTCAAAGCGATAGTTATCAATAGCATAAGTTTGCAAAGCCTTTTGAAATAGAATATTTTCATCTTTATTGAATTAGATCACAATACCAAAATCCAAAATCAAAAGCGTCGCTGGCACTTGTATCGCAAGCAGTATTTGAGGAATCTTCGGTTTTAGGCTTTTCGTATTTTCGATAAACAATTTCGCCCATTTCAAATTGTACAGGTTCTGAAAAAATCGGACCATCAAAAGTAAAAGTATGAAATTCGCCATTTTCACCGCAAACGTCTACATTCTCAGGTAAATCGTTTATGAATTCCTGATCGATAATTCGGCCAACAAAACTTTTATCGAGATAACGTTCGTTTACACAAACCACAATTGTTTTAAACCCTAACGAAATAAATTCCTGAATTAAATCCTGGGTTGGAATTTGCCAAAGAGGAAAAACACCTTCAAAACCCATTTTTGCCAATTGATTTTCTCGGTATTGGCGTAAATCTTCGAGGAAAATATCACCAAAAATCGAATGTGTGATTCCTTCGTTTTTTAATGTGGCTAAAGTTTCAGTCATCACATTTTCATACACTTCCATTGTTGGCATTTCAGGAATTTGCATGATTTTAAGAGGTAAACCAATGCTTTTAGCCTGCGCTTCTAATAATTCGACACGAACGCCGTGCATAGAAATTCGCTGAAATTGCTGGTTTACACTCGTAAGTAAATATTCGATTTTAAAATCAGGATTGTGTAATGTTTTATATAATGCCAAAGCAGAATCTTTTCCGCTGCTCCAGTTAAATAAGGCTTTTTTTGGTGTTGACACTTTGTTGTAATTTTCTAAGGTAAACATACAAATTTCATTCGATTTGTTGATGAAACCTTTGTAACTTTGGGATTCTTACACGCCAAAAAATGACATTATTTCAAGATAAGTTTAAAATGGATTCAAATAGATTGAAAAATTGGGATTATTCCAGTTCAGCAGTTTATTTTATTACTATGGTCACTCAAAATAGAGAATATCTTTTTGGATCTATTGAAGAGGATAAAATGATTTTAAACAAAAACGGTCAAATTGTAGAAAATGAATTATTGAAATCTATAAAAATTCGTAAAAATTGGTTTTTTCATAATTGGATTGTCATGCCAAATCATATTCATTTATTGATAGAAATTCAAAATAATGAAATTGATACAGAAACAAATAATTTACATACAGATATCCAAAAGAGAGAAATTGAAAGATTGCAAATTGAACGATCGCATATCGTAGAGACGCACAGCAGTGCGTCTACGTCCGGCACATCGACAACAGATATTGCGGCAAACAATTTGACAAACAATTTGACAAACAGTTCGACAAATAATGTGACAAACGTTGCGAAGACGCACTGCAGTGCGTCTCTACAGAATAACCATGAGAATAATTACGCGAATAAATATGGATATGAATTATCTCGAAAACCCAATTCTATATCATCATTTGTTGCTATCTTTAAATCGGTAACTACAAAACAAATTAATGGATCTGCTTCGATATGGCAATCTAATTATCATGACCATATCGTTCGTAATTACAAAAGATTCGAAACTATTTATAATTATATAAAAACCAACCCAAGTTCTTGGGAAACGGATTCTATGAAACTTTAATTCTCAATGAAATATATCCTCTTATTTATTACCAGTTTCGTTTTTGCACAACAAACCCAATTTGTCGATTTTAAATCGGTTAACGGGCAATTGAAATTAAATGCCACAGATAAATCGGTTTACGGAATTGTCGATTATCGATTTGAGGTTTTAAAACCCATTGATACGATTAAAATCGATGCCAAAAACATGGAGTTTTCTCATGTTCAGCTTGATAATAAAGACGTTGTTTATATTAATACCGGTAAAGAATTACAGATTGTGAATCATTTTCAGAAAGGGGAAAACCAATTGACTTTCGAGTATTCTGTTAAACCAAAACAGGCTTTGTACTTTATAAATATTGATAATACAGAAACTCAAATCTGGACGCAAGGTCAAGGAAGATATACCAGCAATTGGTTTCCGAGTTTTGATGACGTGAACGAAAAAGTCATCTTTAGCTTGGGCATCACATACGAGAAAGAGTATCAGGTTGTTTCGAACGGAGTTTTAAAAGAAAAGAAACCAGAAGGAAATTCCATTAATTGGCAATATCAAATGGAAAAACCAATGAGTTCTTATTTGTTGATGCTTGCCATTGGAAAATATGATAAAAAAGAATTTAAAGCAAAATCTAAAATTCCGTTAGAATATTATTTTGAGAATAAAGATGCCAGCCGTTTTGAGCCTACTTACAGATACTCAAAACGTATTTTTGATTTTTTAGAGAAAGAAATAGGAGTGAAGTATCCTTGGGAAATTTACAGAGAAATTCCGGTTCGCGATTTCTTGTATGCCGGTATGGAAAATACAACCACTACACTTTTTGCAACACGTTATATCGTTGATTCGATAGGTTTTACAGATCGTAATTATACCAATGTTGACGCTCACGAATTAGCGCATCACTGGTTTGGCGATTTAATTACAGCCGAAAGCAGTACGCATCACTGGCTTCAGGAAGGTTTTGCAACTTATTATGCCGCATTGGCCGAAAGGGAAATTTACGGAGATGATTTTTTCTATTCGAAATTGTATGAAACGGCGCAGCAGATAAAATTTGCTTCAAGAACCGATTCTGTTCCGGTTTTGAATGCCAAAGCGAGTTCATTGACTTTTTACGAAAAAGGTGCTTGGGCTTTGTTTGTTTTGCATGAATCTATTGGTGATAAAGCCTTCAAAAAAGCTATAAAAAGTTATCTGAAAAAGTATGCCTATCAAACGGTAAATACACAAAACTTCTTTGATGAAATCAAAAAGGTATCTGATTTTGATTTGGATAAATTTCAGAAAACCTGGTTAGAATCGACAGCCTTTGATACACCAACAGCGAATGCTTTATTGAGTAAAAATAAAGCAATTCAAGTTCGTTTAGAAGTTGACAAACTAAAGAAAACGCCATTGCCGGAGAAAATAGAATTTTTAAGGAAAACTTTAGAATCAAACGTTTACGAAACTGTAAAAGAAGGAATTGTAAGCCAAATAGAAACTGAAAAGTACGAAGTAAAAAAAGAACTTTTGCTAATCGCTTTGCAAACCAACAATGTGCAAGTCCGACAAGCTGTTGCAGGATCATTGTCGAAAATTCCGGAAGATTTTAGAACACATTATGAAACCTTACTAGACGATACATCCTATCAGACACAGGAAATTGCATTGTTTTATTTATGGAAAAACTTCCCGGATCATCGAACAGAATATTTAAACAAGTCTAAAAACTGGATTGGTTTCAACGATTTTAATCTTCGAACATTATGGCTTTCATTAGCATTATCGACTCCGGATTATAGCGATAATCCAGATGTTCTGGCCAATGAGCTAATTTCATTTTCATCTGTAAAATACGAAGCTACAACACGACAAAATGCACTTGAAAAACTCATCGCTTTCAAAATAATTAACGATCAGGTTTTAAGTAATTTAGTTAGTGCAACAACGCATCATATGTGGCAATTTTCAAAATACGGAAGAGATACAATTCGAGTTTTATTAAAAAATTCTGAGATGCGTGCTTCGTTTGAAAGAATTTTGCCTAATTTGAACCCCGAAGAACAATTTCAATTGAATCGTTTGTTGAAAGAGTAGAATATAGAAGTAAGAGAATAGAGTAAAGAGAATAGAGTAAAGAGAATAGAAGAAAGAGAATAGAAGAAAGAGAATAGAAGAAAGAGAATAGAAGAAAGAGAATAGAATATAGAGGATAAGGGCAAGAGTAAAGATTTAAAAACAAATAAAAAGTCTTTGCTCTTTATTCTTTAATCTATTTTCTAAATAAATACAAAACCTACAATAATATTTATGAGAGCATTGGTTATTTCTGGTGGAGGAAGTAAAGGGGCGTTTGCCGGTGGTGTAGCGCAATATTTAATAGAAGAAAAAAATCACGAATATGATTTGTTTCTGGGAACTTCTACAGGCAGCTTACTTATTCCGCATTTGGCCCTGGGGCATATTAAACAAATTCACTCTATTTATACCAATGTTACGATGGCGAATATTTTTAATATTTGTCCCTTTGTGATTAAAACCAAAGGAGGAGTAGATATTGTTACTATAAATCACTTCAATGTTTTACGTCAGTTTTTTAAAGGAAAAAGAACCTTTGGAGAAAGTAAAGGACTTAAGAAATATATCAGGAATAACTTTTCTTTATCAGATTTTAATAAACTAAAGAAACAGAAAAACGATGTTGTCATTACTGTCACCAATTTTACTAAAAACGAATCAGAATATAAATCGATAAAAGATTGTACTTACGAAGAGTTTTGTGATTGGTCTTGGATTTCAAGTAATTACGTTCCGTTTATGAGTTTGGTAGAGAAAGACAACTTCGAATATGGCGACGGAGGATTTTCAAGTCTGGTTCCGATTCGCGAAGCAATTAACCGTGGTGCAACCGAAATTGATGTCATTATTCTTGAAACCGAAGTGAATATGAATAAAACTGTTATTGGTAAAAATCCGTTTTCGTTAATGATCGATTTGTTCCGAATTGCATTAGATCAGGTTGAAAAACATGACATTGCTATAGGAAAACTGATGGCAAATAATAAGAATGTGAAACTTAACTTATATTACACACCCACAAAACTGACTGATAATGCTTTGATTTTTAATAAAGAAGTGATGAAAGAATGGTGGGAGCAAGGTTACGAATACGCTCAGAATAAGTCCGAAGTTATGAGTGATAATAGGTAATTTTAGCTTGATAATGATTTATGATAATATCTTTTGACCTTGATGATACTTTAATCTCAAATAAGTTTGAAATAGAAAAATCAAATTTGTTTCATCAATTTTTAGGTGCCGAAAGTTTGCGAAAAGGAACAATAGATTTATTTAAGGTATTAAAAAAACAAAATCATAAAATTTATATTTACACCACTTCATACAGAAGAGAATCCAGGATAAAATGGATGTTTTATTCTTACGGAATATCTGCTGATTTTATAATAAATCAGCAAAAGCATCAAAAAAAACTTCGTAAAACAAATGTTTATTGCTCGAAATTTCCGCCAATATTTAATATTGATATTCATGTAGATGATTCAGTTGGTGTTGAAAGAGAAGGCGAAAAATATGGATTTAAAACTATTATAATTTCTGAAACAGATGATAATTGGACTCAGACAATTTTGAAAGAAATAAATTTAAAAAATCAAATAGCATAGAGATAAAATTTCGAAAATATGAAAAATGTAATTGTATTTCTCTTCGTCTTCTTTAATATAAATGCCTTTAGTCAGAATAATATATGCAGAAGTTCTATTTGGGATAATTCAGAATTATTTCAGAAAAATGAAATAGATAAGTATGCCAATTATGATTTTTCAGGTTTATGGAATACAACTGAAAGTGATGCCGTTGTCGGTGTTATAGGCGATAATTACCAAAGAATATTGATAAAATTGACATCAATTAAAAGAAATGAAAAAAATAAAACAGAATATATAGTTCATGGTAAATCGAGTGTTAAATCGAATATTGGTGATTTTACAGGTACAATAACCATCGTAAAAATACAAGAACTAAAAAAGTCAAAATTTGGCGTTGATGATGAGTATAAAAATGCAGGTATAAAAAGCCAGGGATTACTGACGGCTAATTATAAGTTTGTTGAAAATAAAAGTCAAAAAAATACGGGAGAATTTCAGGGGAAACTGCAAACCATATTTTATATCAATAAACATAATTTAGTCAAATACAATGATATTGAAAGTTACAGAGATAACTATTTTAATAATGCATTTGTTGGTATATGGAAATCTAATAATTCCGGAAAAGATAAAATTTGCAATTGGGGAGATTATAGGGTTCCCAACGTAAATTGTGATTTTGATATTGGAGCTGGAGATCTGAGTATCTCTCAAAAATACTTAAAAAATGGATGGGAAGTTAAGCCAAAACAAAACTGGTGGAAATAAAAATCGATTGCAGATTTTAGATTTTAGATCGCCTAAGCATAATCTAAAATCTAAAATCTGAATTCTAAAATTAAGTTTACCACAACTCTGAAACTTCATTTTTAATATAAGCTAAAGCAGCATTACTTGGTGATTGTTTCTCTAGCAAATCATTCAAAATTACTTCGCGCAATTTATCTCCGCTGTCAACACGATCGCTCATGGCAGCTTTTCGGATGATTTGAATGGTTGAGTTTTTGGCAGTTGTGATAATTGTCCAACACTCGTCAGACATGTAAATTTGCTGTGTTAGATTATGTTCGAATTCTTGCTCGATCTGATCGATTAAAAAGTTTTCGTAATCGTGTTTTTCGTTTGATATTGGTGCAACTCTAATCAATAATTTAGTCAGGTTGATACGTTCCAAATATAAAGTCATGCGCTCGTAAGCCTGCAAACGTATTGGCAAAGATTGCTTTTGATATTCTCTGTTTAATAAAAAAGCACGTTTTTTATCGTTGTTTTTGATGTACAATTCAAAAAAACGATACGCCACGAATCCGGTAACAATGGCTGGTAAAGTATAACTGGCTAATTCTATAATTCTATTAAAATCCATTTGGTTCAAATTTTCAACAAAAATATACTTTTTGAGGAGAAATCCACTTTAATTTTTTTGTAATAAATAAAAATGGAAGTTTACTTTTGTAGGGATTTTTTAAAACCGCCTGAAACACAATAATAATGGATTCATACATCATATTTTTTCTTTGTTTAGCTGCATTTGCAGCCGGATTTATTGATGCAATTGTTGGCGGAGGAGGATTGATTCAGACACCAATGGGATTGATTTTATTGCCCAATTTGCCTGTTTCGACAGTTATAGGAACTTTGAAAATTCCTGCTTTTAGCGGAACTGCTTTTGCGGCTTTTCAATACATGAAAAAAGTAGTGATTCAGTGGAAGTTACTTTTGATCATGATGTGTCTGGCAGTTCCTTCGGCATTTTTAGGTTCTACTATATTAACATTGGTTAGCAATGATTTTATGAAACCTCTCTTGCTTGTGGTTTTATCGTTACTGTTTATATATACTTATGCGAAAAAGAACTTCGGTCAACATGTAGCCAAAGATCATTCGGCTACAACGCAAATTATTTATGCCGTTGTAATTAGTATCATTGTTGGCTTCTACGACGGATTTATTGGGCCGGGAACAGGAAGTTTTTTTGTGGTTGCCTTCATAGCGCTTTTGGGTTTTGATTTTTTGCACGCTTCCGCGAATGCTAAAATGGTAAATCTGGCAACTAATTTTGGCTCGATTTGTTTGTTTATGATCAAAGGAAAAATTATTTGGTCGATTGCAATTCCTATGGCTATTAGCAACGGACTTGGCGGATGGCTTGGTGCAAAACTCGCCATTAATAAAGGAAATGGTTTTATCAGGATTTTCTTTTTGATTGTGGTTGTGGGCACTTTGATACGATTTGCTTATGATGTATTTTATAAATGAAGGTGCTAAGACACTAAGATTCTAAGGTTCTAAGGTTTTTACTAATAGTTACGATGAAAACTTTATGAATTATTTGTCTTATCAATTAAATTCCGAAAAAAAACTTAGCATCTTAGAATCTTTGTAACTCAGCAACTTTCTTAAAAAAGCCAATTGTTTCTAATCTAGCCCCGATAGAGGCGGTATCCTCGCAGTGGAACGGAGAGATATAGCCGAAAGCGGGAACAATGTTTCATGAAAAGCTTATTGTTTTGCTTCAAAAAAAACTTAGCAACTCAGCACCTTAGTACCTTAGGAACTTTCTTTTTAAATTCTTATTTTTGCATCAATTATGGAGAAAAATTTCATGCAAAAATACATTGACCAGCTCAATGAAGCACAGAGACAGCCTGTTTTGAAGAAAGACGGGCCAATGATTATTATTGCTGGTGCAGGTTCAGGAAAAACCCGTGTTTTAACGATTAGAATTGCTTATTTGATGGCGCAGGGTGTTGATGCGTTCAATATTTTGTCGCTTACTTTTACGAACAAAGCTGCTCGTGAGATGAAACACAGGATTTCGGATATTGTGGGCGCCTCTGAAGCAAAGAATCTTTGGATGGGAACTTTTCACTCGATTTTTGCGCGTATTCTTCGTGCAGAGTCGGATCATTTGGGATATCCATCGAATTTTACGATTTATGATTCTCAGGATTCGGCGAGACTGATTTCTTCTATTATTAAAGAAATGCAGCTGGATCGCGATGTTTATAAACCAAAACAGATTTTAGGACGTATATCTAATTATAAAAATAGTTTGATTACGGTAAAAGCCTACTTTAATAATCCTGAATTGGTAGAGGCCGATGCAATGGCAAAAAGACCAAGGTTGGGAGAAATTTATCAGCAATATGTAGAGCGCTGTTTTAAAGCTGGAGCAATGGATTTTGATGATTTGTTGTTGAAAACCAATGAATTACTGACCCGTTTTCCTGAGATTTTAGCGAAGTATCAAAACCGTTTTAGATACATTATGGTTGATGAGTACCAAGATACAAATCACTCTCAATATTTGATTGTAAGGGCTTTGTCTGATAAATTTCAGAATATTTGTGTGGTAGGAGATGATGCGCAGAGTATTTATGCTTTCCGTGGGGCGAATATTAATAATATTTTGAATTTCCAGAAAGATTATGAAGGTGTGATCATGTTTCGTTTAGAGCAAAATTACCGTTCGACAAGAAATATTGTTGAAGCGGCAAATACTGTAATGGAACATAATAAAACAAAACTGGACAAAGTAGTCTGGACAGCAAATGATTTTGGGCAAAAGATAAAAGTGCATCGCAGTTTGACTGATGCCGAAGAAGGTCGTTTTGTAGCCAGTACGATTTTTGAACAAAAAATGCAAAATCAGCTTCACAATGGTTCTTTTGCAATTTTATATCGTACCAATGCACAATCACGTGCCATGGAGGATGCCTTGAGAAAACGTGATCTTCCGTATCGAATTTATGGTGGATTATCATTCTACCAACGTAAGGAGATTAAAGACGTTTTGTGTTATTTGCGTTTGGTAATTAATCCAAAAGATGAAGAAGCGCTTGTTCGTGTGATCAATTACCCTGCGCGTGGAATTGGTGATACAACGGTCGAAAAACTGACTATTGCTGCCAACCATTACAAACGTTCGATTTGGGAAGTGATGGTGAATATTGATAAAATCGACCTAAAACTAAACACTGGAACAAAGAATAAAATCAATGATTTTGTTACGATGATTCAGAGTTTTCAGGTGATTGATCAAAATCAGGATGCATTTTATATAACAGATTATGTGGCTAAAAAAACCGGATTGGTTCAGGAATTAAAAAAAGATGCTACTCCGGAAGGAATGGCAAAAATTCAGAATATCGAAGAACTTTTAAACGGTTTAAAAGATTTTACTGAAGGACAAAAAGAAATTGATGGTGCTAGAGGGGCTTTGTCTGAATTTATGGAGGATGTAGCGCTTGCAACTGATTTGGATAAAGACACATCTGATGAAGATCGTGTGGCATTGATGACCATTCACTTAGCAAAAGGACTTGAATTTCCTCATGTTTTTGTAGTGGGTATGGAGGAAGATTTGTTTCCGAGTGCGATGAGTATGAGTACCAGAAGTGAATTAGAAGAAGAACGTCGATTATTTTACGTAGCTTTAACTCGTGCAGAACATCAGGCTTATTTAACTTATGCGCAATCCCGTTACCGTTGGGGGAAACTGACAGATAGTGAGCCGTCACGTTTTATTGAGGAAATCGACGGACAATATCTTGAATATTTAACTCCGGCTGAAACAAATTACCGATACAAATCGCCTATTGATGGGGATATTTTTGGAGATGTAGACAAATCGAAATTACGTTTAGCAAAACCTATTGGATCAACACCGCCGAAACACGTTACTGATAATCAGCCAAAACCTGATTTGAACATTCGTAAATTGAAACCTGTTGCCGGTAATAATCCTAATAGTGCTGCGCCGAATTTATTCGATAATTCATTAACCATTGGAAATGTTGTAATGCACGAACGTTTTGGAAAAGGCGAAGTGGTTAATTTAGAAGGTGTTGGTGCTGATAAAAAAGCCGAAATAAAATTTGAAGTAGGAGGAATTAAAAAGCTATTGCTTCGATTTGCGAAATTAGACGTTATTGGGTAAAAGAGAAGAAAGAAAATAGATGCAAGAAAAAAGATTGGAGAAACTTAATTTTATTAAAATTTATCAGCTTTTTTAATTGTATTTATTTGGTATAATAACATAGGCATTGTTTACACTGAAAGTTTTAAAATGGATAAAGAATAATCTTTATTCTATAATCTAACATCTTTATTCTAAAAAGAAAAATGGCTGAGTTCATAAAAATATATCCGGACAAACCTAGTGAAGCCGCTATTGCCAAAGTGGTAAAAGTGCTTCAGAACGGAGGTTTAGTTATTTATCCAACAGATACCGTTTATGGTTTAGGTTGTGATATTACCAATTCGCGCGCATTAGAGAAAATTGCAAAAATAAAAGGAGTTAAGCTTGAGAAAGCTAATTTCTCATTCATTTGTCATGATTTGAGCAATCTTTCAGATTATGTTCGTCAGATTGACACTTCAACTTTTAAGATCCTGAAAAGAGCATTGCCTGGGCCATATACTTTTATTTTGCCTGGAAACAATAATTTGCCAAAAGAGTTTAAAAAGAAAACAACAGTGGGTATTCGTGTCCCTGATAATAATATTGCGCTGGAAATTGTTCGCCAATTAGGAAACCCTATTGTATCGACTTCTATTCGTGATGAAGATGATGTAATTGAGTATACGACAGACCCGGAATTGATTTTTGAGAAATGGCAAAATCTTGTTGATCTTGTTATTGATGGAGGATACGGAGACAATGTAGGTTCGACGATTATAGATTTGTCAGAACATGAACCGGTTATAATAAGAGAAGGAAAAGGCGATATCGATATTTTGTAAGAATATTTTATTAATTATCTAGGATAATATAAAAAGGTTTGGTTAATTAGCTAAAAATTAACCAAACCTTTTCTGTTTTATGAAAAACCTCTATCTTTTTTTATTCTTATTTTCTTCTGTTACTATATTTTCGCAAAACATCCTTAAAGGTAAAATTTCCGGTAAAGATAATATTCCACTCGAAGGCGTAAATATTTATTTTGACGGAACTACAATTTCAACAATTTCAGATGCAAACGGTGATTTTAGCATTAAGTATGAACCCAATGCAAATAATATTTTAGCGATAAGTTTCATGGGATATCAAACAGAATATCTTACAGGACTTGATGCTTCGAAGCCATTAAATGTTAGCCTTACTGTTTCCGAAAATGAACTTAAAGAAGTAGTCATCACAAAAAATGAATTGTTTACCAGAGAACAGAAATTAAAATTGTTTAGAGAATACTTTTTGGGTAAAACAAATAATTCAAAATCTTGTGTGATAAAAAACGAATCAGATCTTCGTTTTAAATACGACAAAGAAAAACTAATTTTCACCGCCTCATCAGATAAACCTCTAACAATTGTAAATGAATCTTTAGGTTATAAAATTGATTTTGAATTAGTAGTTTTTGAAATTGCTTTTAGTAAATTAAGTATTAGTTCTAAAGATGTTATCAAAAACTTCTACGGAGGTGTAAGTAGATTTGAAGACATTGATAATTCAGTCGCAGTTTTAGAACGAAGAGAAAAAACCTTTCAAGGCTCACAAATGCAGTTTTTTAGAAATTTTGCTAAGAAAGATTGGGGAATAAAGAAATTTTTATTGCTTAATGATGATAATAGCATAGATCCTCTTACGCGTTTTAAAATTACTCAAGAGGAAGATTTTGTAAAAGTTGAAATTTTGCCACAGCCAAAAGGAGAAATTAAAAATGGAAATCTAAAAGATATTTTTGCTGCTTATAATATTGCATTTAACAGAACAGAGGAGTCAAAGATTACTTTTCAAACGGACAGCTTCTATATTTATAAGTACGGAAATAATTCAAATATTGAGAGTATACTTTTTTCGGGTAAAATTTCAGAAAAGAAAGTAGGAGATATGTTGCCACTAAATTACGGGATTAATTAAATTACCGGGCAATAAGAAATAGTAATTATTTGCTATTTGTAAAAAAAAACTGAAATCGAATAATATTATAAAATAAATAACTAACTTTAGATTAGTTAAAATTTAGTTAGTTTAAAGATAATGCTATTCTTAATTTATATTTAATTGGTTATTAAAAAAGTTAGGGATACATAAAAGCAGGTCAATTGACCTGCTTTTTCTGTTTAATAAAGTATGTGAAAAACGTAAATTATTTTTGTTGTTTTTTCATTTCTTTTTCAATCATATCATAGAATTGATCGATTTTTGGCATAACCACAATACGAGTTCTTCTGTTACGAGCTTTATCTTCTGGAGTATCATTAGCAACTAATGGTACATAAGAACTTCTACCAGCTGCGATTAATTTTGCAGGGTTAACACCAAGATCATTTGTTAATACACGTACAATAGATGTAGAACGTTTAACACTTAAGTCCCAGTTGTCTAACAAAATTCCGTTGCTTTTGTAAGGAACGTTATCTGTGTGACCTTCAACCATACATTCGAAATCTGGCTTGTCGTTTACTACTTTTGCAACTTTAGCCAAAACACCTTTAGCTTTGTCAGTTACATCATAGCTACCGCTTTTAAATAATAATTTGTCTGCGATAGAAATAAACACAACTCCTTTTTCTACGTTGATTTCGATATCCGGATCATTAATTCCAACAGCACCTTTTAAGCTTGTAACTAAAGCTAAAGTTACACTGTCTTTTTTAGTTAATGCATCCTGAAGTCTAGATATTTTTAAATCTTTTTCTTTTAAACTTTCTAATGATTTTTCAAGATTTTCAGCTCCTTTAGTTGTTAATACAGTTAAATCTTTAGAAGTGCTTATTAAGTCTTGATTGTGTGCTTTATAACTTTCAGCTGTAGCTGCTAATCCTGCTTTTTCCTCTAAACAAGCATTTAGTTTTACTGTGCAAGAGTTTAATAAATCTTGTGTCTCTTTGTTCTTAGCTTCTAATGCTGCGTACTGCTTTTTCGATACACACGAAGTTAAGGCCATTAATACTGATAGTGCAATTACTATTTTTCTCATAGGTATTATATTTAATTAAACGTTGATTACAAATTTAGTTTTTAATATTTTGATTACTGTTAAAGATTTCTTTAAATACGGTCAGTTTCTTTATGTAATACAAGAAAACGATACTTTTTACAGTATAGTATTGCTGTATCTGAAAATCTTTTCGTTCACGCAGATATTTTAAAGATATGCAATAAAATGAAAAATGCGCTTTCAAAATTGCAAAAGTATGTGCAAATTTTCCCTGTGTAAGAAAACGGATACCGGCGATACCGTCTAAAACCATTCTGAAGAAAATCACAAAAAACAAACCTTTTTTGGGTAAGTTTTTGACAAGCATTAATAATGAATTTCTAAAATTCAAATAGGTTTTTTTAGGATTTCCTTGTTGCAAAGTTGCTCCTCCAACATGATAAACAACTGATCCTGAATTGTATTTAATGATATGTCCTTCATTGGCAGCACGCCAGCACAAATCAATTTCTTCCTGATGCGCGAAAAAGCTTTCATCAAAACCTCCTAATTCATGATAAACTTCACTTCTTATAAAAAAACAAGCTCCTGAAGCCCAGAATAATTCACAATTATCATCGTATTGGCCATTGTCTTTTTCAATAGTGTCAAAAATACGTCCACGACAAAAAGGGAAACCGTACTTGTCAATAAATCCACCGGCTCCACCAGCATATTCAAAGTATTCTTTATTTTTAAAATCAAGAATTTTAGGCTGAATAATAGCGGTTTGGTTTTCTTTATCGAAAGTTTCAATAATAGGGTTTAGCCAATTTTCGGTCACCTCAATGTCTGAATTTACTAAGGCATAAATTTCAGCATTAATATGTTGCAAAGCATCATTGTAACCTTTTGCAAAGCCATGATTACCACTATTTACAACTATTTTTATGGTGGGAAAATTTTGTTTGATAAAATTTATAGAATCGTCTGTCGAAGCATTATCAGCGACATATATTTGGGTTCCTTCCGAAAATTGAACAACAGAGGGTAAAAACTGCTCTAACAATTTTACGCCGTTCCAATTTAAAATGACAACTGCAATTTTATCCAAAAGTAACTTTATTTATTTTTAATACTATTTATTCTTTGTAGTCCGGCAAGCTTCTTAGAAACTCATATTTTTCATTCTCAAAATCCATTTGACAATAAAAATGACTTAGACCGTTTGTCACATTCAAAAACCGTGCCTTCATTGTCATATTATAACGGGCAATCTGATCAAAAGTTGCCTGCGAAATCTTTACGCTGGGCGCTTTACATTCTACTAATATATGTATAGAACCATCCGGATTAAAGACCACAACATCGTATCTTTTTCGTAACCCGTTGACTGTTAAAACTTTCTCAACATTGATTAAAGATTTAGGGTATTTTTTCTCATCTATTAAATAATGAACTACATGCTGACGCACCCATTCCTCTGGGGTAAGAATGATAAATTTTTTCCTGATTTCATCGAAAATAGACACTTTATTTTCGCTATTTTTGAATCGGAAAGTATAAGAAGGAAAATTTAATTGCTGCATAGCGCAAAAATATAAAATAAGTTTAAAGATTAGGGTTTTCAATCTGAAATCTGAAATCTAAAATCTGCAATCAAAATAAATGGACGAAGTTGTAAAAATTGTTAACGATATCAAAGCCGGAAATATCAAACCAATTTATTTTTTGATGGGCGAGGAGCCTTATTATATTGATAAATTATCGGAATATATTGAGCAGAATATACTTTCGGAAGAGGAGAAGGGATTCAATCAAACGGTTTTATATGGTAGAGATGTTACTGTAGAAGATATCGTTTCTACAGCCAAACGCTATCCTATGATGGCTGATCGCCAGGTTGTTATTGTAAAAGAAGCTCAGGATTTGTCAAGAACAATTGATAAGATAGAATCTTACGTAAATAATCCTATGGAAACTACTGTTCTGGTTTTTTGTTACAAATACAAAACACTGGATAAACGTAAAAAAGTAACCAAATTATTAGCGCAAAACGGAATCGTTTACGAAAGTAAAAAACTATACGAAAATCAGGTTGGCGACTGGATAAAACGCGTACTTGCCGGAAAAAAATACACGATCGACCCAAAAGCAAATGCTATGTTAGTTGAGTTTTTGGGTACAGATTTGAGTAAAATCAACAATGAATTAGAAAAATTACAGATTATTTTGCCCCAGGGCACTGTAATTACGCCACAACATATCGAGGAAAATATTGGTTTTAGTAAAGATTATAATGTTTTCGAACTCAGAAAAGCCATTGGCGAACGCAATCAACTGAAAGCATACAAAATTGCCGAGAACTTCGCTCATAATCCAAAAGAATATCCATTGGTAATGACAACAGGATTGGTTTTTGGATTCTTTGTTCAGCTTTTAAAGTATCATGGACTTAAGGATAAAAATCCTAAAAATGTAGCTTCGGCAATTGGTGTAAATCCTTATTTTTTAAAGGAATATGACTTAGCAATTAAGAATTACCCAATGCGAAAAGTGAGTCAGATCGTAGGAGCACTGCGTGATGTTGATGTTAAAAGTAAAGGCGTAGGAGCCAATGCTTTACCTCAGGCAGATTTATTAAAAGAAATGCTGTATAAAATATTTAATTAAGCCGTGAAAATTCACGATATTTGCATCTCTAAAAAAATTACTACTTTCAAAATAATAATTACACAATTATGGGAATGAATAAAAATACCGTTCTAGGATGGGCTACTTTTATAATGGTACTTATGGGATTGTTGCTTATAGGTCTTGGCGCTTTCAGATACAGAGACGTCTCTGGCTGGGGGTTTGTAGCAGTGGGTGTTGGTTTTTTTGCTAACGCTTGGGTTTTTAATGCTTTAAAAGGCAGAGTATAATATTTTCGATATCAATTGCAACAATATAATTGCAATATTATAGGTTAATAAAAAATAATAATAAAAATTAAAAAATAAATAAGCATGTCAGACGATAAGAAAGTAATTTTCTCAATGCAGAAATTGAGTAAGACCTATCAGGGAGCAGACAAACCAGTACTTAAAAATATCTATCTGAGTTTCTTTTACGGTGCTAAAATTGGTATTTTAGGACTTAACGGATCAGGAAAATCTTCTCTTTTAAAAATTATTGCGGGAGTTGATAAAAATTATCAGGGAGATGTTGTTTTTCAACCGGGTTATACTGTAGGGTATTTAGAGCAAGAACCAATTCTTGATGATTCTAAAACCGTTATCGAAATTGTCCGTGAAGGAGCTGCAGAAACGATGGCAGTTTTAGAAGAGTACAATCAAATTAATGATTTATTCGGTCTTGAAGAAAACTATTCTGATCCTGATAAAATGGATAAGTTGATGGATCGTCAGGCCGCTTTACAAGACAAAATTGATGCTCTTGGCGCTTGGGAAATCGATACCAAACTAGAAATTGCAATGGATGCTTTGCGTACTCCGGAAGGTGATACGCCTATCAAAAACCTTTCAGGAGGAGAGCGCCGTCGTGTGGCTTTATGTCGTTTGTTATTGCAACAGCCTGATGTATTGTTACTTGATGAGCCAACCAACCACCTTGATGCTGAGTCTGTACTTTGGTTAGAGCAGCATTTAGCACAATATGCAGGAACTGTAATCGCTGTAACGCACGATAGATATTTCCTTGATAATGTTGCAGGATGGATTCTTGAGTTGGATAGAGGAGAAGGTATTCCGTGGAAAGGAAATTATTCTTCTTGGTTAGACCAAAAATCAAGCCGTATGGCACAAGAAGAAAAAGTAGCTTCTAAACGTAGAAAAACGTTAGAGCGTGAGCTTGACTGGGTTCGTCAGGGAGCAAAAGGACGTCAGACAAAGCAAAAAGCACGTTTACAGAATTACGACAAATTATTGAATGAAGACCAAAAACAACTGGATGAAAATCTGGAAATCTATATCCCGAACGGTCCACGTTTAGGAACCAATGTTATTGAAGCGAAGAATGTTGCCAAAGCTTTTGGAGATAAATTATTGTATGATAATTTAAATTTCACTTTGCCACAAGCCGGAATTGTTGGAATTATCGGGCCAAACGGTGCTGGTAAATCGACCATTTTCAAAATGATTATGGGAGAGCAAGCTACAGACAGCGGAGAATTTTCAGTAGGAGAAACGGTAAAAATCGCTTACGTAGATCAGTCTCACTCTAACATAGATCCGAATAAATCTATTTGGGAAAATTTTGCCGACGGTCAGGAATTAATTATGATGGGCGGAAAGCAAGTGAACTCAAGAGCTTACTTATCTCGTTTCAACTTTGGTGGAGGAGAGCAAAATAAAAAAGTTTCAATGTTATCGGGTGGAGAGCGTAACCGTTTGCACCTTGCAATGACATTGAAAGAAGAAGGAAACGTACTTTTACTGGATGAGCCTACGAATGATTTGGATGTAAATACACTTCGTGCACTTGAAGAAGGTTTGGAGAATTTTGCAGGTTGTGCCGTTATTATTTCGCACGACAGATGGTTCTTAGACAGAATTTGTACACACATTTTGGCTTTCGAAGGAGATTCTGAAGTTTATTATTTCGAAGGTGGTTTCTCTGAATATGAAGAAAACAAAAAGAAACGTTTAGGTGGTGATTTAACTCCGAAACGTTTGAAATACAGAAAGTTAATTAGATAATTTTCTAATAAATTTTAAAATTTAAAAATCCCAAATTCCAACTTAAAAACTGGAGTTTTGGGATTTTTTCTATTATTATATGTCATTTCGACGGAGGAGACTTGAGCGATAGCGACTAGCGAAGCAAATCACATTAGAAGCTTGACAAAGATTAGCGATTTAGATTGCGGAGTTCCGAGTGTGATCCCTCGTTCCTCGGGATGACAAAACTGACGATAATTGGAATTTAGAATTTTTTAAAATTTGGAATTTAAATAAATTTCGCCTTCAACTCCGGAGTAGGAATCATGCAGCTTTCTTTTTTGCCGTACCATTTATAACGGTTTTTAGCAATATAATCGTAAATATAATTTCGAAGTTTTTCAGGGAAAATTTTTAAAATAGAAGCAAAGCTATAAATTCCGCCTAAATCTTCTCCAATTTCCAAAACTGCTGAAGATTTATAATAATAAGCAACGCCTGGATGATATAAAATAATACTGTCAATTTTAGTTTGATCAACACCTATGTATTTACAGATCTCGATTCCCAATTCTGATTGCAAAGCCACAAATCTAAAAATATCTTTTTTGTCATGTTTAATAATAAACTGAACTGCACCGTTGCATAAATTGCAAACGCCATCGAAAAGAATTATTTTTTTGTTTTTAGGAAGGTCTTCCATTTGGAAAAGTTTCAAGTTTAAGGTTTCAAGTTTTAAGCTTTGTCAAAGTTTAAAACTTTGACAAAGCTGATGCTGGTTTGTTATTTCTCCTTCTTAGAATTGAAAATAGTAATAATAATAGGTATAATTTTTTACTATCTATAATATAAAACCAATAGATTTTATGAATCAAAAATCGCTTCCATAAATAAATTTTAAGCGATTTTTATAAAATATCTATCTTCTTAATCGTCTTTTTTAAAATCTATCCTAAAATCGCTTTATTTTAATTTTTTCTAGAATTTTAGTCTTTTTAAAACTTAAAACTGTCACTGAGACTGAAAACTTATTTCTTAGCCGCCTCAACTAATTCCAATTCATCCAAACTTACTTTCGAAGTAAAAATCCCGTAATTTACTGTTGCCTTATTTTTTTCTATCGAGTCTATACTTCCAACAGATCTTCCGTCGAGCATTCGGACTCTGTCGCCAACTTTTAAAATTGGTTTTGGTTTTTCAATAACAGGTTTGAGTTTCTTTTCTTTTTTCTCTTTTCGAATTTCTTCAACCTGAACCGAAACTTCGGCGATAACTTCTTTTTTCTTTTCGATTATAGCTTTGGTTTCTTTTGGAGTTGCTTTTTTACGTTTTGAATTTTCAATTTCTATGATTTTCAAAAATTCCCCAATCAATTCTTTTTTATTTTTATTATTGAAATATTTCTCCGAGATGTCTTCTATTTTCTGACCAATGTAAATTGTCTTTTGGTTGCTATCATATAATTCCTGATAGCTTTCTAATTTCTGTTTTATTTTTACATTGATGTTTTCCATCTTTTTGCTTTCTTCACGAGCTCGGGTTTCTTCTTCTTTAAGATTTATAGAAGTTTTTTCAAGCTTCGATCTTTCTTTCTGAAGTGTTGCAATGGTTTTATCAAAACGAACTTTTCCAACTTCGATTTTCTTTTTGGCACGATTGATTAATCCAAACGGGATTCCGTTTTTCAATGCAACTTCAAAAGTAAACGAACTACCAGCTTGACCAAGAGCCAATTTATACATCGGTTCCAATGACTTTTCATCAAACATCATATTGGCATTTGTGGCAAAAGGCAATTCGTTTGCAAGAATTTTCAAGTTCGAATAATGCGTTGTTATAATTCCGAAAGCTTCACGATGATAAAATTCTTCTAAGAAAATTTCAGCCAAAGCGCCACCCAATTCAGGATCAGAACCTGTACCAAACTCATCAATCAAAAACATAGTTTTCTTATTACATTTCTTTAAAAAGTAATTCATGTTTTTTAATCGGTAACTATAAGTACTCAAATGGTTTTCAATAGATTGATTGTCACCAATATCTGTTAGAATTCTATCAAACAAAAAGGTTTCACTACGTTCGTGAACCGGAATTAACATACCGGATTGCAACATCAATTGCAATAAACCAACTGTCTTAAGCGAAATTGTTTTTCCTCCCGCATTTGGTCCTGAAATGACAATAATACGGTTATCTTGTTTTAATTCAATTGTTTGCGGATGTGTAACTTCGTTTTTTTGTTTGTTATTCAAATACAAAATAGGATGATACGCTTCTCTAAAAAACAATCTTCTTTCTTCGGTGATTGTTGGTAGTATTCCGTTTATTCTATTCGCATATTTTGCTTTTCCTGCAACGACATCAATATCACTTAAAAATTCCTGATATTCAACTAATAAAGGTAAATATGGTCGAATTTGATTTGATAATTGTTTTAGAATTCTGGTAATTTCTTCTTTTTCCTCGTATTCAAGATTTGCTAATTCTCTGGAATATTGCAAAGTAGCTTCAGGTTCGATATAAGCGATACTTCCGGTTTTAGAACTTCCTAAAATCGAGCCTTTTACTTTACGGCGATACATTGCTAAAACGGCAAGCACTCTACGATTTTGCACAAAACTTTCTTTAATGTCATCTAAATAACCAAGACTATTATTGTGAGAAAGTGCTACTCCAAAACTTTGGTTTACTTTACCACGAACGATATTCATATTCTGGCGAATACTCAATAAAGCCGGTGAAGCATTGTCTTTGATTTCTCCGTATTTATCTACAATTGCATCTATGAGAGTTACAATATCTTTAGTATATTCAACTCTTGAAGCTCTTGCGTTTAAGTTTGGATAGTAGTCATCAAACTTTTTAAGGAAATTCAACAAGAAATTTGCTGTTGATGAAAGTGTCGCAATTTTTCTAAAACTTCCTACTTCCAGGAAACTATCTTCAATTGCCAGAAATTTAATTTCGTGCGTTATGGCATCAAACCCATGATTGGGAATGGCGTTATTATTTTCAAAAGACGAAACATACTCTGAAGTTTGCATTAAAGCCTGCATCAAAGTTTCTTTATCTCTAAATGGTGTTATTCTTAAAGCTTTTTCTTTTCCTATATCTGTATTACAGCCTGCTGAAATAGTTTCGAGCACTGTAGGGAATTGTAAATCTTGTAATGTCTTTTCGGTAATGGATATCATTTATTTTCTTTAACAAAGTACACGCAAAAGTACGAAAACATTAGTATTCAATTCTACAAAGTTTATATCTAAATTTATGATTGCTAAATATGATTTGAATAAAAAAATCCTGAAATTCGCATAAAAAAAGATATGGACATAAAAATGCATGATTCCTGGAAACCGGTTTTGAATGAAGAATTTGAAAAACCATATTTCAATTCATTGATTGACTTTGTAAAATCTGAATATGCTACTAAGGTTTGTTATCCAAAAGGGAGTCAGATTTTTTCAGCTTTTGATCATTGTCATTTTGATCAGGTAAAAGTTGTGATAATTGGACAAGATCCTTATCACGGACCTAATCAGGCAAATGGATTGTGTTTTTCTGTAAACGACGGGATTCCATTTCCGCCATCTCTTCAAAATATTTTCAAAGAAATCGAAACCGATTTAAATTTACCTATTCCTAAAACAGGAAATTTAGAACGTTGGGCAGATCAGGGTGTTTTTCTTTTAAATGCTACTTTAACTGTTAGGCAATCTGAAGCAGGAAGTCATCAGGGAAAAGGCTGGGAAAAATTTACAGATGCTGTGATTAAACAAATTTCTGCTGAAAAAGAAAATGTGGTGTTTTTACTTTGGGGAGGTTTTGCTCAAAAGAAAGCGTCTTTGATCGATGCATCAAAACATCATATTTTAAAATCCGGACATCCGTCTCCTTTAAGTGCTAATAGAGGTTTTTGGTTTGGCAATAAACATTTTAGTCTCACAAATGCTTTTTTGAAATCAAAAGGAATGAAGGAGATTCAATGGTAATTGAATACTAATTTCAAAAATTTTCACGAATTGTATAATTTTTTTCAAATTCGAATTCGTGAAAATTAGTGAAATCCGTGTTGTTATTTTTCGACAGGTTTCTTTATAATCTCGTCTAAAACTGCTTTGTTTTCGTAGTTAATTACTTTAAGGATAATCTCTTGGTTTTTAACTGTTTTTCCTTCGATAATGTAAAGTTTTCCTTTTTTGAACGGAACATTACTTTGATCAAAATCAACATCTCCAAATTTCAATGTGTTTTTAATATCAGCCGTATCGATCCATTTTTCGTTTAGAGTCTGAACTGCTTTTTCAGAATACTGGAAAGGTTTTGTGCGTAAACTATTTAAAACTCTGGCATTAGGAAAATAGTTGCAACGGGTATCTTTTCCGCTAAAAACAAGGGCTACAAAAAAGCATCCCATAACTAAACCAATAAGATAATATGCAAAACGGTGTACGAACTTCATGAAATAAAATTTTTGCAAAGGTACATTAAAGTTCCCTTAAAATACAAGTAAATTGATGTCGTTATCCGGTAAATCAAACCATTCGCCAATTGCTTTGTTGGTTAAAATTCCGTGATAAAGATAGATTCCGTTTTTTAAACCTTTATTGCATCTTATGGCACTTTCCAGACCTCCATCTTCAGCAATTTGTAATAAATAAGGAGTTAGTATGTTACTTATTGATAATGAGGCAGTTTTGGAATATCTTGAAGGTATATTAGGAACGCAATAGTGCAAAACATTGCTTTTTATAAAAGTCGGTTTTTCGTGAGTTGTAACTTCCGATGTTTCAAAGCATCCTCCGGTATCGATACTTACATCAACAATTACAGCGCCTCTTTTCATGTGTTCCACCATTGTTTCTGTCACTATAATCGGACAGCGTTCTTTGCCACGCATGGCACCAATAGCGACATCACAGCGTCTTAACGCTTTTAATAATGCTTTTTGCTGCACTGTAGAGGTGAAAATTCTTTGATTTAAGTTGTTTTGTAAACGACGTAATTTTGTAATCGAATTATCAAAAACCTTTACATTTGCTCCCAAACCAATAGCAGTTTTAGCGGCAAATTCACCAACTGTTCCTGCACCTAAAATCACAACTTCGGTAGGAGGGACGCCGGTAATGTTTCCGAATAAAAGTCCTTTTCCAAATTCGTTTGTGATCATCAATTCTGCAGCTATAAGTATAGAAGCTGTTCCCGCAATTTCGCTTAACGATTTAACAGCAGGATAAGAACCGTCCTCATCTTTGATATATTCAAAAGCAAGTGCGGTAATTTTTTTCTGTGCCAAAGCTTCGAAATATTCTTTCTTTTTGGTTTTTAACTGAATAGCCGAAATGATTATCGTTTCCGGATTAATCATTTTAATTTCTGCTATAGTAGGAGGTTCTACTTTTAGTAACATCGGACATCCAAAAACTTTCTTGGTATCTTTTGTTACTTCAGCTCCCGCATCAGAATATTCTTTATCAGAATAACTGGAACTTTCTCCGGCTCCGGATTCAATCATAACACGATGACCTTCGTAAGTCAAAGAGTTTACGGCGTCTGGAGTTAAGCAAATACGACGTTCCTGATAACTTGTTTCTTTAGGGATTCCTATAAAAAGTTCTCTTTTGAATCGGCCAACTTCAAGTTTTTCTTCTTGTGGCAACAATTGTTGTTTCGTAAATGGAGTTAAGGTGATTGACATGGGTTGTGCGAAAAATTAAGAGTACAAATTACGTAAAAAGTTTTAAAATCAGTGTAAAAATTCTGCTAATACTATGTCATTAAATTAAGGTATAATTTTTTCCATTTTAATGTCGGCTCTTTCATAACTTACATTTCCTAAAGGAACTTCGATAAAACCGAATTTCTCGTATAGATGAATTGCGGGAAGTAATTTTCGGTTCGAATATAAAATGAGTTTTTTTATGTTGTTTTCTTCGGCTACAGCCAAACAATGAATTAGTAATTTGTTCCCAATTCCGAGACCTTGCGCTTTATCTGAAACAGCCATTTTACTCAATTCAAATGTGTTATGATCAATTTTCATTAAAGAAACGGTTCCTATAATTTCACCTTTATATTTAGCATAGAAAATTAATCCGCCTTTATCAATAATTTCTTCCTGCGGATTCGAAAGTACTATTTCATCTTTTTCCTCAACTTTAAAATATTTTTGAAGCCATTCTTTGTTTAAAGTTTTGATGGGTTCTTTTAAATCTGGAGAAAAGGGAATAATTTCTACGGTATTCATTTATATATGTATATTGTTTCACAGAGATTCACGAAGATTTCGCAAAGTCACACAAAAAATTATGATAAAAGCTTTGCGAACCTTTGCGAAATATTGGTGAATCTTTGCGGAATATTTATTCTAATATCAATTCTCTTTTTCCATCTGCTAATAACTCAATAGTAACGACCGAATGTTCTTCAGGAATTAAACTGGCAATTTTTTCAGACCATTCAATAAAACACCAATTTCCGGAATACAAATAATCATCCACTCCCATATCAAGCGCTTCAGTTTCTTTATTTAATCTGTAAAAGTCAAAATGATAAACGATCTGATTGTTAGAAGTATAGTATTCATTAACTAAAGAAAAAGTTGGGCTGCTTGTAGCATCTTCAACTCCCAGACTTTTACAAAGTTGTTTGATTAAAGTGGTTTTTCCAACTCCCATTTCTCCATTAAAAAGAATAATTTTCTTTGGGTTTTGAGCTAAAATTTTCTCTGCTACTTCTTTGATTTGGTCTAATGAAAAAACGATATTCATTTTTATTGCTTATTAATTATGGTCTCAATTTTGAGTTTTCAGTCACAGTTTTCAGTCTCAGTTGAGCACTGTAAACTGCGTTTTTTTTTGCCACAGATTAAAAGATTTTATTGATTTTTCTAATCTGTGAAATCTGTGGCAAATTTCTTTTTACTGCAAACTGCGACTGAAAACTTTTCTATTTCGGGTTAAAAACCAAGAACGGAATAATCATTTCTTCTAATGAAATTCCTCCGTGTTGATATGTATTTCTGTAATAACTCACATAATGATTGTAGTTGTTTACGTAGGCTAAAAAGAAATCATTTTTAGCAAAAATAAACGAACTACTCATGTTTATAGCCGGTAAACCAATGTCTTTTGGTTCTTTTACCACGTAAACATCTTTTTGTTCGTACGTTAAACTACGACCTGTTTTATAGCGCAAATTTAAACTTGTATTTTTATCTCCCACCACTTTTGACGGGTTTTTTACATTAATTGTTCCGTGATCTGTAGTCAGGATCAATTTGAAACCTAAAAGTTGTGCTTGTTGAATAATTTCTAGAAGCGGAGAATTTTTAAACCAGCTTAAAGTCAGTGAGCGATACGCTTTATCATCAGAAGCTAGTTCTTTTACAACATCCATTTCGGTTTTTGCGTGAGATAACATATCAACAAAATTGTATACTACGGTAACTAAATCATTGCCTTTAAGTGCTTTGAAGTTTTCTGCTAGTTTTTTTCCTCCTGCGTAATTGGTGATTTTAAAATAATCTTCTTTAATATTTAAACCCAAACGTTTTAATTGAGCTGAAAGAAATTCAGCTTCGTAAAGGTTTTTTCCGCCGTCTTCAACGTCATTTTTCCAGTATTGCGGAAATTGTTTTTCCATTTCTGTTGGCAATAAACCAGAGAAAATAGCATTTCTGGCATATTGTGTTGCCGTTGGAAGGATAGAGAAATAAGGAACTTCTTTTTCTAATTTGTAATAATTTGCTACAACGGTTTCAAAAGATTTCCATTGGTCGTAACGTAAATTATCAATTACAACAAACAAAATTGGTTTGTCTTTCTTTTTGATTTCAGGAACTACCAATTCCTTAAATAAATTGTGGGATTGAATTGGTTTATCTGCTTTTGGAGCAAACCAGTCTTCATAATTTCTTTCGATGTATTTTCCGAATTGCGAATTGGCTTCAACTTTTTGTGATTCAAGAATTTCAATCATTGCCTGATCGTTGATGTTTTCTAATTCTAATTCCCAGAAAATTAATTTTTTATACAATTCTACCCAATCTTCATAGGAGTTTACCATCGCCATTTCCATAGAGATTTTCCTAAATTCCTTTTGATAATCAAGGGTTGTTTTTTCAGAAATCAATCTTGAATGGTCCAGATTTTTCTTTAAACTCAGTAAAATCTGATTTGGATTTACCGGTTTGATCAAATAATCAGCGATTTTAGAACCAATGGCTTCTTCCATTATGTATTCTTCCTCGCTTTTGGTAATCATAATCATCGGAATGGCTGATTTTTTTTCTTTCATTTCAGAAAGTGTTTCAAGACCGCTCATTCCCGGCATATTTTCATCAAGAAAAACAATGTCAAAATTATCTTCTTCAAATAAGGCAATAGCATCTAAACCATTGTTGCAAGTGGTTACAGCGTAGTTTTTTTTCTCCAGAAATAATATATGTGGTTTCAAAAGATCGATTTCATCATCGACCCAAAGTATTTTTATCTTATCCATAAACGTATTTAATTTTAATGCAATTTAGAGGTATAGAACTTAAAAAGTATTAAAAATAGTATAAATTTCAGAATAACAAAAGTTGATTTTTTTATAAAAACTTTTTTTGAATTTAGTATTACATTGAAAATCACGACAATTTAATGTCAATTTTTAAATGAAAAACACAAAGCTGTTTATAGTTAATTACTTATATTTGTTGACCTAAAAAGAACCAAATAGTGACTCAGATCAATAAGTTAAAAATATTCAATGATCCCATTTACGGGTTTATTTCTATCCCGAACGAACTTATTTACGACTTAATTCAGCATCCGTATTTTCAGCGTTTACGCCGTATTTCGCAAATGGGAATGTCGTATTTGGTTTATCCCGGAGCCAATCACACGCGTTTTCATCATGCTTTGGGCTGCATGCATTTAATGCAAAAAGCAGTTGAAACGCTTCGTTTTAAAGGAGTTGCTATTTCAAGCGATGAAGAATGTGCTTTGTTAATAGCTATTTTACTGCACGATATTGGTCACGGGCCATTTTCGCATGCAATGGAAAAAAGTATTGTCGAAGATGTGAATCATGAAGCGATTTCGTTATTATTCATGAATCAGTTGAATGATGAATTTGACGGAAAACTGAGTCTGGCAATTCAGGTTTTTAAAGGAGAATACCACAGGAAGTTTATGTTGCAATTGATTTCAAGTCAGTTGGATATGGATCGAATGGACTATTTGAAACGTGATAGTTTTTACACTGGTGTTGCCGAAGGAAATGTCAATTCTGAACGTTTGATTCAGATGATGAATGTTGTTGATGGTGTTTTGGTAATTGAGGAAAAAGGAATTTACTCGGTAGAGAAATTTTTGCTTTCAAGAAGATTAATGTACTGGCAGGCATACTTGCATAAAACAAGTTTGGTTGCAGAGTTAATTTTGATGAATGTACTAAAAAGAGCCAAAGAATTAACATTAAAAGGAATTAATTTGCCTTGCAGTGAGCCGCTTTTGTATTTTATGCAAAATAAAGTGACTTTGGAAGATTTTGATGCTGATAAATTAGATTTATTTTCGCAACTAGATGATTTTGATATTATTAGCGCTTTGAAAGCATGGCAAAAGCAAGAAGATTTTGTGCTTTCTACTTTAAGTAAAATGTTGATTAATAGAGATTTATTAAAAATTAAATTAAGTGCAGAGAAAATTTCTGCAGAAGAATCTCAATCTTTAAAGGAAGAATTTGCTAATGCGCACCATATTACACAGTTAGAAGCCGGATATTTTATTTTTAGAGGAAAAATAAAAAATCAGGCGTATAGCAAAGAAGCTGAACCAATACGAATTTTCAAAAAAGATAAAACAATTGAGGATGTTGTTGAAGCTTCTGATCAGCTGAATTTGAAATCGTTATCTAAACTAGTTACAAAATATTACATCTGTTTTCCAAAACAACTTATCTAAAATTAACATTTAAAATCTATTTTTTATATTTTTGTCGCAATGAAATTTACAGCAGAACAAATAGCAGGAATTTTAGAAGGAGAAGTTGTTGGGAATCCCAATGCAGAAGTTTCTCGGCTGTCTAAAATAGAAGAAGGTGAGGAGGGATCGCTTACTTTTTTGGCTAATCCAAAATATATCAACTACATATATACTACAAAAGCATCAGTAACTATAGTTAATGACAGCTTTATACCTGAACAGGATATTACCACCACTTTAATAAAAGTAGAAGATGCTTATGCCTCTTTTTCTAAGCTTTTACAATTTTATAATCAGGTAAAATTGAATAAAAACGGAATAGAAGCGCAATCTTTTATAACTGAAGGTACTAAATACGGAGAGAATTTATACCTGGGAAGCTTTAGTTATATAGGACAAAATGTGGTTTTAGGCGACAACGTAAAAATTTATCCAAACAGTTTTATTGGTGATAATGTTGTTATTGGGGATAATGTATATATTTTTGCAGGCGCCAAAATTTATTCTGAAACTATAATTGGGAACAATTGTACAATTCATTCAGGAACTATTATTGGAGCAGATGGTTTTGGTTTTGTGCCAAATGAAGAAGGCGTGTATAGCAAAGTTCCTCAAATAGGGAATGTTGTCATTGAAGATAATGTAGACATAGGAGCAAATACCACGATAGACAGAGCAACTCTTGGTTCTACAATTATTAGACAAGGAGTTAAATTAGACAATCAAATTCAGATTGCCCATAATGTAGAAATTGGTAAAAACACTGTAATTGCAGCGCAATCAGGTGTAGCCGGTTCTACAAAAATAGGCGAAAACTGTATGATTGGCGGGCAAGTAGGTATCGCAGGCCACTTAATTATAGGTAATAATGTGAGATTGCAGGCTCAGTCAGGAGTAGCAAGAAACATTAAAGATGATGAAACATTGCAGGGAACACCTTCTCTTGCGTATACTGATTTTAACAAATCGTATGTACATTTCAAAAATCTGCCTAAAATAGTTGCCGAAGTTGAAGAATTAAAAAAACAAATAATAAACCCAAAAAATGGAAATAATGGTTAAACAGAAGACCATCAAAAATGAAATTTCACTAACAGGCGTTGGATTACACACTGGAAAAGAAGTTACAATGACTTTTAAACCAGCTCCAATAAATAATGGTTTCACTTTTGTAAGAGTTGATTTGCAAGGTCAGCCCGTGATCGAAGCAGATGCTAACTATGTTGTTAATACGCAAAGAGGCACAAATTTAGAAAAACTTGGTGTAAAAATTCAAACTCCGGAACACGTTTTAGCGGCTTTAGTTGGTTGTGATCTGGATAACGTTATTATAGAATTAAATGCCTCTGAACTTCCTATTATGGATGGTTCATCAAAATATTTTGTTGAAGCGATCGAAAAAGCTGGTATCGAAGAACAAGATGCTAAACGTAATGTTTATGTAGTAAAAGAAGTAATTTCGTTTACTGATGAAACTACAGGAAGCGAGATCCTGGTTATGCCAAGCGATGATTATCAGGTAACTGCAATGGTTGATTTTGGTACTAAAGTTTTAGGTACGCAAAATGCAACTCTAAAAAGTATTGCTGATTTTAAAGAAGAAATTGCTAATTCAAGAACTTTTAGCTTCTTGCACGAATTAGAATCTCTATTAGAAAACGGATTAATAAAAGGTGGTGATTTAAATAACGCTATTGTATATGTAGATAAAGAAATATCTGAATCTACAATGGAGAATTTAAAGAAAGCCTTTGGAAAAGATAAAATCTCAGTTAAACCAAACGGAGTTTTAGACAACCTTACTTTACACTATCCAAACGAAGCTGCGAGACACAAACTGCTTGATGTTATTGGAGATTTATCTTTGATTGGTGTTAGAATTCAGGGAAAAATTATCGCTAACAAGCCAGGGCATTATGTAAATACACAATTTGCCAAAAAATTAGCGAAAATTATTAAAATTGAACAAAGAAATCATGTTCCGGTTTATGATTTAAATCTGGAACCATTGATGGATATTCATAAAATCATGGCGGTTTTGCCACACAGACCTCCGTTTTTATTAATCGATAGAATTATAGAAATGTCTGACAGTCATGTTGTGGGGATGAAAAATGTAACGATGAACGAAAATTTCTTCGTAGGACATTTTCCTGAAGCTCCGGTTATGCCAGGTGTTTTAATTGTTGAAGCAATGGCGCAAACAGGTGGAATTTTAGTATTAAGTACAGTTCCGGATCCTGAAAATTATTTGACATATTTCATGAAAATTGATAATGTTAAATTTAAGCATAAAGTATTGCCGGGTGATACCTTAATTTTCAAATGCGAATTGATTTCTCCTATCAGAAGAGGAATTTGTCATATGCAGGCAAATGCATACGCAAACGGAAAGTTGGTAACAGAGGCAGAATTAATGGCTCAAATTGCAAGAAAACAATAATAGTTTAATCAAATTTATTGTTTACGTTTGTTGCCCAAATTAGATTATTTTAATATAAAATATAAAACTCACAGATGAATCAACCATTAGCATATGTTCATCCTGGCGCGAAAATCGCTAAAAATGTTGTAATTGAGCCTTTTACAACAATTCACAATAATGTCATTATTGGTGATGGTACGTGGATTGGTTCAAATGTAACCATCATGGAAGGCGCAAGAATTGGAAAAAATTGTAATATTTTTCCAGGAGCAGTAATTTCTGCAGTGCCGCAAGATTTAAAATTTGGAGGAGAAGATTCTTTAGCTATTATAGGAGATAATTGTACTATTAGAGAGTGTGTAACAATCAATAGAGGTACAGTTGCTTCAGGGCAAACAATTTTAGGTAATAACTGTTTAGTTATGGCTTACGCTCACATTGCTCACGATTGCGAGATTGGTAATAATGCTATTATCGTAAATGGTGTTGCTTTGGCAGGTCACGTTGTAGTTGGTAATCACGCTGTAATTGGCGGTTTGGCAGCTATTCACCAATTTATTCATATTGGAGATCATGCTATGATTTCCGGTGGATCATTGGTAAGAAAAGATGTTCCTCCGTATACAAAAGCAGCAAAAGAGCCGTTATCCTATGTAGGAATCAATTCAGTTGGTTTGAGAAGAAGAGGTTTTACTACTGAGAAAATCAGAGAAATTCAGGAAATCTACAGAATTTTATACCAGAAAAATTACAATACAACACAAGCTTTAAGTATTATTGAAGCTGAAATGGAAGCCACTCCTGAGAGAGATGAAATTCTGGATTTTATCAGAAATTCTTCAAGAGGAATTATGAAAGGTTATTCAGGGAATTATTAATTTTAAAATTTTAGAGTTTAGATTTCTGATTTTAGATTTCTGGCTTTATATAAAATTAATAAAGAATATTAAAACATTATAAAATAGACATTAAGAATTAAATTTTTAGATAAGCTAAAAATCTACATTCTCAAATCTAAAATAAAAAAAATGTAGATTACTAATTCTTCAGGAATCTAAAATCTACATTCTAAAATCTAAAATAAAAAAAAATGGCATCTACATCAGATATTAGAAATGGATTGTGTATTAAATTTAATCACGATATCTATAAAATAGTCGAGTTTCTTCACGTAAAGCCTGGAAAAGGTCCAGCTTTCGTAAGAACAAAATTGAGAAGTTTAACTACAGGAAGAGTATTAGATAATACATTTTCTGCAGGACATAAAATTGATGATGTGCGTGTAGAAACGCATAATTACCAGTTTTTATATGCTGAAGGAGATGAGTTTCATTTCATGAATACAGAATCTTTTGAGCAAATTTCTTTAAACAAAAATATTCTGGATGCTCCGGGATTATTAAAAGAAGGAACAAGCGTAATGGTTCAGGTAAATACTGAAACAGATTTACCATTATCAGTAGATATGCCTTCTTCTGTAATTCTTGAAGTTACTTATGCTGAGCCAGGTGTAAAAGGAAATACAGCTACAAATGCTACAAAATCTGCTACGGTAGAAACTGGAGCAAATGTAAACGTTCCTTTGTTCATTAACGAAGGTGATAAAATTAAAATTGATACCGCTTCTGGTAATTATATGGAGCGTGTAAAAGAGTAGTTTTTATAAGTTTTCAGTTTTCAGTCGCAGTTATCAGTTCTTGATATAGATTGAAAACTGAGACTGAAAACTGAGACTAAAAACTAATATATATGAAATTTCCAAAGATTCATTCTTTACAAGAAATTGCAAATTTGCTTCAATGCGAATTTATTGGTGACCCAAACTTTCCGGTTTCAGGCATGAACGAAATACATGTTGTTGAACCAGGAGATATTGTTTTTGTCGACCATCCAAAATATTATGACAAAGCTTTACAATCGGCTGCTACTATTGTTTTAATTAATAAAAAAGTAGATTGCCCGGAAGGTAAAGCTCTTTTAATTTCTGATGATCCTTTTAGAGATTTTAATACCCTGACCAAACATTTTAGACCTTTTCAGGCAACAAGCGTATCTATTGCTCTTTCTGCAACTATTGGAGAAGGAACTGTGATTCAGCCCAATTGTTTTGTTGGAAACAATGTAACAATCGGGAAAAACTGTTTGATACATCCTAATGTCACTATTTACGACCATACAGTAATTGGGGATAATGTTATTATTCATGCCGGAACAATTTTAGGAGCGGATGCATTCTATTATAAAAAACGTCCTGATGGTTTCGATCAGTTAATTTCTGGCGGAAGAGTCGTTATCGAAGACAATGTTGGTATTGGAGCCCTTTGTACAATCGACAAAGGCGTTACAGGAGATACTACTATTGGAGAAGGAACGAAACTAGATAATCAGGTACATGTTGGGCATGATACTGTAATAGGTAAAAAGTGTTTAATTGCCTCACAAACTGGTATTGCTGGTTGTGTTATTATCGAAGATGAAGTTACTATTTGGGGACAGGTTGGTACTACAAGTGGTATCACGATAGGAGCAAAGGCTGTTATTATGGGACAAACAGGTGTTACTAAATCGGTTGAAGGAGGAAAATCTTATTTTGGTACTCCAATCGAAGAATCAAGAGAGAAGTTGAAACAATTAGCCAATATCAAAAAGATTCCTGAAATTTTAAATAAATTGAAGTAATATGTCTATTAAAGAATTTGTTCAGAAATTTTACAAGTCAGATGCCTTAATTGATACCGAAGTAATGAAAACTTATTTACATCCCGAGGTAAAATTAGATTGGCACAGTACCAAAGGATTAATCGAAATGGATTATAATTCGATGTTGGATATGGCCAATGAACTTAGTCGCGCTTACGTGCGATCAAAGGTAAGAATAAGTCACATTCTGGCTGAAGACGACTTGGTTTCGATACGATATTCTCATTTTGTGAAAACGATTGAGAACCCAAGAGAAGAGATGTTATTGGCCCATTTCTCTACAATTTGGCAAATAAAAGACGATAAATTATATCGCGGTTATCAAATGAGTCAATTTTCTTAATTTTTTTGAAGACAAAAAGGTTAAAATACGTTACAAAACCTTACTTTTGCATCACAATTTTAAAAACTACATAAAATATATATCATGAGTGTTTTAGTTAATAAAGATTCCAAAATAATTGTTCAAGGATTTACAGGAAGTGAAGGAACTTTCCACGCTTCTCAAATGATTGAGTACGGTACTAATGTTGTTGGTGGTGTTACTCCGGGTAAAGGAGGAACTAGCCATTTAGATCGTCCGGTTTTTAATACAGTAAAAGATGCTGTTGATCAAGCTGGAGCTGATACATCTATCATTTTCGTACCACCAGCTTTTGCTGCTGATGCAATTATGGAAGCTGCTGATGCTGGAATTAAAGTAATTATTGCTATTACAGAAGGAATTCCTGTAGCAGATATGATTAAAGCAAATAATTATGTTAAAGAAAGAAATTCTAGATTAATCGGACCAAACTGTCCGGGAGTAATTACTCCGGGTGAAGCTAAAGTTGGTATTATGCCAGGTTTCGTTTTCAAAAAAGGAACAGTTGGTATCGTTTCTAAATCAGGAACTTTAACTTACGAAGCTGCTGACCAGGTTGTAAAACAAGGTTTAGGAATTACTACAGCTATTGGTATTGGTGGAGATCCAATTATTGGAACTACAACTAAAGAAGCTGTTGAATTATTAATGAATGATCCTGAAACTGAAATTATCATCATGATTGGTGAAATTGGAGGTCAATTAGAAGCTGATGCTGCTAAATGGGTTAAAGCTGATGGTAACCGTAAACCAGTTGTTGGTTTTATCGCTGGAGAAACTGCTCCTGCTGGTAGAACAATGGGTCACGCAGGTGCTATTGTTGGTGGTTCTGATGATACAGCTGCTGCTAAAAAACAAATTATGAGAGACAACGGAATTCACGTTGTTGATTCACCAGCTGAAATTGGTAAAAAAGTAAAAGAAATATTAGGATAATCTCTAATATTCAAAATAAAAAATTCCAAAAAAAAGTCTCAATATTTTGTTGAGACTTTTTTACATTTTCAAAATGTTGGAATATAATTTAAAAACTTAGCAACTTAGAACCTTAGTTTCTTAGAAGCTTAAAATAAGAAATATGTACAAAGAATTAGAAAAATTTAAAGTAAGCAATAGTTTTACTTTTACTATTGAAGATAGTTTAGAACAAGCTTGTAATGCATCTGAAGGTGCAGGAGTTTTTGTTGTTTATGCTGTTGAAGGTGATGCAAAAGAATTGATCATGGTAGGTTCTACAGGAACTGTTCAGAATGACGGAACTTTAAAAAGTAAAAATGGAGGTTTATACGATAAAATCGTAAACGGACACCAATTTGCTAAAACCGGAAGAAAATATTCATGGCCGGCTCAAATGAAACTAGAGACTATCTCTGCTCTTGAAGTGGTTTGGTACGAAACTTTTAATGCAGATGTAAAAGCAATTCCAACTGCGGTTGAAGGACAGGTTTTACAAAATTTCTTAGATGAAAATGCAAAATTACCTAGATGGAATGTGGCTTTCTAAGTCGGTTTTATTCTCATTATAATTAAAGTCTTACTAATTTTTAGTAAGACTTTTTTTTTGCTTAATTACTACTTGGTTTTTATAATTAGTTTTAAAATCATCGAATGCCTAATTGAAGTTCGGGCTCTTTATATACTTTACATCGGGTTTTAGGGTTTAAAATCTTTGGTTTTATTTTTCTTATTAGATGATCTCATATTTTAATTGATCCCAATTTTCAATCTGACAGAAAATTTATTGTCAATGAAGTTTTTTTGTAAAGGTGTATAATTTACATTTTTATAAATGTTAAAAATATGATAAAAAAACATGGTGGTTTAATCTTACAATAAATATCTATTTTAAATTATTGTATTTTTTTTAATTCACGCTAATACCTCATTAAATCAGTTGATATAGGCTTTTTTCTATGTTACGGATCAGTTTCTTCTATGTAAAAAAATTGGTTTTGTATTTTTGCTTTTATATATTTATCGCACAGAACTAGAGAATAATGTTAAAAAACCGTATTCTTTATGTTAAAACTAAGTGCTTATTTTCAAGAATTCTACCCCAAATTAATATGAAGACAAAAAATTTACAGTTCAAAACTTTTGACGACATTACGCTTTGGAATAACTTGAAAGACGGAGATGAAAAATCATTCTCAACCTTATTTGAGAAATACTACGCAGACCTGGTTAATTACGGAAACTCACTTTCTCCTTATGCTGAAAAAGTGCAGGATTGTGTTCAGGATGTTTTTACTGATATTTGGGTCTATCGCAACGGGCTTCAAAGTTCTGTTGTGGTAAAAGCTTATTTATTATCAAGTGTACGTAAGAGAATAGCGCGTTTGTACGAGCGTGATCATATTTTTCGTAAATCTACGAGTACAGATGCTATAGCATTTTTATTGGAATTCTCTGTAGAACACGACCTTATGGATGATGATTATGCAACCAAAGAAAAGGTTGTTTATCTTAATAAATTACTAAATGATTTGCCGGCACGACAAAAAGAAGCGTTGTATTTGCGTTATCATCAAGGCTTAACAGTCGAGCAAATTGCAGACATGTTAGATGTTAATTATCAATCGGCAAGTAACTTGTTACATCGCGGTTTACTTACCTTGCGCAAAGAATGGAAGGGTAGTATTTCATTAATCGTTGTACTATCTTCAATGGCTTGTTAATTTTATTTTAAAAAAATGTAAAAAAAATCACAATTTGGTGAGTATATAATAAAAGAACTGTCCTCTATGTTTTTGTAACCTCATTTTTAGATGCAAAAACGTAATAAATATACCGAAATTGAAGATTTTTTATCTGACGAATCATTCCAGTCATGGATTTTAAATAAAATTGACGAAGATGGTTGGGAAGAGTGGACTTTAGAAAGCCGCCAACGTGCTAAGTTGGTAGAAGATGCAAGATTGTTATTATTGGCGATGAAAGTGCCGGAAACTAACTTATCGGCATCTGATCTTCATAATGCTTTACAAACCACATGGATTAAAATTGAAGAGAAAGAAACTCAAAACGACTTAATCCAGGACTCAAAAGTAAAATTTCTTAGAAAAAAAATCTTTAGCTCTGTTGCAGCTGCTGTAGTGATCGGACTGATATCAATTTGGTTTTATCAAAATCAATTGAGCCCGCAAAGTAAAGTAGTTACCTACAAAGAACTTATCGACGAAAATAGCGAAGGATTGGTGGAGCAAACCAATAATTCAAACAAACCACAAATCATCACATTATCTGATGGTAGTTCGGTTTTATTACAACCCAATAGTAAATTAAGTTATCCTAAAATCTTTACCGGGAACGAAAGAAAGGTGTATCTATCTGGCGAAGGTTTCTTTGAAATTAGTAAAAATCCTAAAAAGCCTTTTTTTGTTTATGCAAACGAAATTGTTACAAAGGTAGTCGGAACCAGTTTTAGAGTAAAAGCTTATTCTGATCAGCCTGATGTAGAAGTTCTTGTGCGCACCGGTAAAGTTAGGGTAAAATCGAATGATTTAGTTTCTAAATCAAATCAGGAAGAAGTGATCTTGCTTCCTAATCAGGCGCTTCGTTTTTTACGCAGCGATTTAAGTTTCAATAAAATTACGAATATCACTCAGGATGAAACACTAACTCGTAGTGTTGGTAATATCGAGCAATTGAGCTTTGAATTTACTGATATTCCTGTAGCCCAGATTTTTGAAACAATAGAACAAGCCTATCTGGTAGATATAGATTATCCTAAAGATAAATTGAAAGAATGTCATTTAACGACTTCACTCAGTGATCAGCCCTTAACAGAAAAACTAAAAATTGTCTGTAATAGCATAGGCAATAATACTAGTTTTGAAATGAATGGCAATCAGATCATTATAACATCTCAGGGATGTAATTAGTTCTCTCTGTAACTGTAATTACATAGTCGAATTAAATTTAAATAAATCCAAAAAAAAACTAAACCAAGCTAAAACCAATAATAATAAATGCCTATGTAAAAGATGATTTATGCAGAAAAAAAGTGCCGAAATGCTGTAACATTATCGACACTTAAATTAGTTGAATTTCTCTCTGTAAAGAGTTATTCATTACGTTTCAAAATACACTCGAATAAGTATTAATCAAAACAATCCAAAATTATGAAAAAACCAGTTGTTAAACAACGATTACTCCATCGAATCATGAAAATAACACTATTTCAGTTTGTGTTGGCGCTTGTATTTTCAAGTGTTGCCATGGCAAATAATGTAAATGGGCAAAAAAAACTAGATACTAAGGTTACCATCAATGTTGCGAATCTAACATTAGATAACGCCTTGACTAAGCTGGAAAAATCTGCTCACGTAAAATTTTCTTATAACTCAAGATTGCCTCAGCTTACCCAAAAGGTAAGTATAGATGCCGATCAGGAAATGCTGTCAAGCATTCTTAACCGAATTTTAATACCCTTTAATATAACTTATACGGAAGTAAGTAATCAAATTGTTTTGCAAAAAAATGCAGCAACAGATTCCTTTGCAGGATTAGATGCTGGTAATTCTTTGTTTGAGATATTGACTGCAGGTCCAATCATCAAGGGTGTAGTTACCGATGCAAGTGGTAGTCCACTTCCAGGAGCTACAGTGTTGGTAAAAGGAACAAAAATTGCGGTTCTTACTGATTTTGATGGTAGATTTACTATCGAAGTACCATCAAATAATGACAAACTTGTGATTTCTTATGTTGGAATGGAGTCCAAAGAAATTGGGATAGGAAACACTAATCCAACAATTGTTTTAAGTGAAGAAGGACAAAACTTAAAAGAAGTTGTAGTTACAACAGGTTACGAGAAAACTTCTAAAAGAACCTTTACAGGTGCGATCAGTAAAATTTCAGGTGCTGAATTAAAAGTTGATGGTGTTGTAGATGTAAGCAGAATGATCGAGGGTAAAGCTGCCGGGGTTACTGTACAAAACGTAACAGGATCTTTTGGTGCCACTCCTAAAATTACCGTGCGTGGATCTTCTTCTATTTTTGGAGATACTAAACCATTATGGGTTATTGATGGTATTGTTCAGGAAGATATCATTAACGTTTCATTTGCAGATTTAGCTTCAGGAAATTCAGCTACATTATTAAGTTCTGCTGTTGCAGGATTAAATGCTAATGATATTCAAAGTATTGAAATTCTTAAAGATGCATCGGCTACTTCTATTTACGGTTCAAGATCGTTAAATGGGGTTGTAGTTGTTACAACTAAACAAGGACGTAGAGATTCTCCTTTAAAAATCAATTATTCTGTAGAAAATACAGTAAGAACAGTTCCAAGCTATACTCAATACGATATTTTAGATTCTCAGGAATCTATGAGTGTTTTTCAGGAAATGAGATCAAAAGGTTACTTAGATCAAAGCTCATCATTAACAGCCAGATTTAGCGGTGTTTATGGTATTTTGGCAAAACAAGTAAATCTTTACCAAGAGTCAAATGGTTTATACGGTGTTAAAAATGAGCAGCCTTATGTTAATGAATTTTTGAAAAAATACGAGTTAGGAAATACTGACTGGTTCAAAGTTTTATTTAGACCATCTATCACTCAAAATCACTCATTAAGTTTTTCTGGTGGTGGAAAAAACAATACATTCTATGCTTCTTTAGGTTATTATACAGATCCGGGATGGACTTTGGCTGATAATGTAAAACAACTATCATCAAATATTAAAGGTACATTCTTTATCAATGACAGATTAACAGTTACTTTATCTACTTTAGGATCTATTCGTGATCAGGAAGCTCCTGGTACTTATGAAAGTAAAAATGATGTTGTATTTGGTAAAATTACCAGAGATTTTGATATCAACCCATTCAATTATGTATTAAGTACAAGCAGAACGCTTAGACCTTATGACGAAAAAGGTAATTTAGAATATTACCAAAATAACTGGGCTCCAATGAACATTCTGAACGAATTGAAGAATAATACACTTGGAATTAAAGTACAGGATATTCGTTTTCAGGGTGATGTAGATTACAAAATCAACAAGAACTTAACTTATAATTTTACAGGTTCTGCACGTTATGCTAATACATCAAGAGAGCACAAAATTTATGAAGATTCAAATGTTGTAGGTGCTTACAATGCAGGGGTAGGTGAAAATTTAAATACTCAAATTCAAAAAGATAACGTTTTCTTATATCAAAATCCAAATGATTTAACCGCTCCAAAAATTTCTGTATTGCCAAATGGTGGTTTCTTAAGAAAATACACTAATGATATGACTTCATACAATATTAGAAATAGTATTACTTACAGAAATACATTTGATGTAAAACATGAAGTTGAAGGATTTTTTGGTACAGAGTTTAGATCTGTAGACAGAAATAATGACAACTTTACTGCAGCAGGTATTCAATATGCAAAAGGACTTAGTTCTTTTACTGATCCTAAATTAATTGAAAAATTAATAAATGAAGGAAACTCTTACTATGATTTTGGAGCAGAAAGAGAGCGTACAGTTGGTTTCTTTGGTAAGGTAGGATATACCTACGATCGTCGTTACACGGCTTCTTTTACAGGTCGTTATGATGGATCTAACAGACAAGGTGATAGCGGTTCTTCAAGATGGCTTCCTACTTACACAGTGAGTGGTAAATGGAATATCAAAGAAGAAAGTTTTATGAAAGATGTAGAGCCTGTTAATACTTTGGCGCTTAGAGCTTCTTATGGTCTTACAGCAACAGCAGGACCAGCTACAAATTCATTGGCTATTTACAAAAGTTATATCACAGACCGTTTTAATACTGGTGACAGAGAAAACGCAATACGTATCGAAGATTTGCAAAACAAAGATTTGACATGGGAAAAACAATATGAAACAAATATTGGTTTAGACTTAGGAATGTTTAGAAACAGAGTACAACTTACTACAGATGTTTACCGTCGTAAAGCATTTGACTTGATCGATTATGTAATTACTTCAGGAGTAGGAGGACAAGAAATTAAACAAGGAAATAATGCAGATATGGAGACTAAAGGTCTTGAGATTGGTATTACTACTCAAAACATTGCTTCTCATGATTTTAAATGGTCTACTACGTTGAACTTTTCTATCTATGATCAAAAAGTTACAAAGTTAGCTAACAAACCATCTGTTTTTGATTTAATTGCTACAAATGGTGGTAACACAGTGGGACGTCCTAGAAATTCATTGTACTCTTACCAATTTACAGGATTAAACAATGAAGGATTACCAACTTTTAAATTACAAGATGGTGCTACAAGTAATATTGTTGATGCTAATTTTCAAGATACTAATGATGTTACAAAGTACTTGAAATATGAAGGATCTGTAGAACCTAACAAATCAGTTGGTCTTGCTAATACACTTACATACAAAAACCTGACTTTATATGTGTTTATTGTAGGATCTGGAGGAAATAAAGTAAGATTAAACCCGGTTTATAGTAATACTTATACTGACCAAACTGTTTTTACAAAAGATTTTGCAAACAGATGGATCAATCCTGGTGACGAAAACAATACAAATGTTCCGGTTATTGCAGATAGATTAATGAATAGAAATTATGGTGCGAGCGATTTACAAATTGCATATAATACTTATAACTTTTCTGATGTTAGAATTGCAAGCGGTGATTTTGTAAGATTAAAAAACATTTCTCTTGCATGGGAATTTCCAAATGATTTCAAGAGAAAATTAGGATTAGCTACTTTTAATTTAAAAGGATCAGCAGTTAACCCATGGTTGATTTACTCTGATAAGAGATTAAACGGACAGGATCCTGAATTCCGTAACACTGGAGGGGTAGCTTTCCCTATTACGGCACAATATACATTTGCAATAAATCTTTCATTTTAACAATAAAAATTGATTATGAAAAATATAAAAATAACACTGTCATTATTATTACTGATTGGCTTAAGCAGCTGCGATGAGTTTCTTTCAGAAATACCAGATAACAGAACACAAATAGATACGCCTGAAAAAATATCAGAATTACTAGTTACAGCTTATCCAAACAAATCTTATTTCGCAATTGGCGAGGTAATGTCAGATAATGTTTTTGATACTGAGTCAACGGCTGTCAGCAGTGTCGTTAATGAGGAAAGCTTTAACTGGGAAATGCACAGCCAGATTGGAACTGATAGTGAAAGTCAATTCTGGACAGCATCATACGAAGCAATTGCTGCAGCAAACCAAGCTTTAGAAGCTATTGAAAAGTTAGGAAACCCAGCTAGTCTGAATCCACAAAAAGGAGAAGCATTAATAGCAAGAGCCTACAATCATTTTATGCTGGTTCAATTATGGGGAAACCGTTACAATCCTGCAACATCAGGTACAGATTTGGGTGTTCCTTATGTAACAAAACCAGAAACGGAATTATTAGCAAAATACAAGCGTAATACGGTAAAAGAAGTATTTGATTTTATTGAGCAGGATATTAATGAAGGGTTGAAATATATTACAAATGAATATAAAGAACCTAAATTTCATTTTAACATTGATGCATCTAAAGCTTTTGCAGCCCGTTTTTACTTAATAAAAGGAGATTGGGATAAAGTACTTGAATTTACTGAGGGAATTGGTTCTAAACCAACAAAAATTAGAAACTGGACTGCTTTTAATGCAGTAGCTTTTGCTACAATGCCTATTGAATATTCGAGAGCAGAACAAGAAACTAATTTATTGATCAATTATCCAAATTCAATTGCTAACAGAGTTGCGACTTACAGATTTAGTCTTCCGGGAAATAAATCAGATGAGTTATTAGGAACACAGACAAATATGTGGGGTAAAGCCAATTTAATTAGAGCTAATGGTCAATATTTTGGAGGTACAAATGTTTTTACACCTAAGCTTTATGAGTATTTTAAATTTACAAACTTAACATCTGCTACAGGGATACCTTATACAGCCTCAGTACTATTTAGTAATGACGAATTGTATCTGAACCGTATCGAAGCATTAGTAATGAAAAACAGATTTGCAGAAGTTAATACAGAGTTAGGATTCTTTTTAGGTACCAGAACGACCGGATACAATCCTGCAACAGATATATTGAACGAAACAGTAGTAGCGGCAAAATATCCTGTAATTGATAATGAGTTTACTCCGTTTTATACATTAACTCCTCTTCAGGCTTCTTATATCAAAGCAATCGCTGAAGCAAGAAGAAAAGATTTTCTTCGTGAAGGCCTTAGATGGTTTGATGTTAAGCGTTTTAATCTTGTTGTAACCCATAATACGCTTCAATTTGGTAAAATAACAAGAAGCAATATTTTGGCAAAAGACGATAAAAGGAGAGCATTACAAATTCCGCTTAGAGCTTCAGATAACGGTATTGAAAAAAATCCTAGATAAATTTTTAATTAGAAAGTATTATGAAAATATTCAAAACATATAAAACAGTTGTAATTGCCGGAGTTTTACTCCTTGCATCTTGCGCTCAGGAGGATCAGCCAAAAGAAAGCCAATTAGATTTTTCAGTACCGGTAAAAACAGATTTAGACAAATGGATTGGTACTAATTTCTTAGATCCTTATAATATTGCTGTATATTATGAGTGGAACCAAAATTTGGTTGACAATAACAAGTATTTATTTCCACCTTTAGTATCAAAAGTACAGCCGGCAATGGAAGTGGTTAAGAAAATCTGGATCGATAGTTATAGTACTATTGGAGGTGCAAATTTTGTTAAGAAAATTGCTCCAAGAGAATTTGTACTTGTTGGAGGTGTAAACTTAAATACAAATGGTACCGTTACATTGGGACTTGCAGAAGCAGGGCAGAGAGTTTCTCTTTTTCAAATTGACAACCTGAACAAAAAAAGCAGAGCTAGTGTAACACAGTTTATTCATACTATTCAGCACGAATATGTACATATTTTAAACCAGACTAAACCTTTTGATGAGCAGGCTTGGTCAAAACTTACACCATCAGGATATACTTCAACTTGGTATAATGAGGCAACTGCTACTTCAAGATCATTAGGGTTTATAACAAGTTACGCGAGATTAAATATTTATGAAGATTTTGCAGAAACTGCAGCTACAATTTTAACAAGTTCAAAAGCAGAATATGATGCAATATTAGCAGGTGTTACAGATGCAACTGCCAAAGCTAACATTAAAGCAAAAGAGGCAATTGTTGTTAAATATTATAAAGACGCATATAACGTAGATTTCTATGCTTTAAGAGATGAAGCTCAGAAAAATACAGATGCGGTAATAAATAATTAGAGATATTAAATTTTTATAAAAATCAATATTATGAAAGCAAAATATATATATAAGTGCTTAATGATTTCTTTTGCAGCCTTGCTATTGGGGTCATGTTCAAGCCCGGAGGTAGACGCAAAATTTGATCAAAATGCTACTGAGAGATTAAGCGGCCGTCAGAAAGAATTAAATGATTTGCTGCTTTCTTCAGCAGAAGGATGGAAAGCTGTCTATTATACAGATAGTACACAATTAGGAGGATGGACACATTTATTTAAATTCCTTCCAGAAGGAAAAGTTGATATGGCATCAGATTTTGATAGTGATACAAAAACATATACAAGTCAGTATGATATTCAGGTAGGAAGTACTGTAAGTTTGGTTTTTACAACAGAAAACAGAATTCACCTTTTGTCTAATGCAGCTGATTATCCTACTGCGGGACTTCTTGCAAAAGGTTATTTAGGTGACTTTCAGTTTTATTACTATGGGCAAAAAAATGGGGATATTATTTTTAGAACCAATAGAAACGGACATTTTCTGCGTTTTGTAAAGGCTACGCCGCAAGACTGGACAGATTTACCAAAAAACACACCAATTATCGAGAACATTACGGGTGATATGTTTAGTCCGTTGTTTAGATTATTAGACATCAATGACGGAACAACAACTAAAAGCTATGATTTCGATTATAATACTGATGCTCGTTTTGGTACCGGGTATTCTATAGATCCTGCTGTTAATACGAGTTATGATTTAGCTTTTTCATTTAATCCTACAGGTGTCTATTCAAAGATTCCATTAGATGTTAAAGGTCAAAAACTTACAGATTTCCTTTATAATAGTACAGATAATAGTTTTGTGGCAACAGGAAAAGATGGAGTTAAAGCCACTATTAAGTATACAAATGCACCACCAATAGTAACTGACGATTATAAGATTTTATTAAATGGAAAAGGAAATCCTCAAATGGTTTTGGGTTATATCGCAGCTAATTTATATGGAGCTCCAACTACTTCAGATTATTTTAGATTCTTAATTAATAAAGTAAATGCTACTTTACCTGCAGCTCAGTCTATTGCCAGAGTGCAATTAGTTTTTAATAACGCGTCTAATCAGACTTTTATCCAATATCAATTTAATGGAGGTAAAGCTGCTATAAGTCATTTAGTGACAACTGTTGAAGATGCTGCAAATAAAACTATCATCTTAAAAGATGCAGGTTGGACAGTAGCACCTGCAGCATACGCTTTCTTAAAAGATATAGACAATGAATTAACAAATCCAAAAGGGTTGTATATTAAAAAAGAAAATTTTAAAATTACCTACACTAACGTTATTTATACTTTTACAAGTGCTGCAAGTAGTTTTAGAATGACATCTTATCAATTGTAATAATTAATATTTGAAAGCAGCTCAATTTTTTTGAGCTGTTTTTTAAATTCATTTTAAATATAAAATAATCATTCGATTTAGTACTAATTAAAAAAGTTAACAATATGATCAAAAAGTATATTACACTACCAAGTTTTGTTACCCTTTTTTGTATAATAATTCTTTGGACTATATCATTAACATTTCCTGAATACAGTAGGTATTTTTTATACCTCTCTATTTTAGTATTAATTCCTTTCATTATTAGTGATTTAATAAAAAAAAGAAAAGAAGATAAAAATGATGGTACAGAGAATTTTAAATTTTCAGTTTACAACATATTAATTTCGGTAGCAATACTGGGGATTTTATTTTTTGTTATTAGCAAAAATTAAGTCTTATTTTAGTTTTTTATTTAGAAAATCGGCAACTCATTTTTTTGAGTTGCTTTTTTATTTAATAAAGATAAAATCTTATAAAAATGAATTTTAATTGATGTTTTTTCGTATATTTATCTTGAAAATCAAGTAGTTGTATTTGATTTTTTGTCTGAAACTCAACAGGCAAAAAAGGATTGAGTATACAAAAACATCAAACAATTTAAACACTATGTTAAAAACAATTTTAAATTTTAAAGGAGTTGAAGTACTTAGTATTAATGAACAAAAAAATGTAATGGGTGGGGCCGGCACTGTCATTTGTATGATTCCCTGGACACCGCTTCCTTATTATGGGCCATGCATTATGGAGCCACAAATAAAACCAGTTGAACCAATATGCAAACCAACAATTGATGGCATAGAGTGCTTTTAATAAAATTATTTCTTTTAAAACCGTTTCATAATTCCTGAAACGGTTTTTTTTATCTCTTTAATTTTTTAAAGTAAGATCCATATTCATAAAATATACTATTGTTATTTTTTTAAAAAGGGAATTATCATATATTTGACAAGTCATTCATAGCCCTGATAGAAATGGAAAACCTTTTGTTTTTTCTTTAAAGCAAAAGATTGAAATGTCCCGAGGCTTCGGGAGCAGGATTAGCTACAAATAAAAATTAAAATTAATTTTGAATATGAAATTACTAGAAGGAAAAGTTGCCATTATTACAGGTGCTAGCCGTGGAATTGGAAAAGGAATTGCAGAAGTTTTTGCTAAACATGGCGCAAATGTTGCGTTTACATACAGTTCGTCTGTAGAGTCTGCACAGGCTTTAGAAGCTGAACTAAATGGTTTAGGAATTAAAGCAAAAGGATACCAGTCGAATGCAGCCGATTTTAATGAAGCGCAAACTTTTGTTGATGCTGTTTTAGCTGATTTTGGAACAGTAGATATCTTAATAAACAACGCCGGAATTACAAAAGATAATTTGTTGATGCGTATGTCTGAAGCTGATTTTGATCAGGTTATAGATGTAAACCTGAAGTCAGTATTTAATATGACAAAAGCAATTCAGAAAACTTTTCTAAAACAACGTGCTGGTTCTATAATCAATATTAGTTCTGTAGTTGGAGTTTCAGGAAATGCCGGACAAACAAATTACGCAGCTTCTAAAGCAGGTGCAATTGGTTTTACAAAATCTGTAGCATTAGAGTTAGGTTCTCGTAATATTCGTTGCAATGCAATCGCTCCGGGGTTTATTGAAACCGAAATGACAGCAAAATTAAGCGAAGATGTAGTAAAAGGATGGAGAGAAGGAATTCCGTTAAAACGTGGCGGAACTGCTGAAGACGTTGCAAATGCTTGTCTTTTCCTTGCTTCTGACATGAGTGCTTACGTTACCGGACAAGTACTTAATGTTTGCGGAGGAATGTTAACCTAAGAATAAATCTCAGTTTAAGTTTTCAGTAGCACTGATTACTGAAAACTGTCACTGAAAACTATAAAATATGACTACAAACACGATTCTATTATTATTACTTTCTTTAGTAATAGCTGGTGGTTTGTCGTATTTTCAATATTTTTTTAAAGCCAAAAACAAATCCCGTGTGGTTGTGTTTTTGGCTTTTTTACGTTTTTTGGCCATTTTTGGGTTATTGGTTTTATTGATAAATCCTATAATGACAAAGAATTCCCTGGAAATTACTAAAACCCCTTTAGCAATTGCTGTAGATAATTCGAGTTCGATTGCAGTTTTAAAATCGGATAAAAAAGCCGAAGAACTTTATCAAAAAATAATTTCGAATCCTGCCCTTAAAGAAAAGTTCGAAATTCAGTCCTATCAGTTTGATGCTGATTTTAAACCTTCCGACAAATTTGATTTCAAAGGCAAGCAAACCAATATTGATGAAGTTGCAAAGAATCTTAAGAGCATTAATAAAAATCTGATCTTCCCAACGGTTATTATTACCGACGGAAATCAAACTACAGGAAACGATTATGTATATCGTTTTGATCCTGTTAATAAAGTTTATCCTTTGGTTGTGGGAGATACAACTACGTTTCTTGATCTTAAAATCAATCAGCTTAACGTAAACAAATACGCTTTTCATAAAAATAAATTTCCTGTAGAAGTTTTTCTTCAATATTCAGGAGATAAAAATGCAAATGCCGATTTTACAATTTCGCAGGGAAATACTGTTGTAGCCAAAGAGAAAGTTTCTTTTTCGGCATCAAAAAAAACAGCGACTTTAAACTTGCTCTTACCTGCTGATAAAGTAGGATTGCAAATTTTTAAAGCAAGTATTTCATCAGGTTCAAAAGAAAAAAACAGTTACAACAATACCAAGAATTTTGCTGTTGAAGTTATCGATCAAAAGTCGGCTATTGCGATAGTTTCGGCTATAAATCACCCCGATATTGCGGCATTAAAACGATCGATAGAAGTTAATGCACAACGTAAAGTGATATTGGTTAAACCAAATGATATTAATCAGTTACAAGAAGTTTCGGTTTTAGTTTTATATCAGCCAACATCGGCTTTTAAAGCTATTTTTGATAATAACAAATTAGCCGGAACAAATACCTTTATCATTACCGGAAACAACACCGATTTTAATTTTCTAAACCAACAACAAAATAGTCTGGTGTTTAAAATGAGCGGACAAAGAGAAGATTATTTATCAGAGTTTCAATCGCAGTTTAATCTTTTTGCAATAGAAAATATTGGTTTTGAAAATTTTCCTCCGCTGCAAAATTTATTCGGAACTATTACAACAAACGGAAATGTATCTGTTTTACTTTCATCCAAAATAAGAAACGTTGCTACAAATGCGCCTTTATTGGCTTTCGCCGAAAACCAAGGCAAGAGAACTGCTTTTCTTTTAGGAGAAAATAGCTGGAAATGGCGTTTGCAAAGTCATATCGACAATCAGTCGTTTGAGAAATATGATGTTTTTATAGACAAAATCATTCAGTATCTTGCTTCGACAACCTCAAGAAAATCACTAGTAGTAACGCACGAAAGCTTTTATAATTCAGGAGAAGCAATTGTAATTAATGCACAATACTTCAATAAAAATTATGAGTTCGACGAAAAAGCCAGACTCACCATTACCGTTACAAATGCCGAAACGAAGCAAGCAAAAAACTACGATTTACTAAAGGGAAACAATTCTTTCTCAGCAAATCTGGACGGTTTAGCTGCCGGAAAATACAATTTCACTGTAAAGGAGTTAAATTCAAACACTATATATTCAAGTCATTTTGAAATTCTGGATTTTGATATCGAAAAGCAATTTGTAAATCCTGATGTTACAAAACTGAAGCAGTTAGCCCTGCAAACCAACGGAAAAGCTTTCTTCGAAGATCAGGCCGATGATTTGATTCAGCAGCTTTTAGAAAATAAAGAATACAAATCGATTGAGAAAAATGTCTCTACTAAAACACCATTAATTGATTGGGTTTGGTTGCTGATTTTGATTGCTATTGTATTGACAGCGGAATGGTTTGTTAGAAAATACAATGGATTGTTGTAATCGAAATATATTCTAATTCCTTCTAGCTTTTTGTAATCTTGTGGTTATGAATTAAAAGTCCAAATTATGAAACTTAAATTCTTGTTTATTGTAGCAATTTCGATAGTGTTTTTTTGTTTTTTTTCATTTTCAAAGACAAATAATACTAACAAAAGCAATCTTTTGGGAAACACGATTCAGCAACGTTTTCAACTACCTCAGGGATTTGTGAGAGAAGAGGAATCTAAAACTTCGTTTGCATTTTTTTTGCGAAATATTCCATTAAAACCTTTAGGTTCAGATGTTTTGTATTTTGATGGAACTATAAAATCAAATCGAAACATTTATGAAGCAGTTGTGGATTTACCCATTGGGAAACAGGATTTGCATCAATGTGCTGATGCCGTGATGCGTTTGCGAGCGGATTATTTTTATAGCCAAAAACAGTACGATAAAATACATTTTAATTTCACAAATGGTTTTCGTGTTGATTTTAGCAAATGGGTCGAAGGTTACAGAATTGCAATTAAAGGCAACAAAACCAGTTGGGTTAAAACTGCAAAACCATCTGACAGTTATCAAACCTATTGGAAATATTTAGAGACGGTTTTTATGTACGCAGGAACTGCTTCTTTAGAAAAAGAACTGAAATCAATTAATGCTTTAGACATAAAAATTGGAGATGTTTTTATAAAAGGAGGCTTTCCAGGTCACGCTGTTATTGTTGTTGATGTAGCTGTGAATCCAAAAAACAACCAAAAAATTATGCTTTTAGCACAAAGCTATATGCCAGCACAGGAAATTCAAATATTGAAAAATCCAAATAATAGTTCGTTGAGTCCTTGGTACGCTGTCGATTTCGGAACCTCTCTCAAAACACCCGAATGGACTTTTAGTTCTTCACAATTAAAACGTTTTTAAATGAAACGATTCCTTTTTTTATTCCTTATATTCCAAAATGTTTTTTCTCAAGAAATTCCATTGAATATTCAAAAATTAATTAAAGCATACCCGGATCAAGTTGTTGGTTTTAAAGATAATAAAATTATTTTTAGTGATAAATCAAATTTGATTTATGATGATTTTAAAAATAAAACGAATCAAGAATTGTTAGAAAATCCAGATATTGAGGATCAATTTAGGTTTGTTTATACTAAAGCAAATAAGAATTTAATTCCAAAGGATGATGCAGGAAGAATTCGAAATGAAGCTTTTTTTAAGAAAATTTACGGAAATTCAAAATCAGAAGTTGAATCAAAAATGATTGAAATTATTTGGTGCCCAAAATTAGTCAATCAAAAAATAAAAGTAACAACCGTAAATGGAATTGATAAAATTGTAAAAAAACTCTCGGCAGAATTAGATAATAATCCAGAATTTAAAAAATATATTAATGCTATTGGAGGTACATTTAGTTGGAGAAAAATTTCAGGAACAAACCGATTGAGTATGCATAGTTACGGAATGACTATAGATATTAATGTCAAAAATTCCAATTATTGGCAATGGGATTGTAAATGTAAAAATGAAGAATCTAATCTTTCATATAGAAATCAAATTCCCCTGAAGCTAGTTTCAATTTTTGAAAAATACGGCTTTATTTGGGGAGGAAATTGGAAACATTATGACACAATGCATTTTGAGTATCGACCTGAACTTTTTTTATAAATTATTTTATTGCAAGAAATATTGTGTAGGAAAGTGGATTACGAATTAAAAAATTATGATTATGGATTTTAGGCTAAAAGTATTCTACACCGTTGCACTCCGACTTAATTTTACTAAGGCGGCAACAGAATTGTACATCTCGCAGCCAGCGGTTTCTAAACACATTCAGGAACTTGAGGAAACCTATAAAACCAAACTTTTCGAACGTAATGGTTCTAAAATTGCACTAACTCCTGCAGGGGAAATTCTGCTAAAACATACCAAAAATATCTTCGAAATCTATCGCGAAATCGACTTTGATATGAGCTCCTTTATCAGCGAACGCCAGGGATTATTACGGTTAGGAGCAAGTACAACCATTTCGCAATATATTATTTCGCCAGTTTTAGCGCGTTTTCATCAAAAACAGCAAGAAATCAAAGTCAATTTGTTGAACGGAAATACAGAACAAATCGAAAATGCCTTAATCAACAAAGAAATCGAAATCGGAATTGTAGAGGGGCAGTCTAAAAATCAGTCGATTAAGTATATTCCGTTTTTAAAAGACGAATTGGTTTTAGTTTGCAATACCAAAAATCCTTTGGTAAAACAAAACGAAATCTCGCTTGAGGATTTAAAAGCAATGAAATTCATAACACGCGAACGTGGTTCAGGAACACTTGAAGTTATAGAATATGCCTTAAAACAAATTGATTTCAAAATTACCGATTTGCAAATCGAAATGCAATTAGGATCTACAGAAAGCATAAAATCGTATTTATTAAACTCAGATTGTTTTGCCTTTATGTCAATACACGCGGTGGATAAAGAGCTTAAAAATAACGAATTAATAGTTTTGGATGTTGAGAACTTATCTATCGAACGTTATTTCTATATCATCACCTTATTAGGAAAATCCGATTCCTTGTCAGAGCTTTTTATTCAAAATATATCTAGTTATTATAACTTAGAGTTATAGCCGATTGTAATTTAAGATTGGTGAATATCGTGTAAAGGGCAGACCTTTGTAAGGAAATATCAAATTCCTTATTTTGAAAACGAAACAACATACCGCATCACATTTATTCGAAATTAATCTTTACCTGCAGCAAGCCATTTTTGCCTTAATAATTGTATTGTGTTTATTTTCGATTATTTCTCCGCCAATCGCCTTATTGTTAGGTGTGGTTATGGTAAATGTTTTTGGGAATCCATTTGTAGCATTCAACCACATTGCGATTACGTATTTATTACAATTCTCGGTTATAGGTTTAGGCTTCGGAATGAACGCTACAGCAGCAATTTCAGCTGGAAAAGAAGGTTTTTTGCTTACAATATTCTCAATTTTTAGTACATTGATATTAGGTACATTTTTAGGAAAATGGCTTAAAACCGATAAAAAAACATCGCATTTAATCTCTTGCGGAACAGCCATTTGTGGCGGAAGTGCCATTGCGGCCATTTCTCCCGTAATCAAATCAAACGAAAATCAAACCTCAATAGCTTTGGGAGTTATTTTTATTCTAAATTCAATTGCATTGTTTGTTTTTCCGTTTATAGGGCATCAGCTCGATTTGTCTCAAAAAGAATTTGGTTTATGGTGCGCTATTGCCATTCACGACACCAGTTCAGTTGTAGGTGCTGCGAATAAATACGGAGCCGAAGCCTTGCAAATTGCCACAACCGTAAAACTGGCCAGAGCATTGTGGATCATTCCAATTTCTCTTTTAACAGCTTTTATTTTCAAGAATAAATCTCAAAAAATAAAAATCCCATACTTTATTGGTTTGTTTATTCTGGCAATGTTATTCAATTCTTATGTTCCTCAAACGGCTGTTATTGCGCCTTATATTGTTAGTGTTGCTAAAATTGGTTTAACAATCACTTTGTTTTTAATTGGCGCAACATTAAATACAAATACCTTAAAGGCAGTAGGAGTAAAGCCTTTGCTTCAGGGAGTTTTTCTTTGGATCTTTATTGCTGGTTTAGGTTTGGCTTCAATTTTATATTTGAATTAAATAATAAAATTTACTTTACATTCGAAAACTTAACAATTGGCTTGTCGATCATTTTGTAAAACTTACCTTTAAATGAAAAGCGTTTTTCAATCTCAAAATTAAATTGTTTTTTTGATTTCGCCATTGCAGCTATTTCTTCAGGCGGATCTGCCTCAAATTCGTCATTCGCTTTCGCTGCCTTGCTAAACGTGCCATTTGTTTTTATAATAATATCTCTAAAATGTTTCTTACCGTTATCATTTACAACTTTATACGAGCTCGACCATTTTAAACTTGCCACATTGGTAAGTTGATAGTTGTTAACCTCCATAATAGGCTGATATTTACCGTCAAGTCCGGCAATAAGATAAAGAGTTCCTTCAAAAGGTCCGCCACCGCCACCATTTACATGTAATAAAGTAAAAGCATATTGGTCTTCGCCAATTTCTACAAGCTTAGGTTTTGGAGCCTGGGCAAAAGCACCAAAAGCAGCAACTCCGGACTGAAAAGATCTCATTTCCCAAACTTTATCATTTTTTGCAAACTTGGCAACACCAATCAAACCACCCGAAAATCTTCCGGTTTGCAGTCCGTCTTCATCATAATTTGAATGGTTAAAAAATAACAATCTAAATTCATTTCCTTTAGAATCTTTATAAGCAATATTTTCAAGTATTCTGGTTGCAACGCCTCTTTCGTACGGAAACATTTGATCCCCTTCGACACCATTTACGTCAGTATAAGCAGTAGGTTTACAGCTTTTGCATTTCCAGCTCAAAAAAGTATTGTTATCAGAAAGTTTATATAGTTTACCCGGAAACAGCTTTTGCATGGTTTTTACACCATCAAAAGGATCAGCTATCTTTAAGGTTCTTTTAGGATTTAAAATAGTGTCGCTAACAGATTTAAGTTGAATAATATCGTCTTGGGCAACACAAACAGAAGTAATTAAAAAGAAAACAATACTTAAATAAGTAGGGCGCATAAATTTAAATTTTATAATAAAAAACAAAACGAATTTACAAAGAAACTTTTGATATGAACTGATATCACAAAAATGCTTTCAAAATTAAAAGGAATTAAATTATAACAATAATAGCTACTATTGTTTTGAATTCAGTTTAAATGGGATAAATTTGCACCCTCAAACAAAATACAAATGAAAAACTTTAGAATGAAGCCAAGACTAATCGCCCTATTCGTATTAGCTATTGGATTTTTGACACTATCATGGGGAATCGTTGGCCATGAGCGTATTAATAAAGCAGCAGTAATGGCTTTACCTCAATCAATACAAGTGTTTTTTTACAACCACATTGATTTTATTACACAAGAAGCATCAGTTCCGGATATTCGTAAATATGCTTTAAATTATAAAGATGAAAACCCAAGGCATTATTTTGACATGGAAAATTTTGGTGCTGTAGACAGTATACCACAAACCATGGAAGCCGCAAAGAAAAAATACGATGCTAAATTCCTAAACGATAATGGAATTTTACCTTGGTATATCGAAGATATGATGGTAAAATTAACCAAAGCGTTTAAAGATAAAAACAGAGCAGAAATCTTGTTTCTTGCTGCAGATTTAGGTCATTATATTGGCGATGCACATATGCCGTTGCATACTTCTGCCAATCATGACGGACAATTAAGCGACCAAAAAGGAATTCATTCACTTTGGGAAAGCAGATTACCGGAGTTATTTGCTAAAAATTACAAGTTAAACGTTCCTCAGGCTCAATATTACGAAGATGTTCATAAAGCAACCTGGGACATGATTAATGACACACATAGTTTAGCCAAACCGTTATTAGACATCGATAAAAAACTAAGAACTGCTACTCCGGAAAGCCAGGTTTTTAAAATGGATGCTGACGGAAAAGTATTGAAAAGTAAATACAATACAGCTGTTTTTTCTGATGATTACGCTAAGAAACTACACGAACAATTAAACGGAATGGTAGAAAGCCAAATGAGAAAAGCCATTACAGCAACTGCAAGTTTTTGGTACACTGCATGGGTAAACGCCGGAAAACCAGATTTGAGCGACTTAGATGCGCCTTCTGTAACACAAAGAAACTATCAGTCATTAAAAGACGATCAAAAGTTGTTTCAACAAGGAAACTTATTTGGACTTAAAAACCAAAACGACTAAGACAGTTTTCAGTCTCAGTTTACATATAAAAAAAGCCTCAGATTCATTTGAATTTGAGGCTTTTTTAGTGTTTTATATAAGCAAAGCTGAAGTTTTAGGAGCTATTTCCTGCTATACGCTTGTATCTTTTATTTTTTCTAAAGAAAAAAAATAAAAGGATACCGCTTCTATCAGGGCTAGAGCACTCGTTTCCATAAGATCTTTAATTTTTAAACCAAGAGATAACAAACAGGCATTGCAAAAAAATAAAACCAGCGTAAATCATTTAAATCCGAGTCATCCGCGCGCCATCCCGCCATCAATTTTTAAATTTTAAATTTTGAATTTTATTTATTTCTGATATTTCTTTTTCTTCAGCATATCCGAAGCGGTTTGATAAAAGGAAATTGTTTCATTTACCAAATCAGTTCTTTCTGTTTTCATGCATTTTTCGTTATAATCAATTTGATATTCCGGCGTAATACCATCTTTTGATTCTGGTTTTAGTTTAAACTGTTTTACTTGCTGTTTAGGCGATAAAATGGTCAGAACATTATCTTTTATTAATCCCAAATCCTGATAAGTAGCAATAAAAGCGCGCGGTTTGTAATCCGGTTTCAAAACATCCTGACCAAAAAACTTACTTTCATAACTAAAATGCAATAAACCAAAAAGCGTTGGCATAAGATCAATTTGCGACATCAGTTTATTACATTTTTCAGGTTGGGCTGTTGGGTCATAAATAAAAGCCGGAATTCTGTACTTGTCCAACGGAAGTTGTGTTTTTCCTGCGCTCGACGCACAATGATCTGCAACAATGACAAAAACAGTATTCTTAAACCAATGTTGTTTACTCGCCATTGCAAAGAATTTTCTAAGCGAATAATCGGTATACTTAACACCGCCGTCACGCGATTTAATATCACCCGGAATGTCAATTTTATTATTTGGGTACGTAAAAGGCCTGTGGTTGCTCACTGTCATAATATGATTAAAGAAAGGTTTGTTTTCCTTTGCTTCGGCATTCATCACCTTAATTGCTTTGTTGTACATATCCTCGTCACAAACTCCCCAAACATTCTCGAAAGTAACTTCTTCAGGCGAAAAACTGGATTTATCTACAATGTCATAACCATTTCCGGAATAGAAATCCTGCATGTTATCAAAAAAAGCATCTCCGCCATACATGAATTTTACATTGTAATTGCGTTTTTTGAAAATTGCTCCGGTCGAAAATTTGTTTTTATTGTCTTCTCTTTTTAGAACACTTTCGCCTGCCGTAGGCGGTAAACATAAAGTAACCGCTTCCAGTCCGCGAACCGTTCTGTTTCCTGCCGCATAAAGATTCGTAAACTGCAAGCTTTTTTGAGCTAAACTATCCAGAAAAGGCGTAATGTTTTCTTTATTTTCGTACATTTTCATGTATTCAGCGCTTAAACTTTCTATTGTAATCAATACCACATTTTTATGATTTTCAAGAGAATCACCCGTAATGTTTCTTTTCGTATTTTCTCCTGAAATACCAGGAAGCTGTTGTCTTAAAAGGTTAAATGCTTTTTCTGCCGGAAGTGTTTTGTAGAATTTAAAATAATCAAGTTTATTGTTTTCAAAAGCAAGATAAAATTTATACAAACCATTAGCCTGCAATTCATTCACAAAAACATTTCTGGAATTTTCAGTTTTTGCCAGTGTAGGAATTGCTACCAAAGAGATCATAAATAATACAACGTAAACTCCGGTAATTTTCAATTTATCTGTTACAGACGGAATCGCATCAATATAATTGCGAGACCTTTTAACAATGAAATAAGTAAATATGGCCGTTACCAGAAACAAAACAGAAAATATTGGAATTACTGGATAAGACTGCATGATGTTCCCGATAACTTCATTGGTGTAAATCAAATAATTAACAGCAATGAAATTGTATTTCACGCCAAATTCATTCCAGAAAAAATACTCACTTATTCCGTTTTGCAGGATTAGTAAAACGTATAGGAAAATGACAAAAGCAAATAACCAGTACCTGATTTTGTCTCTTAGTTTTGGAAGAAAAAGTAACAAAGCAAAAAGCGCTGTTTTAATTCCGATAAAAATTAAAATAATTCTTGGCAAAGCGCCTCCGTACTCATCAAAAATACTTTTTCCCGATGCGACATAAAGAAACAGCGCAATAAAAATGCCCAGAATAATATAGCCCGATGGTTTATTGTATTTAGCATTAGAAATAAAAATAAGATAAAGCCATAAAAAAACACTTGCAACAATAAAAATGAATACATCTGAAATAAATCCTAAACCAAAGATTTTCAGACACTCAAGAATCGTAAATGAACTTTGTGTAATCGGGTGAAATAATAAAACTATTCTTAATAGAAAACTGATGATACAATAAAACAAAGTTAGATTGTAAAAAGGAGAAAGCTTCTTGTAAAAAGTCATGAAATAAATTTTCTACAAAATTAATGGCGATAAATTAGTTCCAGATGAAGTTATGCTTTTACCTTGCTTAGTGTAAACTTAAAGTTTACTTAAGATGAAGTTGTTTTTCCTATTCTAATGGTTTTAAGCAATTTCTAAAAGCTAAAATATCTATCTTTGAATAATAAAAAGAAGATATAATCTTAATTAAAAAAGGCCAATGCATATTTTAATAGTCGAAGACGAGTTAGGAATTGTTCAGTTTTTGCAGCAGGGTTTACAGGAAGAAGGCTATCAGATAACCACCGCAAATGATGGTTCAAAAGGTTTTGAATTGATTCAGAATCAGAAATTTGATTTGATTTTACTCGATTGGATGCTTCCTAAAATTAACGGTTTAGATTTGTGCAAAGCAATCAGGATTAAAGATCAAACCACTCCAATTATTTTTTTAACCGCAAAAGATACCGTTCAGGAAACGATCGAAGGCTTAAAAGCAGGAGCAAACGATTATATAAAAAAGCCCTTTAGCTTTGAAGAACTGGTAGAGAGAATAAAAATTCATTTTAGAAATCAAAAAGGCTCAGAGATTTTAACTTTAGGTGTCATCAAAATTGATTTATCAAAACATATTGTTCTTAAAAATCAGGATGAAATAGCGCTAACCCAGCGTGAATTTGAATTACTGACTTATCTGATAAAAAATAAAGGAAAAGTTTGTACCCGAAATCAAATCTTAAAAGACGTTTGGGAGATTAATTTCGAATATGATACCGGTGTAATTGATGTTTTTATGAACGCTATTCGAAAAAAACTCAATTTAAAAATTGAAGAAGATTATATAAAAACCATTCGCGGGATTGGTTATATCGCTAACGACTTATAAATGATACAGCTTTCTTTTAAAAACAGAATTGCCTTAAACTATATTATTACCACAGGCTTATTAATTGTAGTCGTTTTTTCGGTAATTTATTCTATTGTAAAACATACCGTTTACAATCATATTGATGAAAAAATAAAGGTTGAAATTCAGAATCATCAAGAAGAAATTAAAGAAGTCGATGGTAAAGTAATCCTTATCGATGAAGAAGAATGGAACGAACGCGAGCACAATACAGTAGATGTAAACCCTGTATTTGTTGAGTTTCTGGATGTAAATAAGAATATTACAGAAAAAGCGCCCAACCTTAAAACACAAACACTTAAATTTAATGATTCAGTAGAAGATTTTGAATTGTTTGATACTAAAATGGGCGATCATGATATCAGGCAAATTCAGGTTCCGCTGCATATCAGAAACAAAAAAATAGGATATGTTATTGTAGCAATGTCTTTGTCAGATTCGAAAATGGTATTAAACAATTTGTTTGATATTATGAGTTTGTCGTTTTTAGGAATTTTATTGCTGTTGTTTTTTATTGCCAGATTCTTTGCCGGCCGAAGTATAAAACCTATAAATGCAATAATCAATACCTCAAAAATTATTACGAAAGATAATCTAAAAACGCGTATTCCGCTGCCCAAAACCAGAGACGAATTATACACGCTTTCTAAAACAATAAATAACCTTCTTAACCGTATTGAAGACGCAATCGAACGCGAAAAACAATTTACTTCTGATGCTTCTCATGAACTAAGAACACCGCTTACAGTTATTAAAGGAACACTTGAAGTGCTAATTCGTAAACCACGTGATAATAAGGAATACGAAGAGAAAATTAATTACTGCATAAAAGAAGTGGACCACTTAAATATGCTGGTAGATCAGCTGTTATTAATGGCTCGTTTTGAAAACCAAAGCAAAAATATCAAGACAGAATCTGTTTATTTGAATTCCCTTATTTTGGATGTTCTTACCTTGAATTCAGAGAAAATAAACCGTCAAAAAATCAAGATTAAATTTGATGCGCAGGAGGACTATTATATTCAATCTGATAACTTTTTAGTGATTACGATTTTGAGAAATATTATTTCGAATGCAGTAAAATACACAAACAAAGACGGGGAAGTAACTATTTTACTTTCGAAACAAAACGAAAAAATAGTCTGTAAAATTTCAGACAACGGAATCGGAATTGAGCAACATGATTTAGAAGCTATATTTAATCCGTTTTTCAGATCCAATTCAACAGATCATCCGGAGATTAAAGGAACTGGCTTAGGTTTGTCTATTGTAAAAAGAATTACAGAACTGCTTCATATTAAGTTTAAAATCGATAGCGAGATAGGAGTAGGAACTACTGTTGTACTCAGTTTTAACGATAATATGAAAACGTTATCGTAAATTGAAAAAATCTAATAAAATAAAGGCACGGGCTTTTTTTTAACAATAAACTATAGTTAAGTTAAATTAAAAATTGTTTTTTTATGAAATTAACTAGTATATTTGCAACCGAATCAAAGAATAAAACACAACACAAATCATGATTTCAATTCAATTACATCATCATCATTTTCATTATTGCTCTCAGGCGATGTGTTAATGGTATGCATGTAAATCATCATATTTTAAAACCCGTTTGAGTACATCAAACGGGTTTTTTTATACCAATTCTTTGTACTCAAACTATTAATCCAACAAAAACTAAAAAAATGAGTACGTTAAAAATTGCAATTCAAAAATCAGGTCGTTTAAACGAAGACAGCATTCAAATCTTAAAAGATTGCGGTATTTCGATCAACAACGGAAACGATCAGCTAAAAGCCGAAGCCTCAAATTTTCCTCTTGAAGTTTTATATTTAAGAAATTCAGATATTCCTCAATATTTAATTGATGGAGTAGTAGATCTTGCTATCGTTGGTGATAATCTTTTGGTAGAAAAAGGAAAGCATATCGAAGTGATTCAGAAACTAGGATTTTCAAAATGTAAGGTTTCTGTTGCCGTTCCTAAAACCTTCGAATACAATTCGATTCAGGATTTAGCAGGTTTGCGTATCGCTACTTCTTACCCAAATACAGTAAATGAATATTTCAGCTCTTTTGGACTATCAGTTGATATTCACCAAATTTCAGGTTCTGTAGAAATCGCCCCAAACATTGGTCTTGCCGATGCTATTGTCGATATCGTTTCAAGCGGCAGCACTTTATTCAAAAATAATTTAAGAGAAGTAGAAGTAATCCTGAAAAGCGAAGCTGTTTTGGCCGTTTCTCCAAAAGTTTCTCCTGAAATTCAGAAACACATCGATACTCTAAAATTCAGAATACAATCTGTTTTAAGAGCGAGAAATTCAAAATATATTCTGATGAACGTTCCCAACGATAAAATCGATGAAATTGGTAAAATCTTGCCGGTTTTAAGAAGTTTAACCGTTTTGCCACTGGCGCAGGAAGGATGGAGCAGCGTTCACTCCGTAATCGATAAAGATACTTTCTGGGACGTAATCGATAAACTAAAAGAAGCCGGAGCCGAAGGAATATTAGTTTGTCCAATTGAGAAAATGGTGCTTTAAAAGAAATTCCAATATAAAAATTCCAAATTCCAAAAGATTCAAAATTTCAATGTAAAAATTCCAAATTCCAAACTTCGACAACAGCTTTGCGAACTTAATATTTACAAAGAAAGTCAAAGAAAAGTAAAAAAACCTTGCGCTCTTTGCGGTTAAAACCCACACAGCATTTGGAATTTAATATAAAATATTATGAATAAGATAGACAATCCAAAACCAGAAACCTGGTCAGAAATATTAAAAAGACCAACCAAAACCATCGATGATATCGAAGTTACGGTAAAAGAAATATTCAAAGAAGTACAGAAAAAAGGAGATGAAGCCGTTGCAAAATACACTTCAATCTTTGACGGAATTGCTTTAGAAAATTACCAAGTTTCATCAGAAGAAATTCAGGAAGCCGTTAATTCAATTTCTACTGAATTAAAAGAGGCAATTCAGTTAGCAAAAGCAAATATTTACAAGTTTCATACTGCTCAAAAAACAGATCGAATTTTAATAGAAACTACTGAGGGCGTAAATTGCTGGCAAGAGAAAAGACCGATTCAAAAAATTGGTTTGTATATTCCGGGCGGAACGGCACCTTTATTTTCAACGGTTTTAATGTTGGCAGTTCCTGCTGAAATTGCGGGTTGTAAAGAAATTGTTTTATGTTCACCACCGGATAAAACCGGAAAAATAAATCCTGCCATTTTATATGCTGCTAAATTGTGTGGTGTAACCAAAATACTAAAAGTAGGCGGAATTCAGGCGATTGCAGGAATGACATTCGGTACAAAATCAATCCCTAAAGTATACAAGATTTTCGGACCCGGAAATCAGTTTGTAACGGTGGCAAAACAATTGGCAACACAATTTGGAGTAGCAATTGATATGCCGGCAGGTCCTTCAGAATTGTTGGTTGTGGCAGATGATACTGCCGTTCCTGCGTTTGTAGCTTCTGATTTATTGTCTCAGGCAGAACACGGAACTGACAGTCAGGTTATTCTGGTTTCAACTTCAAAAAAACTGATTGATGCTGTAGAAAAAGAAGTTCAAATTCAGGTAGAAGCGCTTCCGAGAAAAGAAATTGCAAAAAAAGCCATCGAAAATTCAAAACTGATTTATGTTAAAACGGATCAAATCGCCTTGGATTTAATCAACGAATACGGACCGGAGCACTTTATTATCTGTTCAGAATTTGATGATTTCTATTGCAATGGTGTGTTGAATGCAGGTTCAGTTTTTATTGGGAATTATACGCCGGAAAGCGCTGGAGATTATGCCTCAGGGACGAATCATACATTACCAACAAACGGATACGCAAAGAATTATAGCGGAGTAAATCTGGATAGTTTTATGAAATCAATGACATTCCAAAAAATCTCAGAAAAAGGAATTCAAAACATAGGTAAAGCGATTGAAGTTATGGCCGAAGCCGAAGGTTTGCAAGCACATAAAAATGCGGTTACTTTGAGATTGAGGAGTTTAGAGTAAAGAATGTAGAGCAAAGAATATAGAACAAAGAATATAGAAAATAGAAAAATTATAGATAATGTGAGAAGTCTATTCTCTTTATTCTCTTCTCTATATTCTAAAAAATAAGATAATGGAATTCGATATAAATACAATAACAAGAGAAAATGTAAAAACATTAAAACCTTATTCATCTGCAAGAGATGAGTTTGAGGATTTTGATACTGCCGAAATGATTTTTTTGGATGCCAATGAAAATCCGTTTCAAAATGGCGTGAATCGTTATCCGGATCCGCAACAGAGTTCGGTTAAAGCCATTTTGGCGAAGAATAATAATGTAAAATCAAGTCAGATTTTATTAGGAAACGGAAGCGATGAAGTTCTGGATTTGCTTTTTAGAGCTTTCTGCGAACCAAAAACAGACAATATTATTTCCTTGCCGCCAACTTACGGAATGTACAGCGTTCTGGCGAATATTAATGCGGTAGAAAATAGAGAAGTGTTGCTTTCAACAGATTTTCAGCCACAGGTTGATAAGATTTTAGATGCTGTTGACGAGAATACAAAAATCATCTTTTTATGCTCGCCAAATAACCCAACAGGAAATTCTTTCTCTGATGAAAGCGTGGTGAAATTACTTCAAAACTTTAAAGGTTTGGTTGTGATTGACGAAGCGTATATCGACTTTTCGGACAAAGAAAGCTGGCTAACAGAAATCGACGAATATCCAAATTTGGTCATCACACAAACGCTTTCAAAAGCCTATGGTTTGGCCGGAATTCGTTTGGGAATTTGTTATGGTTCTGAAGCTGTGATTTCGGTTTTGAATAAAATAAAACCTCCCTATAATGTCAACGAATTAACACAGCAAAGAGCTATAGTTCGTTTGAAGGATTCAGATAAAATAAAGCAGGAAATAGCTTCTATCATTGAACAGAGAGAAGAATTACTTAAAGTGTTGCTTGAAGTAAGTTTTGTAGAAAAAGTTTATCCAACAGAAGCTAATTTCGTTCTGGTAAAAGTAGATGATGCTAATAAAAGATACAATCAATTAATTGCAAAAGGTATCGTAATTCGCAACAGAACAACTCAGCCTTTATGCGAAAACTGTCTGCGTTTTACGATTGGAATTCCGGAAGAAAATGCAGTTTTAATTAGAGAATTGAAGTTATTGAAATAGGAAAATAGAATAAAGAATATAGAGAAAAGAACCAATAAAAAAATGTAACAACTTTAGATATAGAATGAAAAGTCTATTCTCTTTACTCTATATTCTTTATTCTCAAAATATAAATTATGAAAAAAGTACTTTTTATCGATCGTGACGGAACGATTGTTTTAGAACCAGAAAATTTACAATTAGATGCTTTGGATAAACTGGAATTTTATCCAAAAGCTTTTCAATATTTGGTTAAAATTGCCAATGAATTAGATTACGAATTAGCAATGGTAACCAATCAGGATGGGTTGGGAACGGATAGTTTTCCGGAAGATACGTTTTGGCCAACGCAGAATTTTATCCTGAAAGCCTTTGAAAATGAAGGCGTTTTGTTTGATGAGATTTTTGTAGACCGATCTTTTCCTGAAGATAATGCGCCAACACGCAAGCCCAGAACGGGAATGTTGACTAAATATCTGAATAATCCTGAATATGATTTAGAGAATTCTTTTGTTTTAGGAGATCGCTTAACAGATGTTGAACTGGCGAAAAACCTGGGAGCGAAGGCAATTTTCATGAATATGACAGACGGAATTGGAAGCAATGAAATTTCGTCGAAACGTGAGGAATTAAACGACACAATTATCCTGCAAACAACGGATTGGAAACGTATTTATGAGTTTTTGAAATTGGAAGCACGTTCGGCTTCGATTACGCGTAAAACGAATGAAACCGATATTTTTATTGATTTGAATCTGGACGGAACGGGAAAAAGTAAAATCGAAACCGGAATCGCTTTTTTTGATCATATGTTAGATCAAATTGCGCGTCATGGTCAGATGGATTTGGAAATCCTTGTAAAAGGTGATCTTGAAGTCGATGAACATCACACGATTGAAGATACTGCCATTGCTTTGGGGGAAGTTTTCGCTAAAGCGTTAGGAAATAAATTAGGAATCGAACGTTACGGATTCTGTTTGCCAATGGATGATTGTTTATCTCAAGTGGCAATTGATTTCGGCGGAAGAAACTGGTTGGTTTGGGAAACCGAATTCAAACGTGAAATGGTGGGTAAAATGCCAACAGAAATGTTTTATCATTTCTTTAAATCCTTCTCTGACGGCGCAAAAGCCAATATCAACATCAAAGCTGAAGGAACAAACGAACACCACAAAATTGAAGCTATTTTTAAAGCTTTCGCAAAAGCGATAAAAGTAGCGGTGAAAAGAGATACAGAAAAAATGATTTTGCCTTCGACGAAGGGGATGTTGTAAAAACGCTATAAGCTGTAGGCAATAGGCATTAGGCCTAAAGCTTACAGCCTAAAGCTTAAAGCTTTTTTTTATGAAAATAGTAATTATAAATTACGGAGCAGGAAATATTCAGAGCATTATGTTTGCTATTGAAAGACTGGGTTTTAAAGCTGTTTTGAGTAATAATCCGGAAGAAATTCTGGCGGCTGATAAAGTGATTTTTCCTGGCGTTGGCGAAGCAAGTTCGGCTATGGCTAAACTTCGTGAAAGCGGTTTAGATAGTCTGATTCCGACTTTGAAACAGCCGGTTTTGGGAATTTGTCTCGGTATGCAATTGATGTGCAATTGGTCTGAAGAAGGAAATACAAAAGGTTTGGGGATTTTTGATGTTGATGTGATTAAATTTACTTCGAAAGTAAAAGTGCCACAAATGGGATGGAATCAGATTTATGATTTAAAATCGGATTTGTTTAAGGGAATTGCTGAGAATGAATTCATGTATCTGGTGCATAGTTTTTACGCTCCAAATTGCGATGAAGCAATTGCTACAACGAATTATGAATTGGAATATGCATCGGCTTTACAAAAGGACAATTTTTACGGAACTCAGTTTCATCCTGAAAAAAGCGGAGCTGTTGGAGAAAAGATTTTAGAAAATTTCTTAAAAATGTAAAATTTTAAAATTCCAATTGCAATAACCATATCAAAAATCACTTTCAATTAAAAAATCAATTTAGAGTAATCGTTTTTCAATAATCTAAAATCTGAACTCTAAAATCTAAAATATCAAAAAATGAGAATAATACCAGCTATAGATATCATCGACGGAAAATGTGTTCGTTTGTCAAAAGGCGATTACGATACTAAGATAATTTACAACGAAAATCCGCTTGAAGTGGCGAAATCATTCGAAGCGCACGGAATCGAATATTTACATTTGGTAGATCTTGACGGTGCGAAATCGAGCAAAATTGTGAATTATAAAATTCTGGAACAAATTGCGACGCAAACCACTTTAAAAATTGATTTTGGCGGTGGTTTAAAATCCGATGAAGATTTGAAAATTGCTTTTGAAAGTGGTGCAAACCAAATTACCGGAGGAAGTATCGCGGTAAAAAACAGAAAAATTTTCGAAAAATGGATTTCAGAATATGGTTCTGATAAAATTATTCTTGGGGCTGACGCCAAAGACGAAAAAATCGCGGTTTCAGGATGGTTAGAAGATTCAGATGAAGATTTGATTCCGTTTATTCAGGATTATCAATCAAAAGGAATTCAATATGTTATTTGTACCGATATTGCAAAAGACGGAATGCTGGAAGGCCCGAGTTTTGATTTGTATGAAAAAATACTAAAAGAGGCTATTGGAGTAAAACTAATTGCATCAGGAGGAATTTCAACTTTTGATGAATTGCCTAAATTAGCCGACTTAGGCTGTGAAGGAACAATCATTGGAAAAGCAATTTATGAAGGCAGAATTACTCTCAAACAATTAGAAAATTATATTTTAAATAAGTAGATTATTTCGCAAAGATGCACAAAGTAAAACACAAAGATTCATAAAAAAAATCTTTGCGAATCTTTGTGAAATCTTCGTGAATCTCAGTGAAACAACTAAAAAAATGTTAGCAAAAAGAATCATTCCTTGTTTGGATATAAAAAATGGAAGAACCGTAAAAGGCGTAAACTTTGTTGATTTACGTGATGCTGGCGATCCTGTGGAATTGGCGGAAATTTATTCGGCGGAAGGTGCTGATGAATTGGTTTTTCTGGATATTTCGGCTACAGAAGAACGTCGTAAAACGTTGGTGAATATGGTACGAAGTGTGGCGGAAAAAATCAATATTCCCTTTACGGTTGGCGGTGGAATTTCATCTGTTGAAGATGTTGAAATTCTGTTGAATAACGGCGCTGATAAAGTTTCGATCAATTCATCTGCAGTAAAAAATCCACAATTAATTAATGATTTGGCTCAGAAATTCGGGAGCCAATGCGTTGTTGTGGCAATAGACGCCAAACAAATTGACGGACAATGGATTGTACATTTAGTTGGCGGGAAAGTTCCGACTGAACTAAACTTATTCGATTGGGCTGTAGAAGTGGCAGAACGCGGTGCGGGTGAAATTCTGTTTACCTCAATGGATAACGACGGAACCAAAAATGGCTTTGCAAACGAAGCCTTGGCTAAATTATCAACGTTAATCAATATTCCCATTATTGCTTCCGGAGGTGCCGGAAACATTCAGCATTTTGTAGATTCCTTTAAAATAGGAAAAGCGGATGCGGCTTTAGCTGCGAGTGTTTTTCATTTTAAAGAAATTGAGATTAAGGCTTTGAAAGAAGAATTGAGGAAGAATGATATTGAGGTTAGGCTTTAGAAAATAGAGTAAAGAATAAAGAGAATAGAATAAAGAGAATAGAGTTAGAAAAGATGTTAAGAATCTAAAATCTGAACTCTAAAATAAAATAATCATAGAGTGTAGAAATCTAAAATCTTCCCGATAGCTATCGGGACTAAAATCTAAAATAAAAATGAACGTAGATATAAAAAGTGCACACGGATTGATTCCGGCGATAATTCAGGATTCAGAAACAAAGAATGTTTTGATGCTGGGTTATATGAACGAAGAATCGCTTCAGAAAACAATAGAAACTCAAAAAGTAACTTTTTTTAGCCGATCCAAACAAAGGCTTTGGACAAAAGGCGAGGAGAGTGGTAATTTTTTGAATTTGGTAAGTATTAAAAATGATTGCGATGGCGATACACTTTTAATTCAGGCAAAACCTGTTGGACCAACGTGTCACACAGGGGCTGATACTTGTTGGCAGGAAGAAAACAAAGAAAACTACGGTTTTATTTCTCAATTAGAAAACACCATCAAAACCCGTAGAGAAAATGCCGATTCAGAGAAAAGTTATGTAGCTTCTTTATTCGAAAAAGGAATCAATAAAATAGCTCAAAAAGTAGGTGAAGAAGCTGTAGAAGTGGTTATTGAAGCAAAAGATGATAATGACGATTTATTCCTTAGCGAAAGCGCTGATTTATTATTTCATTATTTGATTTTACTGCAAGCAAAAGGCTTTCAGTTGAATGATGTGGTAGATGTTTTGAAGAAACGTCAGAAGTAAACACAATCTTGTCAGGCTGAGCGAAGTCGAAGTCCCGTTTGCTGAATCACTTTGCGGGACTTCGACTTCGCTCAGTCTGACAAAAAAATATTACTTTAGCTAAAAGCAATAATTTTATGAAACTATTTTTATACCTGTTTTTATTTTTGTTTCCAACTTTAAACTACGGATTCAAAAAACATGAATTGCCCTATTCAATTGTTATTGCAAAGGCAGATTTAATAGTTGACGGGACAATTTCTAAAGTTTCAAAGAATGAATATGAGTTTACAATAAGCCAGTTTGTAAAAGGGAGATCAGCCTTAAAAATCAAGGTTTCGATCTGGAATGAGTGGATTTGTGATCCAAGAATTAAAGAGCTAAAAAATGGTCAGAGATTAATTTTGTTTTTAGAAAAGTCACCTAATGGTAATTTTAGCCCAATCAATGATAGCACTGGCGAGATATATGTAGATAATGATTCATTTATAAATATATTTCTTCCAAAAGAGTTTACTAATCCTCAAGTTTTAAAGGAAGGAATTTCTATGTTTTTACAAACTTATAAAGTTTATGGAGATTTAAATGATAGGTTTTTACAAAATATTCATATAGAGTCTAATAAGTCTATATTTGAAATCTATAAAATGAAAGAAGATAATAAGGTTTTTAAATTTTTAGCTGCTAATGATTTGCCTTATTCTGAAGTTAAATTTAATTTGATACCACAATTTATCAATTAAAGATTAGAAAAAAAGTACTTCGAAAATCCAAAATTCAGTTTTTATTGAATCACTTTGCGGGACTTCGACTTCGCTCAGTCTGACAAAAATTGAAATTAATAAAAAAGAATAAAAAATCCGTATAAATCCGTGTTTTCGCATAAGCGAATCCGTGTCATCCGCGTGCCATCTCAACGCTATTCCACAAACTCAAAAACCGCAAATTCTTCCGGTTGATGAAATCCATATTTTAAACTCTTATAATATTGTAATGCAAGGTATTCTGTTGTGTTACCGTAATCAATTCTAAAAGCATTTCCTCTCCATTTTGTTCCTGTTTTTGGCGGAGTAAAATTGCCGTTTTTAATATTTTGTAAGCTGGCAAAAGGAATTTTAATTTCGGTATTATAACCTTCGGGAGTAATTTTACTTACGGTTTCTAATCCTGCAATATCAAAACTCATAGCGGTATTCCAACCGCCACAATTGGGTGAAATACATTTTAGCAACAAATCATAATTAGACGAAAAAGCATTCACTCCAATTTCGATATAATTTTGGCCGTCGCCATCAGGATCAATAAAAAATTCGACTAAATCATCAGTAGTAAAAATCGAAGCATCTTTTTTTTGAGGCGTGCCAATTATTTTAGAATCTGTAGAACGATAGGCGATATATAGGTTTTCATCATTCCACGAAAGTGAAACAAAAGTATTTTGAGCAGCATTTTCTCTGGAATTATGAATAACAAACGGACCTAAAAATGGAGTTTTCCAATCCGTTAAATCTCCATCAATTTTTATCTCGTCATTCGTTTTGTGAACGGCAATATTTTGCGAATAATTTGTGATCGAACACATAAAACTTAAAAACACGACGATTGGACTGATTTTCATAAATAACATAAATGAATTTGATTGGCTAAAATAAAGAAGAATAAATGAATTTTAACATTAAATTTTCCGAATCGGGAATATAAAATCATTTAAAACTTGATTCGAATGTTTACATTTGTTGAAGCTTAAAGAGGTTGAAATGCCTTTTTTATTTCGATTAAAAGCAAATATTTATTTGGTATGAAAAAATACTTTGGTGGCGTTTTTATCGCCTTTTTAATTGGTTTTAATGCCAATGCACAAGGACTTTTGAATAAGTCTGAAACGGTTTTTACACATCAGGATACTTTACGCGGAAGCATTACAAAAGAACGCGCTTGGTGGGATTTAAAATATTATCATTTAGATGTAAAAGTAGATCCAAAAGAAAAAACGATTAAGGGGTCAAATACTGTCCGTTATACTGTTTTGACAGCTTATAATAAAATGCAGATTGATTTGCAGGAACCTATGCAAATCTACAAAGTGATTCAGGATGGCAAAGAACTGAAATTTGAAAGAGACGGAAATGCCTTTTTTATTGAATTAACAGCTGCCCAAAAAATTGGGGAAACTAAAGAAATCGTTATTTCATTTGGAGGAAAACCAAAAGAAGCAGTAAATCCACCGTGGGATGGCGGAATTACCTGGAAGAAAGACAAAAACGGAAAAGATTTTATTGCTTCATCTTGTCAGGGTCTTGGCGCCAGCGTTTGGTGGCCAAACAAAGACCATATGTATGATGAAGTCGAAAATATGCTGATTAGTGTGAATGTTCCCGGACATTTGACTGATGTTTCAAACGGAAGACTGCAAAGCGTTAAAAAGGAAAAAGACGGAACCAAAACCTTTAATTGGTATGTTTCGAACCCAATTAATAATTATGGTGTAAACATTAATATTGGTGATTACGTAAACTTCTCAGAGAAATTTAAAGGAGAAAAAGGCGATTTAGATTGTAATTATTATGTTTTGAGTTATAATTTGGCTGTAGCCAAAGAGCAATTCAAGGATGCCCCGAAAATGCTTAAAGCGTTTGAAAACTGGTTTGGACCGTATCCTTTTTACGAAGACAGCTATAAATTGGTTGAAGCTCCTTATTTAGGAATGGAACATCAAAGTAGCGTAACTTACGGAAATGGCTACAAAAACGGTTATTTAGGCCGTGATTTAAGCGGAACGGGATGGGGATTGAAATTTGATTTTATCATTATTCATGAGTCCGGACACGAATGGTTTGCTAATAATATCACTTATAAAGATATCGCTGATATGTGGGTACACGAAAGTTTTACCAACTATTCTGAAAGTCTTTTCCTTGAATATTATTACGGAAAAGACGCTGCTGCAGAATACATCATTGGCTGCAGAAAAGGTATCAAAAACGATAAGCCAATTATTGGTAACTATGATGTAAACAATGAAGGATCAGGCGATATGTATCCAAAAGGAGCAAGTATGCTGCACATGATGCGCCAGATTATCAATGATGATGCAAAATGGAAATCTATTTTAAGAGGTTTAAACAGTACTTTTTATCATCAAACTGTTACCGGAAAACAAATCCAGGATTACATCAATACACAATCGGGAATTAACTTCAACAGGGTTTATGCCCAATATTTGACCACAACTCAAATTCCTGTTTTTGAATATATGTTCAAAGACGGATCTTTTGGATACCACTGGACAAATTGTGTAGCTAAGTTTGATATGCCGGTAAAAGTGAATTTGAATGGTGAAGATATTTGGCTAAAACCAACAACAGAATGGAAATCAGAAAAGACAAATAATGAAGATAGAAAAGTTATAGTTGATAAGGATTTCTATGTTACTACTTCTAATATTGTGGAGTAACTTTTTTGAAATTCCAAAATTTTTAAAATCCCAAATTCCAATTCTTAACTGGAGTTTGGGATTTTTTTTATTCGATAACTTTACGCAAAGACCTTTGTCAAAGTTTTAAACTTTGACAAAGGTTGGGACGCAAACCATTTAGGATTTGGGATCTTTTTATTGGAATTTGGAATTTAAAAGAATTGGTTTTTCACTTTTTATCGACTATTCAACTTCGCTTTTTCTTTAATAATATCAGCAATTTTTCTATTCTCGATTTTGCTTTCAAGCCATGAAATAATATCTAAATAAAGAAAAGCTCTTTTTTCATAAGTATTCTTTTCTAATTCAATAAAACGCAAACGCATTTTGATGAATTCTTTTTTGATATCTGCAGGATATAAGTTGTTTAGATTTCTTAAAAACTTGATAATTTCTTTTTGAACCTCATGAAGATCATTCATTTTTATTAGAAACTTATAGGTGTTTTTAAGATGATTTTCAAGATAATAATCTTTTCCAAGCTCATAATGCGCAATTAAAGACAGTAGTCTCGCAAAACACATTAAATCCTCTCGCATTGATAAGTTTTTATTATTAATGATTTTATCCAGATAAAGGATGCATTCATTATACTTTTCGTTTCCAAAATAAATAGAGGCTATTTTATAGAAAAATAACATTTCGTGATGCTCATCAAGATGTTCGCTATGAATTTTTATCTTATCTAAAATCTCCGGAATCAAATATTCGCTTTCGGCAAACGTGCCCTCCAGAATGTGCAAATTCAGCTTATTGTTGTAAACGTATAGAAATGATAGCGATGCAATGTTGTCATTTACAGGGAATTTTTCATCCTGAATTGTTTCTTCTAAAAGAGAAAGGTATTTTTTGAAATTCGATTTGTATTTCAACATATATAAAGATTCCAGAAAGTAATGATTTCCTTTAAGAAAAAATACCGGATTCTGATAAATCATATTTTGGTTGTCATAAAACAACGTTACCCATTTATAGGCATATTTATAACTTGCCAGAAAATCCTGAACAAGAAAACTACGCCATAAATTAGCATTATAAAACCAATACTTTTCGCGAAATCCAAACTTGCTTTCGTCTAACTTGGCAATATGTTTGTTGAAATAATCATCAATGTATTTATATTCCTCATCATTTTTAACGTAACCTGTTTTAAGCATGATTCCGTAAAGCTGAAGCGACAAATTCGATAATTTACTTGAGATGGTATTTCGATAGTTTAATTCTTTGGCCTGAATAACCAATTCATCGGCACGTCCCTGAATACTTCGGGTAATATATTGCGATTCGATTAGTTTTTCGAACTCGACAATCTCATACGCCATATATTTCTCATCATTTTCAAGTGCAATGATTTTTGTCTTATCCAGAATCTTCAAACTCTGTTTATATAAACCTTTATTATATAGGATACCGGCAAAATCTATTTGTTCGCGCAATTGATAACGAATGTTCTGACTAGGAATGTTCAGTCGAATACTTACCAGAATTTGCTTGTATAAGTATGATTTTAAGTTAGATAACTGTACTTTTTTAATGATCCCGCTCTTAAGAATAAGCTTTTCATCGTAGTTTTCAGATTTATCTAAGATATTGAATAATTCGATGAATTTCGTATTTGAACTCGTCTCTAAACGGCTTGCAAAAATCTTAAACTGTCTTTTTTCGGATTTAGAAAGTGATTTTATTAATACAAATAAGAAATCTTTTTGATGGTTAGCCATTGTAAAATATAATAGTATAACTTATTGATTGTTAATTATTTAATACGTGATAAATTGCTTTATGAACAGTATAATTTCATTAAAATGAATTTCGTACTGAAGAAGTACAATATATATTTGTTATCAAGATGTGAAATTACATTAAATAAATGAATATGAATAGAGAGAAAGTTCAAATTTTTGACACCACTTTGCGCGACGGCGAACAAGTTCCAGGATGTAAGTTAGATACTAAACAAAAATTAGTTATCGCAGAACGACTTGATAAAATGGGAGTTGACGTTATCGAAGCAGGTTTTCCTGTGTCAAGTCCGGGCGATTTTTTATCGGTCTCTGAGATTTGTAAAATTGTAGAAAACGCCACCGTCTGCGGACTAACAAGAGCCGTAAAAAACGACATCGATGTTGCTGCAGCTGCGCTAAAGCATGCTAAAAGACCTAGAATCCACACAGGAATCGGAACATCTGAATCTCACATACTTCATAAATTAAATACCACAAGAGAAGATATTATCGCAAGAGCAAAATATGCTGTATCACACGCAAAATCTTATGTAGAAGATGTTGAGTTTTACGCAGAAGATGCCGGACGAACTGATAACGCTTTTTTGGCTAAGGTTTGTGAAGAAGTGATAAAATCTGGTGCTACCGTATTAAATATCCCAGACACAACAGGATATTGTTTACCGGAAGAATACGGAGCAAAAATTAAATATCTAAAAGAAAACGTAAAAGGAATCGAAAACGTGATCCTTTCATGTCACTGTCATAATGATTTAGGAATGGCGACTGCAAACTCTATTGCAGGTGCTATAAATGGAGCAAGACAAATAGAATGTACTATTAATGGTATTGGAGAAAGAGCAGGAAATACAGCGCTTGAAGAAGTAGTAATGATTTTTAAACAACATCCTTACTTAAACTTAGATACCAATATCAATACAAGAGAATTGAACGAAATGAGCCGATTAGTTTCTGAAAGTATGGGAATGATCGTTCAGCCAAATAAAGCTATTGTTGGAGCAAATGCTTTTGCACACAGTTCCGGAATTCACCAGGATGGTGTAATAAAAAACAGAGCAACTTACGAAATCATGGATCCGCTTGATGTTGGTGTCAATGAATCTTCGATTATACTTACAGCAAGAAGCGGAAGAGCTGCTTTGGCTTACCGTGCTAAAAAAGTTGGTTACGAGCTTACAAAAGTACAATTAGATATTGTATACATTGAATTTTTGAAATTTGCCGATATCAAAAAAGAAGTGATAGATGCAGATATTCATCAAATTATTGAAGCTGCTAAAATTCAGGACGAATTAGTTAGAAGCTAGTTGAAAAAAGAAAAAAGAGCAAAGAGCAAAGAAAATAGAATAAAGACGAAAGAACAAAGACAAAAAAATAAGGATTTAAATACATAAAGAACGAGACGTTATGAATTTGAAAATAGCAGTTTTACCAGGAGACGGAATTGGGCCGGAAGTAATTGCACAAGCCAAAAAGGCTTTGTATGCGATTGGAGAAGTGTACAATCATGAATTTGTTTTTGAAGAAGCTCTCATGGGAGCAATTGCTATTGACAAAACGGGAAATCCATTGCCGGAGCAAACACTGAATTTGTGTTTAAATACAGATGCAGTTTTATTTGGCGCCATTGGAGATCCTAAATATGACAATAATCCAAATGCAAAAGTTCGTCCGGAGCAGGGATTGTTAAGGCTTCGTAAAGAGCTTGGATTGTTTGCCAACATTCGTCCTATAAAACCTTACAAAGCTTTGATTGATGCTTCTCCTTTAAAAAGAGAAATTATCGATGGAGCTGATTTTACTATTTTCAGAGAATTAACAGGTGGTGCTTATTTTGGAGCCAAAACATTAAATGAAGAAGGGACACACGCTTCAGACTTATGTGAATATTCAGAAGAAGAAATCACGAGAATTGCACATTTAGCTTTTAAATCGGCACAAAACCGACGCAAAAAGCTGACAATGGTAGACAAAGCAAATGTTTTGGAAACCTCAAGATTATGGAGAAAAGTAGTTCAGAAAGTGAGCGCGAATTATCCAGATGTTGCTTTAGACTTTTTATTTGTGGATAACGCAGCGATGCAATTGATTTTGAATCCAAAACAATTTGATGTGATTTTGACAGAGAATTTATTTGGAGATATTTTATCAGATGAAGCAAGCGTTATTACTGGTTCTATCGGTTTATTGGCATCAGCATCTTTAGGAGAAAAAAATGCTTTGTTTGAGCCAATTCACGGTTCTTATCCTCAGGCAAAAGGAAAAAATATTGCCAATCCAATTGCTTCGATTTTATCAGCAGCAATGTTGTTAGAGCATTTTGGTTTATTCAAAGAAGCAAATGTAATTTATCAGGCGGTTGAAAAAGCAATCGAATATAAAGTTGTTACGGTTGATTTAAAACCAGATTCAAAATTCGGTACAAATGAAGTAGGGGAGTTTGTCTCCAATTTTATTTTCAGCAAGGATGATCTGTTATATTTTAGAAATGACAACGTTCATATCGGACAATCGACGATTGTTTAGGTTTTTTATTAAAATAATGAAATAAATAACAAGAAGTATGTGAAATGTTGAGATTTTATTTTTTTAGTCCTGTAAGTTTTCATACTTTTGTGACACTAAAAAATAAATGATGCAAATCTCAATTATTATTACTTCTGTCGTTGTTGTCAATGTGTTTAGCACATCTGCATCGGGAATGGTATAAATATAATTGAAAAACTATATTAGAAACCTTCCAAATACTGGAAGGTTTTTTTTTGAATAAAAATTAAAATAAAATAATACAATAATGGAATTAAATAAGTACAGCAAAACCATCACTCAAGATCAAACACAACCTGCGGCGCAAGCGATGTTGTATGGTATTGGTTTAACTGAAGAAGATTTGAAAAAAGCACAAGTTGGTATTGTGAGCATGGGTTACGATGGTAACACCTGCAACATGCACTTGAATGATTTAGCAAAAGATGTAAAGAAGGGTGTTTGGGATGCAAATCTGGTCGGACTTATTTTTAATACCATTGGCGTAAGTGACGGAATTTCTAATGGTACCGAAGGAATGCGTTATTCATTGGTTTCCCGTGATGTAATTGCAGATTCTATAGAAACAGTTGTAGGAGCACAATGGTACGATGGTATTATTGCAATTCCTGGTTGTGATAAAAATATGCCCGGAGCTTTAATTGCGATGGGAAGAGTAAATCGTCCGTCTATTATGGTGTACGGAGGATCTATTCACTCTGGAAAATGGAAAGGTGAATCCTTGAATATTGTTTCTGCTTTTGAAGCTTTAGGAAAAAAAGTTAAAAACGAAATTACTCCGGAAGATTTTAAAGGTGTAATTCAAAATGCATGTCCCGGAGCAGGTGCTTGCGGCGGAATGTATACTGCAAATACTATGTCTTCTGCAATTGAAGCATTAGGAATGAGTTTGCCTTACAGCTCTTCGAATCCTGCTTTAAGTCAGGACAAAAGAGATGAATGTCTTGCAGCAGGAGAAGCTATTAAGATATTATTAGAAAAAGATATTAAGCCAAGAGACATCATGACTCGTAAAGCTTTCGAAAATGCCATTACAATTGTTGCAGTTTTAGGAGGTTCTACAAATGCAGTTATGCACTTAATCGCTATGGCCCACGCAGTAGATATCGAAATTACTTTGGATGATTTTCAAGCCATTAATGACAGAACACCTGTATTGGCGGACATGAAACCAAGTGGAAAATACATGATGGAAGATATTCATGAAGTGGGAGGAATTCCTTCTATAATGAAATATTTATTGAAAGTAGGATTGATTCACGGAGATTGTTTGACCGTAACAGGAAAAACAGTAGCAGAGAATTTAGCCAACACTCCTGATTTACAAGACGGACAACAAGTAATCCACGAAATTCAAAAAGCGTTAAAGCCAACTGGAAATATTCAGGTTTTATACGGAAATCTTGCTTCTGAAGGTGCTGTTGCAAAAATCAGCGGAAAAGAAGGAGAATATTTTGAAGGACCAGCTGTAGTTTTTGAAGGTGAATTTGAAGTAATTCCAGGTCTTGAGGCCGGAAAAATAAAACCGGGTAATGTAGTCGTCATCAGGTATTGTGGACCAAAAGGTGGTCCGGGGATGCCTGAAATGCTGAAACCAACATCGGCTATTATTGGAGCCGGATTAGGAAGTACGTGTGCACTTATTACAGATGGCAGGTTCTCTGGAGGTTCACATGGCTTTGTCGTAGGACACATTACACCAGAGGCTTATGATGGTGGCGGTATTGCACTGGTAAAAGATGGTGATTTAATCGCGATCGATGCCGTAAAAAATACAATCGACCTGAAGATATCTGACGAAGAATTTGCAGCTCGTAAAGCGGCTTGGGTTCAGCCACCGCTAAAAGTTACAAAAGGAGTTTTGCTTAAATACGCAAGATCGGTTTCAAGCGCTTCTACAGGTTGCGTTACCGATAAATAATTTTACAATAACAAATAACAATTTCAATTACAATAACGACATCAAAAATCAAGTAGCAATAAAATATAAAAAGATCAATTTAGAATTTATCATTAAAATTGATTTCTGCCATTGCCATTGAATTTTGATATTGAAATTGATTTTTGACATTGAATAAAAGATATACTATGAAAATATCAGGGGCAGAAGCCGTTATAAGATGTTTATTAGCAGAAGGAGTAGATTTGGTTTACGGATATCCGGGAGGAGCCATAATGCCTGTTTACGACGAATTATATAAATTTCAGGATCAATTACACCACGTTTTGGTACGTCACGAACAAGGCGCAACACATGCAGCTCAGGGGTATGCAAGAGCTACAGGAAAAGTTGGGGTGGCAATCGCTACTTCGGGACCGGGAGCTACAAATTTAGTAACCGGAATTGCAGATGCTCAAATAGATTCAACGCCAATGGTTTGTATTACAGGTCAGGTGGGGAAACACTTACTGGGTTCTGATGCTTTTCAGGAAACGGATATTATCGGAATTTCGACTCCGGTAACCAAATGGAATTATCAGGTTACTGAGGCTTCAGAAATTCCTGAAATCATTGCAAAAGCATTTTATATTGCGCGTTCCGGACGTCCGGGGCCTGTATTAATTGATATTACTAAAAACGCTCAGTTTGATGAGTTCGAATTTAGTTATGAAAAATGTACAGGAATTAGAAGTTACGTTCCGGTTCCAAAATTAAATCTGGACAAAGTTGCCGAAGCTGCTGCCTTAATCAATAGCGCTAAAAAACCATTTATCGTTTTTGGTCAGGGAATTATTTTGGGTCAGGCCGAAGAGCAGTTAAAAGCATTAATCGAAAAATCAGGAATTCCGGCAGGCTGGACAATCCTTGGACTTTCGGCTTTGCCTACAGATCATCCGTTAAACGTTGGGATGTTGGGAATGCACGGGAATTACGCGCCAAATTTATTGACTAACGAATGCGATGTTTTAATTGCTCTAGGGATGCGTTTTGACGATCGTGTTACCGGAAACTTAAAAACTTATGCAAAACAGGCAAAAGTAATTCACTTTGAAATTGATCCTGCAGAAGTTGATAAAAACGTAAAAACGGAAGTAGCTGTTTTAGGAGATGTAAAAGAAGCTCTTAATGCGTTATTGCCATTAATTGAGGCAAAATCACATGATTTGTGGCATAACGAATTCAAAGAATTACTTAAGATAGAAGTAGAGACAGTTATAAATGAAGAGCTGAACCCAACAAATAATAAAGGTATTTCTATGGGTGAAACCATGGAAATGATCAACAAACACTCAAAAGGTGATGCTATTATTGTTTCAGATGTTGGACAGCACCAAATGTTTGCTTGCCGTTACGCAAAGTTTAATACTACTAAAAGTAATATTACTTCGGGTGGTTTAGGAACAATGGGATTTGCATTGCCGGCTGCAATTGGAGCCAAAATGGGAAGACCGGATCGCGAAGTGGTAGCTATTATTGGTGATGGCGGTTTTCAGATGACCATTCAGGAATTAGGCACCATTTTCCAGACAAAAGTTCCGGTAAAAATTGTGATCTTAAACAATGAATTCTTAGGAATGGTACGTCAGTGGCAAGAGTTGTTTTTTGATAATAGATATGCTTCAACCAATATGATCAATCCAAATTTTGTTGCCATTGCTGAAGGATATTACATTAAATCTAAAAAAGTAACACAAAGAGAAGATCTGGATGCCGCTGTCGCAGAAATGATGGCCTCAAAAGATTCTTATTTCTTAGAAGTTATGGTCGAAAAAGAGAATAATGTATTCCCAATGATTCCAACAGGAGCTTGTGTTTCTGAAATTAGATTAAGCTAAAAAGAAAAAAGTTTCAGGTTTCAGGTTTCAAGTTTCAAGTTCTCAGCAACGTGAAACCTGAAACTTGGAACAAGAAAAACTTTAAACAAAACAACATGGAAGATAAAACATTTACCATATCGGTATACTCAGAAAATAACGTGGGATTGTTGAATAGAATATCAGGAATATTCTTAAAGCGTCACATTAACATATTAAGCCTAAATGTTTCAGAATCAGAAATAGAGAATGTTTCAAGATTTATTATCGTTGTAAATACAACGGAGAAATGGGTTCAGAATATTGTGGGGCAAATTGAAAAACAGATTGAAGTTATAAAAGCTTTTTATCATACAGATGAAGAGACTATTTATCTTGAAAATGCTTTGTTTAAAATTGCTTCAAGTTTATTGTTTGATGAAAAACAAATTCAAAATATCATCAAAGAAAGTCAGGCAACAATCGTAACCGTTTCTCGTGATTTCTTCGTGATTTCAAAATCAGGAAGACGTTCTGAAATTGAAGAATTATATGCAAAATTCAAACCTTACGGCATTATGCAATTTGTACGTTCGGGCAGAATATCAGTTTCTAAACAAAAAATGGAAATTTCATCTTTGCTAGAAACATTCAAATAGTATCATCTTAGTTACATATTAATCAATTATTAAATTACAACACTCATTAAATATTAAAAACAAAATGGCAAATTATTTCAATACATTACCACTTAGATTACAATTAGAACAATTAGGCGTTTGCGAATTTATGGAGCAATCAGAATTTGCAGACGGAATTTCAGCATTAGCAGGAAAAAAAGTTGTCATTGTAGGCTGTGGTGCACAAGGTTTGAATCAGGGTTTAAACATGAGAGATTCCGGATTAGACATTTCATATGCATTACGTGCAGATGCAATCGCTGAAAAAAGAGCTTCTTATAAAAATGCTACTGAAAACGGTTTTACAGTAGGTACTTACGAAGAATTAATTCCAACTGCTGATCTAGTTTGTAACTTAACACCAGATAAACAACATACTGCTGTAGTTACTGCCATTATGCCATTAATGAAACAAGGATCTACATTAGCATACTCTCACGGATTTAATATTGTTGAAGAAGGAATGCAGATTCGTAAAGATATTACGGTAATTATGTGTGCGCCTAAATGTCCAGGTTCTGAGGTTCGTGAAGAATACAAAAGAGGATTTGGTGTGCCAACACTTATCGCAGTTCACCCTGAAAATGATCCAAACGGTGCTGGTTTAGACCAGGCAAAAGCTTATGCTGTAGCAACCGGAGGACACAAAGCAGGAGTTTTAAAATCATCATTCGTAGCTGAAGTAAAATCAGATTTAATGGGTGAGCAAACTATTCTTTGCGGATTATTGCAAACAGGATCTATTTTATGTTTTGATAAAATGGTCGAAAAAGGAATCGAACCTGCATATGCTTCAAAATTAATTCAGTACGGATGGGAAACTATCACTGAAGCTTTGAAGCATGGTGGTATTACCAATATGATGGATCGTTTATCAAATCCTGCAAAAATCGAGGCTTACGAAATTGCTGAAGAATTAAAAGACATCATGCGTCCGTTATTCCAAAAACACCAGGATGATATTATTTCAGGAGAATTCTCAAGAACTATGATGATTGACTGGGCTAATGACGATAAAAATTTATTGACATGGAGAGCTGCTACAGGAGAAACTAACTTTGAGAAAACAGCTCCAACAGATGCTCCAATTTCTGAGCAGGAATATTTTGATAATGGAGTTTTAATGATTGCAATGGTTAAAGCTGGTGTAGAATTGGCTTTCGAAACCATGACAGAAGCTGGAATTATCGAAGAATCAGCTTACTATGAGTCATTACACGAATTACCTTTGATTGCAAACACTATTGCAAGAAAAAAATTATTTGAAATGAACCGTGTTATTTCGGATACAGCAGAATATGGTTGTTATTTATTCGATCACGCTTGTAAACCGTTATTGACGGAGTATATGAAAACTGTTGAAACTAACATTATAGGAAAACCATTCTCAACTTCTAACGGAGTAGACAATGCAATCTTAATAGCAGTAAACAAAGAAATTCGTCAACACCCTATCGAAGAAGTAGGAGCATGGTTGAGAGAGTCAATGACTGCAATGAAAAAAATTGGATAATAAATTGGGAATTACCACACATTCGGTTGTGGAATTTGCACTGTATCTTTGTTTTGTATGATATTTTGAATTAGTAAGCACTTATTAAAAAAAATGGATATAGATGCATATTGCATTCACTTAACTTCTGCGAGTAAGTAAGTTAAGTGAAGCTAATCCCTAATGAGGGGTATATTTAGTAAAAAATATACTTGTTGAAGTTTCATTATAATTAATATAGCTGCTGCTATTTTCAAAATAGACCGATGCATTGTAATACAGAATTACAAAATTAATTGTTATTGAAATTGTTAAAATAAAAAGGCATGGTATTTATTTACTGTGCCTTTTTTGCGACATGCTTTTTTGTTAAAAAAAGTAAAATTTTATACTTTATGTAGAAAAAGGCAATATTTTTTTTAATATGTGTTTTTTTTAGACAAAATTTATGAATTAAATAATTTTAAGAATACGCTGATATTTAATACATTTATAAAAAAATTCCAAAAACATATGAGTTATTATAAAATTGAAAATTTAGAACAATATTTTAAACATTACAATAAGTCAATAAGGGAACCAAGGAAGTTTTGGGGGAAGATTGCTGAAGAAAATTTTACCTGGTACCAACAATGGGAAAAAGTAGTTGATTTTAATATGGCTGATGCCGAAGTGAAATGGTTTACTGACGCAAAAGTTAACATTACCAAAAATTGCATCGATAGACACTTAAGTAAAAGAGGAGAAAAAACGGCGATTATTTTTGAACCAAACGATCCCTCAGAAAGTGCTTTACATATAACGTATAACGAACTATACGAAAGAGTTTCGAAAATGGCGAATGTTTTGCGTGAGCAAGGTGTTCGTAAAGGAGACAGAGTTTGTATTTATTTACCAATGATTCCTGAATTGGCTGTTGCAGTATTAGCTTGCGCGAGAATAGGGGCAATTCACTCTGTTATTTTTGCAGGATTTTCAGCTTCGGCAGTTTCTGCAAGAATCAACGATTGCGAGTGTAAAATGGTAATTACTTCAGATGGAGGTTACAGAGGAAACAAAAACATTGACCTAAAAGGAATTGTAGATGAAGCATTAGATACTTGCCCGTCTGTTTCTAACGTTTTGGTTGTAAAAAGAACAAACACTGATGTTAAAATGAAAGAAGGACGTGACCAATGGTTACAACCTTTATTAGATGCGGCTTTAGATAATAGCGTTGCTGAAATCATGGATGCAGAAGATCCTTTATTTATTTTGTATACCTCTGGATCTACAGGAAAACCTAAGGGAATGGTGCATACCACAGCCGGATATATGGTTTATACAGCCTATACTTTTAAAAATGTTTTTAGTCACGAAGAAAATGATATTTTCTGGTGTACTGCAGATATTGGTTGGATTACAGGTCACTCTTATATATTATACGGACCATTATTAAATGGAGGAACAACCGTGATTTTTGAAGGAGTTCCGTCTTATCCGGATTTTAGCCGTTTTTGGGATATTATCGAAAAACACAAAGTAACTCAGTTTTACACAGCTCCAACCGCTATTCGTTCATTAGCAAAAGAAAGTTTAGATTATATTCAAAAATATCCTCTAAAATCACTTAAAGTTATTGGATCAGTAGGCGAGCCAATCAACGAAGAAGCATGGCACTGGTTTAATGACCACGTTGGAGATAAAAGATGTCCAGTGGTTGATACTTGGTGGCAAACAGAAACTGGTGGAATCATGATTTCTCCAATTGCTTTTGTAACACCAACAAAACCAACTTATGCTACGTTGCCATTACCAGGAATTCAGCCTGTTTTAATGGATGAAAAACGCAATGAGATTGAAGGAAATCAGGTTGTAGGTAGTTTGTGTATTAAATTTCCATGGCCTGGAATTGCCAGAACAATCTGGGGAGATCACCAACGTTATAAAGACACTTATTTCTCTGCTTTCCCTGGAAAATATTTTACAGGAGACGGAGCTTTAAGAGACGAAGTTGGATATTACAGAATCACCGGTAGGGTAGATGATGTTGTAATTGTTTCCGGACATAACTTAGGAACAGCTCCTATCGAAGATGCAATCAACGAGCATCCAGCGGTTGCTGAATCTGCAATTGTTGGATTCCCACACGATATTAAAGGAAATGCTTTATATGGTTTCGTAATTCTAAAAGAAACTGGAGAGTATAGAGACAGAGCCAACTTAACCAAAGAGATCAATCAATATATTTCTGATCATATTGGACCAATTGCTAAATTAGATAAAATTCAGTTTGTATCTGGTTTACCAAAAACACGCTCAGGAAAAATCATGCGTAGAATTTTACGTAAGATTGCCGAAGGCGATTATTCTAACTTTGGAGATACTTCAACGTTATTGAATCCTGAAATTGTGGAAGAAATTAAGAATGAAAGAATTTCTTAATTCTGAAAGTAAATAGACAAATAAAAATGCCTCTTAATTTTTTAAGAGGCATTTTTTATATGTGTAAATCAACTAAGTTCTAATATTTGTCAGACTGAGCGGAGTCGAAGTCTCGCAAAATGATTCAGCTCAATTTTGTCATTCCGAGGAACGAGGAATCTTCACAAGTAATTCCGCAAACAAAATCGTCAATCTTTGTAGAGTCTCTTATGGAGATTCCTCGTTCCTCGGAATGACAAGCTTTGAGAATTTAAAACTTAAATTTTCTTATATAACTTATATGGTTTATTTTTTTTACTTAATCCCCAATCTAGATTTCAACTTCAAAAACAACAGCGCAATTTTATACGCATCTTCAGAAGAAGAATTTCTGTCACTTTTTGGAATTTTGTAAATTTCGCTCAAATCGTCCAAAGAGAATTGTTTGTCATTAATATCCATTAATTTTCTGTACATCATATCAATATCCAGAGCTTCATTTTTCAATCTTCCACAATCCAGACGTTCTAACGCCGCATTTAGCATTTCAATATCAAAATTGATGTGATGACCAACTAAAATAGAATTACCTATAAAGTTAACAAATGCCTCAATAGCATCTGGCTCAGGCATTTTAAGCATTTTGCTTTCAATGATAAACTCATTCGAAAGACCATTATCCTGCAAAAATTTGTATTGCAGCAAAACAGCTTCGAAATTATCTTTTATTACAATTCCATCATCAATTACTGAAAAAGCACCCAAAGATAAAATAACATCTTTATTAGGGTTTAACCCAGAAGTTTCGGTAGATAAAACTACAAATCTGTTAGGTTTTGTTTCGAATTTTGTCAGGTATTCTTTCCAGAAATCCGGATATTCTTTGTTGATATTTTTAATCCAGTCTAGCATATTTATGAGAATTGTGTAAGTTGAAATTTACTCTTAATCAGTTCCTCAAGGTCTTTCATTGGGGTTAAGGCATTTTTTAACTTTTCTTTGTCTGTTTTAGACATTTCTCGCAAATTGATGTATTGTCCTGAGTCGTCATTCTTTAATCCTTCGACAGTTCTAAATTTTGACAATGTTAAAAAAGCTTCGGCACAGCTCAAATAAATTTCGGCATTTTTAGAATCTGTTATGGCTAATTGTTTGAATCTTAAATAAGTATTTTTGATTCCTTTGATATTAGCATTCAAAATTAACAAACGTGCAGCATCAATTAATGGCATTAACGCACGGGTTTTAATATCAAATTTTGTTTTATGCGGTCCTTCTTCTTCGACAATAAATTTCTTGAAGAAACTTAAAGGAGAATTTCTTTTTAAAGCATCATTACCTAAAAAGTCGAAAAATAAGGTATTGTTAACAGCATTTTTGAAAATAACGTTTTCTATTACTTCTTCGATCTTTGGTTCTCCAAAAACAATTTCATAATCAAAGAAAATACTACTTAAATCATTGCTGTTTTCACCTGGAGTATTCATCCAGCTGTTGTATTGTTTTGTCCAGTCTGTCAATGATTTACACCATAACATATTGCTTCCCATATGACCGTTTGGACAATATTCGTAACCTACTTTTTCTAATATAGAAGTTGTTCTTTTGGCCAGTCTTAAAAAGTAATCTTTTACTTCTCTGTATTTTTCAGGAGCAACATCTTCAAAAATAAGAATACTATCCTGATCCGTAAGTAATAATTGCTCTTTACGGCCTTGACTACCAATGCTTAACCATGCAAAACGGGCAGGAGGTGAGCCTAAATCTAAAATAGAAAGCTCAACAGCACGTTTGATGATCGCCAGGTTAATTTCGCTCGCAATATTACTAATATGCGAAATCGGAATATTCTTCTGAATCGAGTTCTGAATCAAATCAGACAAACGATCGCGTATTTGTTTTAAGTCTTTTGGAAGCTGAGAGCGTTTAATTTCTTTAATCAAAACACCAGGATTACTAGCTTGAGCCACAATTAAATCGTGTTCAGAAATGATTCCTTTTACAGCAGATTTGCTTGTACCGTCTTTAGTAACACATAAATGCGTTACATTATTTTTAAGCATAAGCAATTGCGCTTCGGCAAGAGAAACATTTTCGATCACAGTAACTACCGGAGACGACATGATTTTGTCAATGGTTTCTGTGATAGGATAGCGTCCTGTTGCAATTTTAGAAGATAAATCGGCATTGGTTACAATACCAATCGGATTATTCTTTTCGCAAATCACAATATTATCTACCATTGATTCTGTCATGAGGATCGCAACATCTTTAATAATACGATTCGATTCAGTTGTTAATGGTGAATTATTATAAGCAAGTGACTGAATATATTGCATTTCCGATTGCTGATCTACGTAGAAAGCAGTATCAGAAATCAGTTTTCCGTTAGAGTTTACATTGTCTTTTGCGTGTCTTGAATTGATGGCAAAATTCTCTAATAAAAAGTTTAAAACATCAGAATTATTAGCCACAAAAGGTCTAAAAACGGCGATAGGAATAGCATAAATAATACTTTCTTCGCGTGCTTTTGCCGTCATCATATAGTTGTTTTTGGCAAAAAACGGACGTAAACCAAAAATATCGCCTTCATGGCATTTGTTTATAATCGTTTCTTCGGCATCAGCAATTGTGGTTAAATTTATGACACCCGAAGCCACGACATAAAAACTATCATGAAGTAAGTCGTTTATTTGAAAAAGTACAGCGTGTTTTTCTAAATTGATTACACGAATGTTTGTAGCAATATCAGATAATTCCTGAAAAGTTAAATTATCAAATGGCGGGTATTCTTTTAAAAAATCTGCAATATGCTCAGCAATTGTATTCATACGTTTGATAATTTTTTTAAAGTATCGAATGTAAAAATAATAAAATAAAGTCTTACAATGAAAGCATCTTAGCGAGAATGTAATTATTTTAAGGAAATGTTAAACTTTGCTGATTTACAGCCTTTAAAAACGGCTTTTTAAGATTTTAAAATCATTATTATCATTTAAAATTTTGCGCATATACCGAAACGCAGGAGTAATTAATTCTAAAAATTCGTTTGTTTAGTTACTTACGAAGTTTTGACGTAAGAGAAAGATCGTATTGGAGAAGGTTTTGAAATATTCTATTTTACATAATATAAATTATAGTTCAAATATAATACTGCAGTTAGCAGTGGTAAGGCTTTGTAAATTCTTTGCTTTTAAAAAGTGTTTCATATTTGTTACTTTAAATTCTCACCCTCATACAGAACTAATTCAATATTTAATTGATTTTAATTTTTAATCGTAAAGTTTCGTGAGAATCGTTTCTTTGGGAACTAAATCAGATCCGCCTCGTTTAGTAAATTGTATCACGCCTTCATTTGCATAAAGTACTGCGCTTACAGAACCGTTTTTAGATTTCATGCTGATTTGAGCTTTTTCGCCAAGCACATATACATATCCGGTAATTTCCATAACACCGGTAACGAATTTTTCATTAGCGCTTGTAATTTCTGCAGTTCCGAATATTTTACTGTTTGATTGCGCTATGTTTAAAGTCAAAACATATTCTTTGCTGCAATCCTTGCAATTCTCAGTGCTCCATGTGCCTGTAAATCGATTTGTTTGTGAATGTGCTGAAAAAGAAATTAATAGCAACAAAAGAATGATTTTTTTCATTAGGATTGTCTTGTTTGTAAATTTTGTTTCAAATATAAACCAAAAAAGCATTCACCGTGGCGAATGCTTTTATTTTGAGTAAAAAATTAAATTATTTTATTTTTTTCAAATAAACAGATTTTCCGTTTAATGCTACGTTAATTTCATTGTTTTTCTCTGAAAAAGTCGTTCTCAAAGCATTTCCTTTAAAAATCGTAACGTCTCCGTAAACTTTTCCGGTTTCATTAGAAACATATTCGAACAATAATTTTTTGTTATCTGGCTCAATTCCAATTTTATAACTTGAAAATTTCGAAGTGTCCAGATTAAATTCCTGCTGAGTATCAATAATTTTTCCATCTGCATAAAAATTAGTAACAGACTTGTTTAGCGTGATATCAGGATAATATTCATTTACTTTTTGAAGAAGTGCATATTGTTCAGCAGTTGCATCTTCTTTCTTAGAAGTAATCGTTTGTGCAAATGAAAGTGTTGTAAAAATAAGAGCGAATAGTAAAGAGAAATTTTTCATAAATTTTAATTTTTAGGATTAGTTTGAAAATCAATTATTGAAGTTCAATTTTAGATTTAAAATCAATGCACTTTTTATATAAAAATGCATAAGATTATATAACAAGGTACTAAATATTTACCTTTGCAGGAAATTAAAAGCAATTATTTAAGATAATGACAACAAAAAAATATATTAAACTCATTCTGATTTTAGGTTCTTTAACAGCACTTGGTCCTTTTTCGATCGACATGTATTTACCGGGTTTCTCCGGTATCGCTAAAGATCTAAATACCACTGTTGCAAAAGTCTCTATGAGTTTGTCCAGTTATTTCATCGGAATTTCGGCCGGGCAATTGCTTTACGGGCCTTTATTGGACCGTTTTGGACGAAAAAAACCTTTATTCATTGGTCTTTTAGTTTACATATTGGCTTCATTAGGTTGTGTTTATGTAGCCGATATTGATTCTTTTATCCTTTTACGATTTGTTCAGGCAATTGGTAGCTGTGCAGCAACAGTAGCTTCTGTAGCCATGGTGCGAGATTTGTTTCCTGTAAAAGATATACCAAAAGTTTTCTCTTTATTAATGCTGGTTTTGGGGCTTTCGCCGATGTTGGCGCCAACAATTGGTGGTTATGTTACAGAAGATTATGGCTGGCATACGGTATTTTTTATTCTAATGTGTATGGGAATCGCTATTTTAATTGCTGCCCAGGTTGGTTTGCCAAACAGCTATAAACCTGATACTTCGATCTCATTAAAACCAAAACCGATCATTTCGAACTTTTTAAAAGTATTAAAAGAACCTCAGTTTTTTACTTATGCCTTTACAGGATCTATTTCTTTTTCAGGCTTATTTACTTACGTAGCGGCCTCTCCTATCATTTTTATGGATATTTATCACGTAGATGCTAAAACATACGGATGGATTTTTGCTTTTATGTCAGTAAGTTTTATTGGTTCCAGTCAATTGAATTCCGTTTTACTGAAGAAATTCTCAAGTGAGCAAATGATTTTTGGCGCGTTAATTACACAATCTGTTATTGCCATCGTTTTTCTGGTACTTGCTGTTAATAATTTATTAGGATTATACGAAACAATCGCAATGCTTTTCTTGTTTTTGGGATGTTTGGGAATTTCAAACCCAAATACAGCCGGACTTACGATGGCGCCTTTTGCTAAAAACGCCGGAAGTGCCTCCGCTTTAATGGGTGCTATTCAGTTAGGATTAGGAGCTTTAGCATCATTTGCTGTTGGAGTTTTTGTAAAAGATTCTGTAGCGCCAATGGTTCTTATTATGACATCAACAACGATTATCGCCTTTATAGTTTTAAATATCGGTAAACGTTTTATTAAAGAAAAAGTTGAAGTTTCTAATGATGATGATGTTTTGGTGGGACATTAAAAATTAAAAAATCCAAATTTTTGAAATTCCAAATTCCAATGAATTGGGAGTGATAAAAATCGAATAAAAAAATATGAAAATTTCAAATCATTTTTCATTCTTAGAAATGACAAATTACGAGCATAAAAAAGCCAGAATTTAATAATTCTGGCTTTTTCATTTATTGATTATTGGAATTTGGAATTTAATATTTGGAATTTACTTATTCGCTTTGTTGTCTTTTATCCGGTCTGATAATCATTCTTAGTGATTGATCTCTGGCAAAATAAGCGACCATCCAGTTCCAGAATGTATTTAATCTGTTTCTATAAGTAATTAGGGATATCAAGTGGATAAACAGCCAGATAATCCAGGCAAAGAATCCTTTAAAATGCCATTTTGGACTTGGTAAATCAACCACCGCTTTGTTTTTACCAATGATCGCCATAGAGCCTTTGTCATTATAAGCAAAAGGTTTTAAAGGTTTGTTTTGTACTAATGCTTTAAAGTTTTTAGCCAAATTTAATCCTTGTTGAATAGCGACCTGAGCCACTTGCGGATGTCCGTCAGGGAAATTTTTATCTCCCGCTGAAATAGCTGTGTCACCAATGGCATAAATATTAATCAAGCCATTTACTTTATTGTATTGATCTGTTGCCATACGTCTTCCGCGGCCATAACTTTCTTTTGGAATTCCGTCAAAAAGTTTTGCAGAAACTCCGGCAGCCCAAATTAAGTTTTTGGTTTTGATAGTTTCTCCGTTTTCAAAATGTACAGTATCATCAATATAATCGACTACGCGGGTATGCAGCTTGACTACAACTCCTAATTTAGTAAGCGCGTCTAATGTGTCTTCTTGCGAAGCTTTGCTCATTGGGGCGAGTAGTGCGTCTCCCCCATCGACCAAATACACATTACTGGCTGATGTTTCTAATTCCGGATATTCTTTTAAAAGGATATTTTTACGCATTTCAGCAAACATTCCTGAAACCTCTACTCCTGTTGGTCCTCCTCCTGCAACTACAATGGTTAATAATTTACGGCGTTTACGGATATCTTTTGTAATAGCAGCCTTTTCCAGGTTTTTAAGCAAGGTATTACGCATTTCGATGGCATCATTTAAGGTTTTCATCGGGATGGCGTTTTTCATTACGTTTTCCATGCCAAAATAACTGGTTTCAGCTCCTGTAGCAAAAACTAGATGATCGTATGTTAGTTCACCATTATTAAGGATTATTTTATTTTCGGCAGGAACTACAGAAAGCAATTCGCCTAAACGAAATTGAAGGTTTTTTTTGCCTGCAAAGAATTTTCTAAAAGGATAACTGATACTTGAAGGCTCTAAAAAAGCGGTAGCAACCTGATATATTAGTGGCGGAAAGAAATTATAATTGTTTTTGTCTACAAGGGTTACTTGTATTTGAGGATGGTCTACAAGCTCTTTTGCGAGATTTAGACCTGCAAAACCACCTCCTATAATAACTATGTTCATATATGTTGTTTTATTTAAGTAGATTTTATAAAAATATAGCTTAAATGTACAACTTTAAAATACAATGACAAATGTCAGTATTATTACTTTTTGAATTTTTTAACAGGTTTTTCCGTTACTTCAACTTTGTTTTGCAAAACGTAATTGGCCAACAATTTTTCGATTAATTCGTCTTTGGTAAGATGATGAAAAACGGTTTTTACTTTTGTTTTTAAATCGGCTGAAATATCGTGATTGGGTTTTGTTTTGAAGATTTGTTTCGCCCATAAAAGCGTGTTGTTTTCTTCTAAACTTACTACAGAAGGTTTCTGGAATTGGGTAAATTTAATACCTAATTCTTTTTCGAATTCCGGGATTTCAGCGGTTTCTTCTTCTTGTAAAACGGTCAAAGAAAGTCCTTTTGCTCCTGCCCTTGCAGTTCTACCACTACGGTGAACATAGTTTTCGTACGTATCCGGTAAATGGTAATTTACGACATACGAAATTTCTTTTACGTCGATTCCTCTTGCCGCTAAATCGGTTGCAACCAGAATGTTGATATGTCCTTCACGAAATTGCTCCATGATTCTGTCACGAATTCCCTGCGATAAACTTCCGTGTAATGCTCCTGAAGAAAAACGATTAATCGCTAAGTTTTTAGCTAATTTGTTTACTGCAGCTTTGGTTTTACAAAAGATGATTCCGCGTTCTCCATCTTTTGAATTCAGGAAATGCATTAAAACATCCAATTTTTCGATTGGGTCCACTACAATATATTCGTGATCAATTCCTTGGTTACCAACAGTTTCCATATTGGCACTAACCTGAACTACGTTTTTGTTTAAGTAATTCTGGATCAGTTGTTTTATTGTTCCCGGCAAAGTTGCCGAGAATAATAAAGTTCTGTGTTTTTTAGGAAGTTCGGCTACGATTTCGTCCAGACTTTCTTTTAGAATCGAAACCATTTCATCGGCTTCATCTAAAACTAAATATTGTGCTTGTTTTAAGTCAATTGCTTTACGCTGAATCAAATCGATTAAACGTCCCGGTGTTGCTACAACAATATGTGTGGGCTGTGATAAACGCTCGATTTGAGGTTTTATTGGAATTCCGCCACAAGTTGAAGCGATTGAAATATTTGGAATGTGTTTTCCGAAATCTTCTAAGTTTCTGAATATCTGTTGTCCAAGTTCTCTGGTGGGTACCAAAATTACTGCTTGTACAATTGAAGATTCAGTATCTATTAATTGTAATAATGGTAATCCGAAAGCGGCTGTTTTACCCGTTCCGGTTTTGGCTAAACCTACAACATCATGGCTTTCAGAAAGCAATAACGGAATTGTTTTTTGTTGAATTTCTGTTGGTTCAACAATGTTCAATTCGCTTAACGCTTTTAAAATTGGTGCTGAAATTCCTAATGATGAGAATTGTTTAGACATTGTTTTTATTATTGTAGAGTTCTGATTTTAGATTTTAGATTCTGTCACAGATTACTCAGATTTAAATGATTTTTTTAGAACCTTTGGTTCTGTTTTTTCTCTCAATTATTTCATCCCTAGTTCCTCGGGATAAAATATATTGTGTATAAATGTTACTATTGCTTCTTATGAATCCTAAAGCCCTAGCCCTGATGGTAGCGGCATCCTTTTGTGCCGGTGTTCGGCGCAAAAGATATAGCGGACAGCAGGAAATAGCTCCTGATTATTAAAATTCCAAACTTTTAAAATTCAAAATTCCAATGTTGAACGCGTTTCTCCCGATTACTATCGGGATCGCTCAGCGTGACAATATGAAACTAAAAAAAACTTGAAACAATTTTTTTAATCTTCGTCCGGTTCGTTCATGATTTTCTCACGATACTTTTTACCTATTAACAGGACCAGTTTTAGTTTGTAATCATCAACCAGCCATTCGCGGTAATTTTTACTACATTGACTCAAACATTTAGAATAGCGTTTGATACGACAATCGATATCGTCGTCTAGTTCTCTTCCTAATGATTTTGCTTCTTGCAGCGTTTCTGTATTGTCTACACACATTGCTGCGTGTTGCTCTAATGACTTATCTAAAACTACTTTTGAACGTAAATTTTGTTTGATGATCAATTTATGTTCTTCATCAACATCAAAAGTAACGTCGGCAGTTTTGGCGAATTTCGCACGTAATTCCGGTGGCATGCTGTATTTGAAATACAATTCGATCTCGGTATCATCACGTAGATTTTCTAAATAGAATTCTGGTGATTTAAAGATGTGCTGCCAGTTTACCGGCTCACTCCATAAACCAAAACGTGCTGCATTATTACCTAAATCAATAACTGTAAACTCGTCTTTACCAGGTAATTTACGAGATCCACGACCAATCATTTGGTAATATAATGTAAGCGATTTTGTCGCTCTGTTCAGGATAATAGTTTCTACTGTTGGCTCATCAAAACCTGTTGTTAAGATTCCTACAGAGGTTAGAATCGCATCCGGAGTCTTTTTAAACCATGCCAGGATATCTTTACGTTCTTCTGAACTGCTTGTGTTATCAAGGTGTCTAATGTCGTAACCGGCTTCTCTAAAGGTTTCATATACATATAATGAAGTATGAATACCGTTGTTGAAGATCAGGGTTTTTTTGCCAAGAGAACGTTCTGTATACGCATGCAAAAGTTTTTCCTGCATGATGGTATTCGTATATAGATCATCTGATGATTTTACGGTGTAATCTCCGTTGATACCTACTTTTAGTGATGTTAATCCCACATCATAACTATAGGTGGTTGCGCGGGCAAGGAAACCTTTGTCGATCAATGAACTAATGGTGTCTCCCACAATAAGTTCATCGTAACTCTGGTGCATGGGTAATTTTATATTCGAACTCAACGGTGTTGCTGTTACCCCAAGGATAAAAGCGTTTTTGAATGAGTTTAATAATTTTCTGAATGAATTGTAGTGCGCCTCATCGATAATAACCAAACCAATGTTATCAAGGTGTAATTTCTCATCATTGATACGGTTTTTTAAAGTCTCGACCATGGCCACGAAACAAGAAAAATCGTTTTGGTCAGGTAATTCTTTTACTTTACTGTTAATGATTTTGTTAGAAACGCCAAACCCTTTAAGCATTTTTGAGGTTTGTTTACAAAGTTCTATACGATGCGTTAAAACCACCACTTTTTTATCATTATTAGCTAAATAACGACGTACGATTTCGGAAAAAATCACTGTTTTTCCACCACCAGTAGGCAATTGATATAATAAATGATGTTTCGAAGGAGCATTGTCTAAACGTTCAAAAATGGCATCGATATCGCCTTTTTGGTATGCATAAAGTTCTTTTTTCTCTTCTCTTTCTATTTCTAAAGTGTTTTGAGACATTGTTTATTTTTGGATTTTTGCAAAAATACACCGAAAAAACAGTTATTCATCTTATTTTAACGTAAAATAAATGATTTTTTTAAATAAGATTTTTTATGAGAAAAGCCTTTAAAAGTCAATTTTTTCTAAAATTGCCTCAAAATCATACTTGTTTTTCCATTTTTGTTGAATATTTTCTTGTTTGATTGCCAGAATTCGATCTTTAAAATCATATAAAATTCCGTTAGAAATGACAAAATTTACTGCCTGCTCGAAAGAATTTAAAATACTTTTGTAAAATAATTCCTGTTTAATGAAATTATTTGAGGAATAAGTTTGCGCTATTTCGATGTTATAGAGCATAATATCGGCAATGACAAAAGGATCAACCCCGATCATTATAAAATGTTTAATGATTTTTTGGGCAACAGAACGACGCATTTTGGCTTTTGGACGCCATTTTGCGTTGGGTTTCTTTATAGGAAAATATTCGTGCGAAATTTTGACTTTAGATTCCTGCAAAAGTTTATCCTCTTTAGGATTAAAAACAAAATCATAGTAGACTTTTACCGGCGCAAATTTTTCGTACAGCTCGATAATTTGTTCTTCGAGTTGTTCCTTGTTTAATTCGGCCAAATATTTTTTTAAATCGCGCTTACTCATTATCAAAGTTTAAGATTACAAAAATAAATTACTTTCCTGATTCATACCGCAAAAACCAACGATAATACTTAATTTTGCGCAAACAAATTTAAAATATCACATAGATGCTCAAGATTTTCAAAGTTACCGCAATTTTAGAAGGGATTTCTTATTTAGTATTATTTGCTAATATGCTTGTTATTAAAAACAGTAATCCGGAATTATATCATACTTTTTTACGTCCGTTAGGAATGACTCACGGAGTATTATTTATAGGATACATTATATTGGCTGTGCTACTTAGAAAATCACAAAATTGGGATCTCAAAACTTTTGGAATCATACTTATTGCTTCTCTTATTCCGTTTGGAACTTTTTATATCGAGAAGAAATACTTAGAAAATAATGCATAAACTTTTGGATAAAATATTTAACTTTTTATATCCGCTTTTTCGGGATTGGGGAATGAGCCGCAATTTTGCGTCATACATTAGCCTTTTCCTAAATATTGCTATCATGGTAGCTTTGGCATTTGCCATTTATTATGCAGCAAAATTCGTTTTGGTAACCTTAACGGCTGTTTTTGCCCAGAAAACCAAAACAAAATTTGATGATTACCTTATTCATAACAAAACCACAAAATACACGGCATATTTAATTCCGTTTTTCTTTATCTATAAAGCCGTTCCTATTATTCTCGATAAATACGAATATTGGGAATCGTTGTTTGGAAAAATAGTGGGTATTTATATTGTTTTGATTAGTTTATGGATCATCAGAACCATTTTTAATGCTTTACGCGATTATCTAAAACAAAAACCTGAATACAGCGACAAACCTATTGACAGCTTTGTTCAGGTTATTATGATCGTGCTTTGGATTTTTGGTGTGGCGATGATTATTTCGACGCTTTTCGGGATCAAAAAAGGGGAACTTTTAACGATTCTGGGAACACTTTCGGCTATTATTATTTTGATTTTCAGGGATACTATTTTAGGATTTGTATCGAGTGTTCAGGTTGCCATAAACGATATGGTGCGCATTGGTGACTGGATTACAATGGATAAATTTGGTGCCGATGGCGATGTAATCGAAATAAATCTGACTACGGTAAAGGTTCGAAATTTTGATAATACGATTACCACGATTCCGACTTATGCCTTGAGTTCCGACTCTTTCCAGAACTGGCGCGGAATGCAAAAATCTGACGGAAGACGTATAAAAAGACATATTCTCATCAAAAGCAGCAGTATTCGTTTCCTTAATAATGATGATTTGAATCATATGAAACGCGTGCAGCTTATCAGTTCTTATATCGAAACAAGACAAGCCGAAATCGAAAAATACAATGATTTGCGTGGCGTTGATAAATCGCTTTCGCTAAATGGCCGTAATATGACGAACTTAGGTTTGTTTAGAAAATATATCATGCAATATTTGATAACACATCCGGGATTGAATAAAGATATGCATATCATGTGTCGTCAGCTACAATCGACTGCTCATGGCGTTCCGTTAGAGATTTATGCTTTCTCGAGCGATAAGCGCTGGGCGAATTACGAATATATTATGGCGGATATTTTTGATCATGTTATGGCTTCAGTTATTTATTTTGATCTTGAAATATTCGAATTGCCTTCTACAATTGGACCACTTAATTAGTTTCAGGTTGCTTTGCTTCGAGTGTATTTTTACCGCAAAGAGCGCTAAGATTTTAATCTATTTTATGTTTTAGAAAAAGTAAAGTTCGCAAAGCTTTGTGTCTTTTTTTTTTTTAATCTCGCAAAGGCGCGGAGTCGCAAAGTTTTTTAAGCTTTATGTGCTTATTTTGGAATTAATTTAAGATGGCAAATTCTATAAATACTATAAACTTAGCGTCTTTGCGCCTTTGCGAGATTATTTTGATCATGTTATGGCTTCGGTTATTTATTTTGATCTTGAAATATTCGAATTGCCTTCTACAATAGGACCAATTAATTAGTTTCAGGTTGCTTTGCTTCGAGTGTAATTTTTACCGCAAAGAGCGCTAAGATTTTAATCTATTTTATGTTTTAGAATAAGTAAAGTTCGCAAAGCTTTGTGTCTTTTTTTTTTTTTTTAAAATCTCGCAAAGGCGCGGAGTCGCAAAGTTTTTTAAGCTTTATGTGCTTATTTTGGGATTAATTTAAGATGGCGAATTCTATAAATACTATAAACTTAGCGTCTTTGCGCCTTTGCGAGATTATTTTAGCCCAGTAAAAAAAAACTTAGCGTTCCTTGCGGTTAAAAAAAATGAAACTGAAAACTGCCACTGAGACTGAAAACTATTTTTTAGCCTCTTCAAAAACAAACTTCGAATTATTGTATTCTATTGGAGTTCCGGGCATGAAACATGGAAGATTGAAATATGTGGTTATGATGCCAGTCCCTAAATATAATTTGTTTTCTTTTTTGAGCAAAGCCAATGGAATCCTTTTCCAGCTTCCTCCGTTGGATATAAAATGAAAATCGCCTCTTAAAGTATCGCCTTTAATATCTCCCCTAACATCTCCGGAGTCTTTACCTTGCTGGTAATAAGATCTTTCGTAATGACCAAAAAAACGTTTATCATTAATATTTAGGGTTAAAACTGCTGTGTCTTTATCATGTACAGCGTGATATACCATATGCTTGTACTCGCTTTTTTTATCTTTAGAATTGCAGGAAACAATTAGAATTAAAATTAAAAACAAAAGAGATTTTATATTCATAGATTGAAGGATTTTTTCTTTTTTCACCATATAAGTTATGTAAGTTCATTTAAAGCTATTGGATTATTTTTTCTGGATTATTTAAGTTGATTTGTAAACTCATTTCAGATAACCTTATAATATCTTATATAACTTATATGGTGAAATTTTATTTATAATTCACTTGGTAAAATTAATTTTCGCATTAGAATTTTTTCTAAATTTAAAGAAAAAACATGGAAGATAGAGACGCTTTTTTAAGAGAATTCAGAGGAGAGACTTTAGGAACAGTAAGTGCTCAATCTTCAGCCGATGAGCTGTTTCAAAATCAGACGATTAGGCCTATTTTGAAACTTCAAAATGATTTGTTTATTGCGGTTTTCATCAACTACGTCAATAAAAACAAAGCCGATTTTTATTCCTATACGGTTGAAAAGAAGCTTCAAACAATCGAAAATTCTATACAAAAAGATATTAAGTTTAGAAATTCTCTTAAGGGAATTGTCATGGCGCTTTTTACTATTGAAGAATATGATATTTATATTCAGAACTCCTCTAGTTTAAACAAACGAATGATGAATTTGTTAGTTGATCGCTTGAAAAGTCAAGTGCAGTTGTTTGAATTAGAAACTAAATAATTAAATATAATAATGTCGATTAGAACCTTTTGGAACATCTTAATTAAAATTTTAGGGTTGTTTTTAATTTTTCAAGCTGTATCAATAATTCCTGAGTGGATTTCATCCATTTATTTTTTATATGAAAATGGAGACGCTAAAAATTTGATTATTCTCATTTTTAGTATTTTACTTGTTCTTTTTATATTTTATTTAGTTTGTCGATTATTTCTTTTTAAAGCGAATTGGATCATTGACAAATTAAAACTTGACACAGGTTTTGAAAGTAATACCATAGAATTAAATTGGAGTCAAAGTAAAATAATTTCAATAGCTGTAATTGTTATTGGAGCATTAATGCTTATTACAAATGTTCCGATTTTGTTCAAGGAATTTTTTATCTTTTTCCAACAGAAAATTCTTTTCAAAGACTATCCGAAATCTGGTTGGCTTATCTTTTATTTTTGTAAAGCTATAATTGGTTATTTATTAATGACAAACAGTTTTCGAATTGCAAAATTGATTGATAAACAGAAATAATTTAAGTATTTATGTTTGACCAATTCCGAAATAAATTTCCTTTAACCGATGAAAAATGGCTGAAATACACCAGTTATTTCAATTGCATTGAAGTTGCTTCAAAAACAACTCTTTTAGAAGAAGGCGAAATCTCGAAAAAGCTTTTTATTATCGAAAAAGGCTGTATCAGAGTTTGGTTTAACAATAACGGAAAAGATCTAACGACTCAGTTTTTTTTCGAAAATCAGAGTGTGGCTTCTATCGAAAGTTTCATGAAGAAATTTCCAAGCCAGGCGTCTGTTGAAACCATTGAACCTTCGGTTTTGTGGTGGATTTCTAAAAGTGATCTGGATAAAATTCTGGAAGAAATCAAAGAAATTCCTGAATTAAGAGATCGTTTAATCGATATGCTTTTTCAACGTACTTTCGATTATATGAAGTACTTTGTATCTTTTATAAAGGACTCTCCTACTCAGCGTTATCTTAATTTAATTGAAGAAAGACCTCAAATTATTCAGCGTGTTCCTCAGCATTATATTGCTTCTTATCTTGGCGTAACTACAGTTCATTTAAGCCGAATCAAAAGTAAACTGGTTCATAAGAAATAATAACATTTTCACCATATAAGCTATATAAGGAAATATAAGTCAAGCTTAAATTAACTTATATAGCTTATATGGTTTAAAAAAAAATATTTGATAACAAATGTTATCGCCTCCCCATAAACGGCTGCCTAATTTTGCTTTATAAAATTTAATAATTATGAAAGCAGCAGTTATTTATAAAAAAGGCGAAATGCCAAAATATGCAGAATTTCCAGAGCCAGTTGTACAAAACGAAAATGAAGTTTTAATTTCGGTTAAAGCCGTTGCGATTACCAATCTCGATAAAGGTATCGTAAGCGGAGATCATTATTCATCAGAAAATGAAAATCAAAACGGAAGCGTAATTGGAAGTGACGCCATTGGTATTTTAGAAGATGGAACTCGAGTTTATGCCCGCGGAATCTCCGGCACCATTGCCGAAAAAGCGCTTGTCGAAAAAAACAGAATGGTAAAATTGCCTGACGGAATTAGCGATGCAACAGCCGCAGCAATGCCAAATGCAGTGGCAGGTTCCGCAATGGCGTTGAGATTTAGAGCACAAATACAAGCCGGAGAAACAGTTTTGATCAACGGAGCTACTGGTTTTACAGGTCAAATGGCGATTCAGATTGCGAAACATTATGGTGCGAAAAAGATAATTGTAACCGGAAGAAATGAAAAAACACTTCAAAATCTTTTAGCCTTAGGTGCTGACGAAATTGTTTCTTTAAAACAAGATGATGAAACGATTATTAAACAACTTAAAGCGATTCATTTAAATACCCCGATAGATATTGTTTTGGATTATTTATGGGGACATCCCGCAGAATTAATTCTTACGGCTCTAAAAGGAAATGGTTCGTTTACAACAAAAGTAAGATATGTGACAATTGGAGGAATGGCGGGTGATACGATCCAATTATCATCAGGAATTTTAAGAAGCGTAGATCTTCAATTATCAGGTTCCGGTTTAGGAAGCTGGACAAAAGAGGAAGTAAAATTACTATTCTCGGAGATATTACCGGAAATGTTTCTTTTGGCTGCGCAAAATCAATTAAAAGTAAATATTGAAACTGTTTCTTTAGTTGATATTGAAAAAGCCTGGAATAAAGAAATTCCGGATGGTAAACGGTTAGTTGTGATTATTTAAAAATGCAATTTGAACGCGGATGAAACGGATTGCTAAAGCAAAACACGGATAAAAACGGATTTTTTTAATTGTTTTTATTATCATCAAAATTATTTATCCCATAGGGATTTCATATTGGTAGAAAATGGTAGACAACGTTTTCTGTGTCCCGTAAAGGACTACATATCTTTTTTCGGCTCGTATTGTCCTTAACGGGACAAATATGTTTCGCGTTAATTTGATGCTACCAATATGAAATCCCTACGGGATAAAAATTATAGTTGTAGCGATAAATCTCTATTTGTGATTTTATTTTTAAAATTCATACAAAAGAAAAAAGGTTTGATAAGAATTACTCTCATCAAACCTTTTCTATTAAAATCGCTGTAAAAATTACTCTTTAGACAACATCAATTCTTTGATGTATTTTACCGGAGCACTTCCAAAGCTTAAGAATTTTTCGTGGAATTTTTTCAGGTTGAATTTATCCCCTTCTTTCTTTTTAAGTTCTTCTCTTAGGTTGTAAATTTCAGTATATCCTGTAAAATAAGAACATAATTGTACTTGAGATAAAGTTACACGTCTCCATTTTCCATCTGCTTCTGCTTGTTGCTGGAAAGCTTCTTTGGTCAATAGATCGATTGCAGCTTCTTTAGACATGTTTTTAGTATGAACACTAATGTCAAGAATTGTGTTGCATGTAGCTCTTAAGTTCCACTTGTAGTACATCAACCACATTTCATCAGAATTTTTATAACCGCTTTCTAACATCATTTTCTCAGCATAAACTGCCCATCCTTCAACCATTGCACCATTTCCTAAGATCGATTTAATGATACTTGGCGATTGATTGCTGTAAACTAATTGAGTGTAATGTCCGGGAACTGCTTCGTGAATATTTAAAATCTGAAGAATATAATCGTTGTATTCTCTTAAATAACTTTCTGCATTTTCAGCAGTCCATCCTGTCATGCTTCCCACGTTATAGTAAGTGTTGGCATTTTTATCATAAGGTCCGGGTGCAGAAATAGATGCTCCTGCAACACCTGCCATATAAGCTGGTTCTTTACGAACAACAAGTGGTTTTGACGGATCGATGTACAATAAATCTTTTGCTTTTACATAAGCTGTTAATTCCGGAATTTGTTTCTCAATTTCAGACTGAAACTTCTCCGGAGTGGTGTGTTGCAAAGAAATTTTATCAATAACTTGTTTGATTAACTCCAGTTTGTTGGTTGGTTTTGCTTCGGTTCCTTTATATTTAGTCCAAAGTTTATCTGCCAAAACAAACATTTTATCGTGTAAGTCTTTTTTGTGATCGTTTGCCACTTTAAAAATCTCGTCAGCAGTATAGCTTGACTGAATATCAAAATTGAACTTTTTAGCATATAATGCAGATCCTAATCTAAAAGAACGTGGGGTTTTGTTTGGTAAATTTTTCAACCAATCAGCGTAATCTGTAATTGCTTTTTTAGCTGTTTTTGCTTTGTTAAGCATTTCTTTTTTCTCAGTTTCGCTTAATTTACTTTGTTTTAAAGCTGCAGCTAAATCTGTATCAAAAACAGATGAACCGCCTAAATTTTGCGCTATTGCAAGTTCAGTATGCTCAATTGTTGGATTTTTGATGTTCTTTTTGGCAGCTTCATAATAAGCCGGAACATTGTTCATTTTAGCATTAAAAGCACGCAAACGAACTTCTAAAGAATCGTATTTTCCGTTTAGAATCTCAGCAAAAGATCCGCATACATTGTATTCAGAAGGATTCCATTCAGACGATTTTAATTCTTTTATACTAAAAATAGTAGCTTCAAGCTGATTTTTAATCATTTGAAAATCGGTCTTGTTGTTATCAGACAAATTTTCAACGTTGTATTGTTTTAAGGAATCTAATTGTGCGTTGACAAAATCAAGTTGTATTTTTTCTTCGTTAGCATCCGGAATAGACAAAATACTATCGTATTTATGATACCCAACGCCAGAAGCCCAACCCGGATTAATTTTCCACAAAGAGGTTACAAAACCATCTTTATACTTGTCAAATTTTCCGTCTAAAGCTTTATCTTCGTTAGACTTACCACTTTTATTACAGGAAAAAAGAAGCGAAATCGCAAAAATTGAAACAAATAGTTTTTTCATAAGTTAATTTTTTAATGGTTTAAAGATAAAAAAAATGTTCTTTCTGCAAAACTATTTGCTATTTGTAATTAATATTTCAATAAATCTGATAAAACTTCCTCGAAACGATTTTTAGGTAAAAACTGATCTTCTAATGCTTTTGTAAACGGAATTGGCGAATCTAAACTCGCTACTCTTTTAACCGGAGCATCCAGATATTCAAAGCATTCCTCCATAATTAAGGACGAAATATCACTTGCTATTCCTCCAAACAAAGTGTCTTCCTGATAAATAATTACTTTTCCTGTCTTTTTTACAGAAGCAAAAATAGTTTCGGTATCCAAAGGCTGTAAAGTTCGTAAGTCAATTAAATCAGCTGAAATTTCAGGATTATTAGCCAAAGTTTCTAAAGCCCAATGCACCGGAGCGCCAAAAGCAATAATAGTAACCTGATTTCCTTCTTTTAATAAAGCTGCTTTTCCTAATGGAATCGTATAATAATCAACCGGAACATCCTGATAAACGCTGCGATACAATTGTTTATGTTCGAAAAACAAAACCGGATTTGGGTCATTAATAGAACTATTCAATAACCCTTTTGCATCATACGGAAAAGCCGGATAAACGACTTTTAAGCCCGGAGTTTTGGTAAACCAGGCCTCGTTGGTTTGGGAGTGAAATGGCCCGGCCTGAGTTCCTCCGCCACAAGGCATACGAACGACAACATCTGCATTTTCGCCCCAGCGATAATGAGATTTTGCTAATAAATTGACAATTGGGTTAAATCCTGTAGAAACAAAATCGGCAAATTGCATTTCGACAATGGCTTTATAACCATTTATAGATAAGCCCATTGCGGTCGAAACAACAGCGCTCTCGCAAATTGGTGTATTTCGTACGCGATCTTTTCCAAACAAGTCTACAAAACCATCTGTAATTTTAAAAGCGCCGCCATATTCAGCAATATCCTGCCCCATTATGATCAGTTTTCCATAGCGTTTCATAGATTGCTCTAAACTATATCTGATAGCATCTATAAAACGTATATTTTTAACTTCTTCTGTCGGATTAACTTCTTCATGTTCATAAGGTTTATAAACATCATCTAATTCTCCGCTATAAGTTGGTATAATTTCAGGTTCGGCATTGGCAATGGCCAAATTTTCGTCGATTTCCTGTTTGATTTCAGCGTGTAACTGCTCGTCGAATTCGGTGGTAAGAATGCCAATTTCGGTTAAGTAATTCCTATAATTACTTACAGGATCTTTGGCGGCCCATTCGTCCATCAATTCCTGCGGAACGTATTTTGTACCACTCGCCTCTTCATGACCGCGCATTCTGAATGTTTTAAATTCTAATAAAACCGGATGCGGATCTTTTTGCATATCTTCTTTTAATTGAGACAATTTATTGAAAACTTCAACAATATTATTTCCGTCAATAATATAACTTTCAATGCCATAACCAATTCCTTTATCAGCAAGGTTTTCGCACAAATACTGTTCGTTTGTAGGCGTCGAAAGCCCGTAACCATTATTTTCGATAATAAACATTACCGGCAATTTCCAAACGGCAGCAATGTTTAGCGCTTCATGAAAATCTCCTTCGCTTGTAGCGCCTTCTCCTGTAAAAACAGCGGTGACTTTTTTATTGTTCTGAAGTTTATCTGCTAAGGCGATTCCGTCTGCGATCCCTAATTGCGGGCCAAGATGCGAAATCATCCCGATAATTTTATATTCCTGAGTACCAAAGTGAAAGCTACGATCGCGCCCTTTTGTGAAACCATTTGCTTTTCCTTGCCATTGCGAGAATAGGCGGTGCAACGGAATGTTTCTTGTGGTAAAAACACCTAAATTTCTGTGCATTGGCAACACATATTCAGTGTCGTCTAAAACAGCTGTAACGCCTACTGCGATTGCTTCCTGCCCTATTCCGGAGAACCATTTTGATACTTTTCCTTGTCGGATCAGGATCAGCATCTTTTCTTCGATCAAACGAGGTTTAAGAATTTTTTTATATAAATCTAATAATTGAGTATCAGTAAGGTTTTGTCTGTAAAAGATCATTTGGTTCTTGGTTTTAGTGTTTCAAATATAGAAAAATATAACAATTTTATTAATTTTTGTTACAAATTTTTAATTTTATTATAACTTTTAAAATTCAAATCTAAAATATTCTCTACCTTTGTTATTAGAAGGTTTACAACGCCTTTTATCCTATTAAATAAAAATGTAAAGTATGCAAAACATTCCTAGTGTAGACTTACGTGATTTCCTTTCGGACGACCCGAAACGTAAACAAAAATTTGTAAATGAAATCGGCAGTGCATTTGAAAACATTGGCTTCGTAGCCCTAAAAGGTCACTTTTTAGATGATCAGTTGGTAGACGAGCTTTATGGCGAAATTAGAAAATTTTTCGCTTTGCCAGTAGAAACTAAGCATAATTATGAGATTCCCGGAATTGGCGGGCAAAGAGGTTATGTTTCTTTTGGAAAAGAACATGCTAAAGGGCGTAAAGAGGGGGATTTGAAAGAATTCTGGCATTTTGGTCAGTATGTTGATGCATCTTCTAAGTATGCATCTGAATATCCTGAAAATGTTGAAGTAAAAGAATTACCTCGTTTTAATGTTGTAGGTAAAGAAGCGTATCAAATGCTTGAAAAAACAGGTGTTTATGTGTTAAGAGCTTTGGCTTTGCATTTAGGTTTAGATGAATTTTATTTTGACCAATATGCAAAAGAAGGAAACTCTATTTTAAGACCAATTCATTACCCACCAATTACTTCTGAGCCGGAAAACGCCATTCGCGCCGCTGCTCACGGAGATATTAATTTGATTACCCTTTTGATGGGGGCTCAGGGTAAAGGATTACAGGTTCAGAATCACGATGGCGAATGGATTGATGCTATCGCTGAAGATGATCAATTGGTTATTAATGTGGGAGATATGTTGTCAAGACATACCAACAACAAGTTAAAATCAACGATTCACCAAGTGGTAAATCCACCAAGAGAATTATGGGGAACTTCACGTTATTCTATTCCGTTTTTTATGCATCCTGTAAGCGATATGCGTCTGGATTGTTTAGAAAACTGTATTGATGCTGAGAATCCTAAAAAATTCGAAGATATTACTGCGGGAGACTATTTGTACGAACGTTTAGTAGATTTGGGATTGATTAAAAAATAAACTTAAATAAATTCCCAAAAAATAAAAAATTCCAAATTCCAAACTCATTATTGGAATTTGGAATTTAATTTTTTAAAGCTTTAGGCTTGGAATTTATTTTTTAGCATAAAAAATTTATGGACTTACAAGATCAATTAAAAAACTTATTCCCGGATCACGTAGAATCTAATGAACCCGAAGAAGTTCAGGAGCAGGATCATGTGCTTTACATTCAAAAAGAGCCTATGATTTGTAAATTCGAAAAGAGAAAAGGAAAAGCCACCACTATTATTGAAGGCTACGAAGGATCTGATGAAGATTTTAAAATTTTAGCCAAAGAAATTAAAACAAAATTGAGTGTTGGCGGAACTTTTAAAGATGCTTCGATTATTATTCAGGGCGATTATCGTGATAAAATAATGGTGATTTTAAAAGAAAAAGGATTTAAAACGAAACGTGTTGGAGGTTAAATTAATGAAATTCCAATTTTTAAATTCCAAATTCCAAATTGGACGAATTTAACCGCAAAGAACGCTAAGAATAATAAATACAAGTTTTAATAAAAACGCATAAGTTCGCAAAGCTTTGACCTGAAATGTTTTCATTACTAATTTTAGATTTCATTATTTGGAATTTGGAATTTAAAAATTTGGAATTTCAGAAAAAAAAATCCGTCGAATCTGTGGGCAAAAAAAGTTTACGCCCTAAAGAAAACCTCAGAACCTTAGTCACTCAGTAACTTAGAACCTTAAAAAAAATGATACAAAATTCAGAATTAATACTTAATCCAGACGGAAGCGTTTACCACTTAAACCTTCTTCCTGAACATATAGCACACGATATAATTTTTGTTGGAGACCAAAACAGAGTCGAAAAAATCACTCAGTTTTTTGATTCGATTGAATATTCTACTCAAAAAAGAGAATTTAAAACCCAAACCGGAATTTATAAAGGCAAAAGAATATCTGTAATGTCAACCGGAATTGGTCCTGACAATATTGATATTGTGGTGAATGAATTAGATGCTTTGGTAAACATCGATTTAAAAACGCGTCAGCCAAAAGAAGAATTGACTTCTTTGAATATTATCAGAATTGGAACTTCAGGTTCTTTACAGGCTGATATTCCTGTGGATAGTTTTGTAATGTCTAAATTTGGGCTAGGATTAGATAATATGCTTCGCTCCTATTTGATTGATGAAGTTTCGAATGCAGCGATCGAAGATGCTTTTATACACCATACTAATTGGGATATTAAAAAAGGAAGACCTTATGCGATTGCTTGTTCTGAAGCATTAGAAAAAATAATCGAATCGGATAAAATATTCAAAGGAATTACTGCAACTGCCGGAGGTTTTTACGGGCCACAAGGACGTGTATTGCGTTTGAATATACAGGACGAAGAATTAAACAGTAAAATGGATAATTTTAGTTTTAATGACGAAAGAATTACTAACTTAGAGATGGAAACCGCTGCTATTTATGGATTATCTGCGCTTTTAGGACATAATGCATTGTCATTGAATGCTATTATTGCCAATCGTGCAACCGGAACTTTTAGTGAGGACCCATACAAAGCAGTTGATGAATTGATTACGTATACATTGAATAAACTGGCTGGGAATTAATTATAGAATTAGTCCATTAGAAAATGAGATAATATATGGAAGACGCTATTCTTAAATTTGAGAAATTATTGAATGAGAATGTCAATTATTTCCCAACGATAAGCAATGAAATTTTAGAAGCTAAAATACCTGAAAAATGGTCTAAAAAAGAAATTTTAGGCCATTTGACAGATTCAGCTATTCATAATCTGGTGCGTTTTACAGAAATAAATTATGTAGAAAAACCTTATCAGCACAGGCCATATAACCAAATAGATTTAGTAAATTTAAATCAGTATCAAACAATGGATATTGATGAATTGACACAATTGTGGTTCGTGATCAACAAACAGATTATTAGAATTATGAAATCTGTTGATAATGAGGCTTTAGATTATAAAATTGTTTTGAGTGATGGATCGATTATTGATTTGAAATTTCTGATGACTGATTACGTAACCCATTTAGAACACCACATAAACCAAATTAGATAATGGCAGAAACGCATAAAAAGATATTGTTTAAATATTATAGTACCTATCTGGAAGAGATTGTTTCAGAAACCATGTGGGCAGAAATTATTGATGCTGAAAAAGGATATTTCAAATTAGATAATATTCCGTTTTTTGGACCTTTGATTGCAACAGACGATATTTTTCGTGCTGAATATGATGAAAATGAAAAAGCATTTATGCACAAAGAAACAATAGAAAGCTCAGGAAATTCGATTGTTCAGGTTTTAGTACTCGAAAAAGAATTTGATGCGGCAGTTATCAGAGAAAAGCTAAAAGCTCTGAATTGCATAACTGAAGTTTTGAATGACACTTTTTTTGCTGTTGAAATTGTGAGAAACACAGATTATTCATTAGTAAAAAGTGTATTGAATGAGTACGAATCGCAGGCAATTATAGAATTTGCAGAACCTTGTCTTTCTGAAAAACACAGAACCGATTTATTGAAAAATTAGATAATATGTCAATTCGATAAGATAATTAAAAGAAACTAAACTTAGAATACGCTTACCAAACTTAAACTTAAATTAAAATGAAAACTGTAAAAATTGTAGGTGTCCCGGAACACTTCAATTTGCCATGGCATTTATGCATCGAAAATGGCGAATTTGAAGCAGAAAACATAGATTTACAATGGAAAAACATTCCTGAAGGAACCGGTAAAATGTGTCAGATGCTTCGAGATGGAGAAGCTGATATTGCCGTAATTTTAACCGAAGGAATTGTAAAGGATATTGTTGCCGGAAATCCCAGTAAAATTGTTCAGATTTATGTTCAATCGCCTTTGATTTGGGGAATACATGTTGCTGCAAAATCAGATTTTCATACCGTAAAAGACCTTAAGGATAAAAAAGTAGCCATTTCAAGATTAGGTTCGGGATCTCAGCTAATGGCTTGTGTCAACGCGCATGATAATGGCTGGAAAACGGATAATTTACAATTCGAAATCATTAATACCATCGACGGAGCTGTTGAAGCCCTGACAAAAGGAACTGCAGATTATTTTATGTGGGAACGTTTTATGACTAAACCGCTTGTAGATCAGGGAATTTTCAGGAGAGTTGGCGACTGCCCTACTCCATGGCCATCATTTGTAATTACCGTTCGTGATGAGTTCTTGAAAAAGAACCCAAAAATTGTCGAGAAAATATTAGAAATTATAAACAAAACAACGCACGATTTTACTCAGATTCCAAATATAGACAAAACATTATCAGAGCTTTTCAATCAAAAAATTGAAGATATTCAGGAATGGCTGAAACTGACACAATGGTCTCAGAAGAATTTAAGTGAAAAAGCATTCATTAAAATTCAAAATCAGTTATTTGATCTGGGAATTATTGATAAAAAAAGTACTTTTGTTGAAACGGTAAAAGCGCTTTAAATACTTGCTTTTGAATTCTTATGATAAAATTCCCTAAAATTGACTTTCCGCAATTAAAATCCAAACTACAGGTGAAATCTCCCTGGGACAGGATTATTATTATGCTGTTGAGTCTTTTGATTACGATTCCGATTTTTATCATTCTGCATCAAAACCTGATTGATTTAGAATGGGCTTTTAATTTAGACCGTATCTTTATTTTTATATTTGTTTTTGCTGCTATTTTCTTTCTGTTAATGTACCTGCGAACCATAATACTTTTATGTATTGCAGTTTATTTAGTGGTTTTAATTTATGGAAGTGTTATTGGCAATTATGGTTTTAGTGAAATCTCCGAAGATTATAATTCGATGATTTATACCATGTCTGATAATCCTTTTCCGCAGGATATTATCGTAGCAAAACTGCTTCCGTTTCCTAATAAATCAAAAATTATCAATGCCATCGAATATCAGAATCCAAAGGTTCGAAATTTCGCGATAATGGCTACAACAAAGCATTTTAAAGGCCTAAAAGGATATTCTGATTACAGAACTATTATTCAGTGTTTTGCCGTGTTTAAAGAGATTAATAGCCGCTGGAATTACGTAAACGATCCCAAAGAAGGTGATTATATTGCTACTGCGAGCGAATCTTTAGAATATTTTTCAGGAGATTGCGACGATCATTCTATTTTAATGGCTGCCGCAATTCGCTCTATTGGTGGTACTCCGAGGTTAATTCATACTAAAGGACATATTTACCCTGAAATACTAATTGGTTCTATGATCGATCTGGAAAAGGTCAATTATCTAATAAAAAATGTACTTTTTGTAAAAGAAAGTTACGGTAAAAAGATTCATTATCATATAGATGAACGTGGTCAGGTCTGGATGAATCTTGATTATACTGCCAAATATCCCGGAGGACCTTTTATGTATGAAGAGATTTTGGGAGCTTTGACTTTGAAGTAGTTTTTTTAGGTTCTAAGGTGCTAAGGTTCTGAGGTGCTAAGTTTTTTTTTAATATTGTGTTTTTGCCCACGGATTTTACGGATTGAACGGGTTTACGCGGACTATTTTTTAAATTTTAATTGCAAATTCCTGTTTTGAAATTTTAAATTCCAAAAAAATCCAAATCTCAAATTTTCTGATAATATCAGTTTTAGCTTAGGGGTGTTTTTGGCCTCTACAATCGATATTGGTATTACGATAAACATGCTTCACAACAAACTTTTCCGGATCGTACCGTAATTTCTTAATGTCCACGCAATCAAAAACTTAAAATTCGGAATGTGAAATTTAATTTTGTAGGTTTATTTATCGATTAATTTATAAATATTTGATTTTTAGATTTTTAATTAAAAATAATTTTGTAATTTTCTAAGGTCTAACTTTAATCACAAAATCATGAGAAAATCTAACTTATTTATCTTCGCAATTGCATTATTAGCAGTATTAATGATTTCATGCCATAAAGGTCGCAATAAACTGGTAAACTCTTGGAAAATCACTGCTGTTGAACCTAAAATACCGCTTTCGGATTCTTTAAAAAATGTGATTCTGACTAACGGAACATTAACTTTTACAGAAGACGGACACGTAACGGGATATTTACAAAATGAAATAAATAATGGGACTTTTGCATTGACAAAAGGTGGAAAGAGTTTAGTGATAAAAGATGAAACGGGAACCCCATATCCTTGTGAAAGCACTATAACAGATGATCAACTGATATTAGACAGCAAAGAGATGAAAATAACCCTCAAAAAAATATAATGTAAGTTTTCAGCATTATAACAAACAATATATCAAGCCACGTTGAAGTAAAATTTAGCGTGGTTTTCTTTTTAAATCGAATGTATTTTCAAAATCAAACACAAATTGTATCTTTGCAATCTTAAATAAAAGTAATAATTTATGTGAAAAATAATTTCTTTCAGGCAATTTAGAAGGTAAACTGCAATCGCGGTTACTCTATTTATTCATCTTTATAGAAAGAAATTATGCTTACTCTACAAAACATTTCATATAAACACAACAACAGTGATTTATTGTTTGACAATATTGGTTTTACAGTAAATAATCACGAAAAAATCGCACTAATTGGTAATAATGGAGTCGGAAAATCGACGCTGTTAAAAATCATTGCCGGCGAATTAAAGCCATCAAACGGAGATCTAAGAGTTAGCTCTCCTCCTTATTACATTCCGCAAATTTTCGGGCAATACAATCATTTTACAATTGCTGAAGCTTTACGCGTTCATGACAAACTCAAAGCTTTTAAAGAAATTCTGAATGGAAATGTTACGGAAGAAAATCTGTATGTATTAAATGATGACTGGACTATTGAGGAGCGTTGCAGCAATGCATTAAAGTATTGGCAATTATCTGATCTGGATTTAACCGAAAAAATTGAAAATTTAAGCGGAGGACAAAAAACAAAAGTTTTCCTCGCGGGTATTTTGATTCACGAACCAGAATTGGTTTTGCTTGACGAACCTAGCAATCATCTTGACAAAGCAACCAGAGAATTGTTGTATCACTTTATTACATCTACAAACAGTAGTTTAATTATTGTGAGTCATGATCGAAAACTACTCAATCTTTTGAATACTGTTTATGAGCTTAGTAAACGCGGTATTACTATTTATGGCGGGAATTACGACTTTTATGCTGAGCAAAAACAAGTTGAAAATAATGCTTTAAACCAGGATTTACAAAGTAAAGAAAAAGCCTTGAAAAAAGCCAAAGAAAAAGAGCGTGAAACTCTGGAAAGGCAGCAAAAACTGGATGCACGAGGCAAAAAGAAACAAGAGAAATCAGGTGTTGCACGCATTATGATGAATACTTTGCGGAATAATGCCGAGAATAGTTCGTCGAAACTCAAAAGTGTTCATGTAGAAAAAATAGATGGTATCTCGAAAGAACTACGCGAAATACGCTCTGCCCTACCCGATATCGATCAGATGAAATTTGGTTTTGATGATTCGGGTTTGCATAAAGGAAAAATTCTTTTTAAGGCAAATGCAATTAACTTTAGTTACAGAGATCAATTGCTTTGGAAAAAAGATTTGAATATCGAAATCCTGAGCGGAGAAAGAATTGCTCTAAAAGGCAGTAATGGATCAGGAAAAACGACTTTAATCAAAATAATATTGGGTAAATTAAACCCTAAATCAGGAACGGTCTATAGTTCGCAAAACAAATCGGTTTATATTGATCAGGATTATTCTCTTATCAATAATGAACTTAAAGTTTACGATCAGGCGCAACAGTTTAACAGTTCAGGATTAGAAGAACATGATATAAAAATGAGGTTAAATCGCTTTTTATTTGATAAAGAATACTGGGATAAACCTTGTAGCGCTTTAAGCGGAGGAGAAAAAATGCGACTAATGCTTTGCTGCCTAACGATTAGAAATGAGTCGCCGGACGTTATTATATTAGACGAACCTACGAATAATCTTGACATTCAGAATGTTGAAATCCTTACGGCTGCTATCAATGAATATCAGGGAACATTAATTGTGGTTTCTCATGATGAATCTTTCTTAGAAGAAATTAATATCCAAAAAAGCATTTTACTTTAAAAACAAATGAATTTATCGTGTTAATATATTGTTAATTTACTTTTTAATTCTTACTTTTACTTAGCTAATTTATTTAAAATCAGCTAAGTAAAAAGGTATTATTTAAAAGGTAAAGCTATGATCTTAAACCATAAAAAAATATTTTTAATAGATAGTTTGGGCGCTTTGATTTCAGCTTTTTTCTTAGGAATTGTATTGGTTAGATTTGAAATCGCTGTTGGAATACCTAAAGAGGTATTGATTATACTCGCCACACTATCTTGTGTTTTAGCGCTCTACTCTTTTATCAATTATTTATTTGTGATAAAAAGCTGGCAGTTCTATATTAGAATCATTTCTTTGGTGAATCTTCTATATTGCTGTTTAACGATTGGGTTTCTAACTTATTTTCATAGAGAAATTACCGTTTTGGGATGTGCTTATTTTTTTATCGAAATTATAATTATACTCATTCTTGCTAATATTGAAATTAACGTGGCAAAATACAACTAGATGTGATCTCCTTAAAAATAATAAAAATTTGAGCTTCTAAAATTAGTAGATTTTAGAGGCTTTTTTTTGTAACTCATTCATTTTGAGTAAAAAAAATATAAAATATTTTGCGCAGTCAAATAACTGCATTATATTTGCAGTCAAATAACTGCACAATGGAAATTCGTAGAGATGTATTTCAGGCCATAGCCGACCCTACCCGCAGGGCAATATTAAGTTTAGTTGCGATACAAGCGATGACACCCGGTGTTATAGCAGAAAATTTCGATTCGTCACGACAGACGATTTCAAAGCACATTCAAATCCTTACGGAATGTGAATTGCTGAGTCAGCATCAAAACGGAAGGGAAATTTATTACCTCACAAATGCAAAAAAAATGAAAGAAGTAGCTGATTTTATAGAACCTTTTCGACAAATGTGGGACGACCGATTTAATAAATTAGAAAGTATAATGAAAAACTACAAACCTAAACAATAAACTACTATGGAATTAAAAACAAAAATTAATGCCAAAGATGGTCAGCAGGATCTTGTTATTACACGAGAGTTTGATCTTCCGTTAGAATTACTGTTCAAAGCTTATACAGAGCCTGAAATTGTAGCGCAATGGATGAGTACAAAAGTACTGAAACTTGAAAATAAGAAATATGGCGGTTATCAGTTTGAGACAAGCGATCCCCGCGGAAATGTTGTATTTAAGGCGAATGGAGTAATTCATGAATATAGCCCAAATGAAAGAATAACACGAACATTTGAAATGGAAAACTCCCCTTTTGAAGCGCAGCTTGAGTTTTTAGATTTCGAATCAGTTTCTGAGGAAACGAGTAAACTGACGATGCATGTTATTTATAAATCAGTCGATCTTCGCGATCAAATGCTAAAATTGCCTTTTGCACAAGGTATAAACATGGCACATAACAGATTACAAGATATCGTAAATCAACTAAAATAAAATATCATGACAAAAAGAAATAAAATTATCTATTGGATTGCTACTCTTTGGCTTGCATTAGGAATGACAGTAACCGGAGTAGTACAATTAATAAAAATGAAAGAAGAAGTAGATATGATGAACCATTTGGGGTATCCAGTCTATTTTTTGACTATTCTGGGAATTTGGAAAATATTAGGCGTAATCGCAGTATTAATTCCTAAATTTACTTTATTGAAAGAATGGGCTTACGCAGGGTTCTTTTTTGCAATGTCAGGCGCTGTTTTTTCTCATTTGGCCTGTGGCGATGCTTCTATTGCTCTTTTTGGGCCAACATTGTTACTTGTACTAACCATTGTGTCCTGGTATTTTAGACCCCTGGAAAGAAAACTTATTTTGGTTCAATCATAAAATAAAAGTTATGAAAAATAAATTATCAACAGAGCAACAAGAAGAATTGCTTACTATTTTAGAAGCTCGTTTTGAAAAGAATATGGAGCGCCATAAAGGTATTGAGTGGAATAAAGTACTGGCAAAACTACAAGTCAATCCGGATAAATTATGGTCTTTGGATGAAATGGAAAGAACTGAAGGAGAACCGGATGTAGTTGGTTATGATAAAAAAACAGATGAATATATATTTTATGATTGTGCCGCCGAAAGTCCTAAAGGCCGAAGAAGTATCTGCTACGATCATGAAGCATTAGAAAAAAGAAAAGAAAACAAACCCAAAGACAGTGCGCTTAATATGGCCGAAGAAATGGGAATTAAAATCCTAAATGAGGAACAATATAAAGAACTTCAGCAACTGGGTAAATTTGACACTAAAACCTCGAGCTGGATTGAAACACCTTCTAATATCAGGAAATTAGGCGGTGCTCTCTTCTCTGATTTTCGTTACAATACTGTTTTTGTATATCATAACGGAGCAGATTCGTATTATGCCGCAAGGGGTTTTCGCGGATCGTTGCGTGTTTAATTCATTTAAAATAAAATGTTATGAATCCTAATGTTGATTTTTATTTTGATGAAGCCAAAAAATGGCAAAAGGAACAAGAAGAACTACGTGAGATCGCATTAGAATGTCAGTTAACCGAAGAGTTAAAATGGGGAACTCCTTGTTATACTTTTCAAAACAGTAATATTGTTTTGATACACGCTTTTAAAGAGTATTGTGCTTTTTTATTCTTTAAGGGAGCTTTGTTAAGCGATACAGATGGAATTTTGATACAGCAATCAAAAAATGTTCAGGCAGCAAGACAAATCCGGTTTACGAATCTTCAGGAAATTAAAGATCAAAAATCGATTCTAAAAACTTACATTTATCAAGCGATAGAAGTTGAAAAATCGGGTCTAAAGGTGAAATTAAAGAAGACCAAAGAATTTGAAGTTGCAGAAGAATTTCAAAATAAATTAGATCAGGATTCAAAATTAGAAGCTGCATTCAAAGCTTTAACTCCCGGACGACAAAGAGCTTATTTACTGCATTTTTCATCTCCAAAACAATCTAAAACAAGAGAATCAAGAGTGGAGAAAGCTATTGATCAGATTTTGGATGGAAAGGGACTGAATGACGATTTTAAAATAAAATAAATATATTAGCCCAAATAATCTATAAATAATGATATTAGCCTTCGATACGTATTACTACGACGGAAAAGCAAAGACGGTTTGCCTTGAGTTTACAGAATGGAATCAAAGTGAAAATTTTAAAATTCACACCGAAATTATTGAGAATGTAGAAGAATATATACCGGGAGAATTTTACAAAAGAGAATTGCCTTGTATTCTCAGTTTATTAGATAAAATTGATTTAAATAATATTGAAGCCATTGTTGTAGATGGTTTTGTGTATTTAGATGATGAAAAAAAATACGGTTTGGGAGGTCGCTTGTACGAAAAACTAGAGGGTAAAATTCCGATTATTGGTGTTGCGAAAACAAATTTTGCGGCTATCGAAAAACACAAACTAGCTCTTTTGAGAGGCGATAGCAAAAAGCCTTTGTATATTACTGCTATTGGTATTGAGTTGGATGATGCTTTTGAAAAAGTAGCCAGTATGGCCGGAGAATTTAGATTTCCGACGCTGTTAAAGGAATTAGATCGATTGACAAAAGAATTGTAACTTAAGTAATTCCTTTTTTTTAAGTGAATGTACCTTCTTTTATTAGCGCTGGAGTGAAATCAATAATTTTTTAATGACATACTTTTATGATTATAGAATGTTACCAATTATTAAAAGAAATAGAAAAAAGACCAGCAATGTGGACTGGAGAGGTAAATCTTAAAAGTATAAAAATATTTGTTTCAGGATATTATCTGGCACTTATAAATCATAAAATTGTTCCTGAAAATATAAACGAACCTTTTTTTGATTGGATTGCCAACAAGTTGGGCTATTTTGAGTCAACTGCAGGATGGGTAAATATGATTTTGGCATACAGTGTAGGATTTGAACCAGAAAGTATAATTTGGGAAGAACTATTTGATTGCAATGTGACTAAAGAACAGCATTTAAAATCTATACAACTATTTTATGAGTTAGTTGAACAATTTAAAACTGAATTTGAAACCAACTCTAACTAAATAGTTTTACTGAATTTTATTTAAATGAATTTATTAAATTTGATAAACCGGATGTATAAATTAAAACAAGTATTATGCAGGATTCAAATAACATAACACACGTCACTTCAAATGATAAGACGCCAAAAGTAACAGGAATTGGAGGTGTTTTTTTCTTTTCGGAAAATCAAAAGGAAACTAGAGAATGGTATGCCAAAAACTTAGGTTTTGATGTTAATGAATGGGGTTCGACTTTTGAGTCCAGAGATTTTAATAATCCTGATAAAATAAATGCTGTACAATGGAGCCCTTTTAAGAAAGGTGATGAATACTTCTCCCCTTCTAAAAAAGATTTCATGATTAACTATACGGTTCAAAATATTGAAGGTCTTGTCAATCAGCTCAAAGAAAACGGCGTGACTGTTCTTGATGAAATTGCAACTTACGATTACGGTAAATTCGTGCATATTATGGACGCAGAAGGCAATAAAATAGAACTTTGGGAACCTGTTTAAAATAATTGCAAAATGGAAGACAATAATTATAATCATTTTCTAAAAAATGTAGCTTCGCCATTAGATTATTCAGAGGGATTTTATTTGGTCTATATCGAAGTTGCCGTAAAGACTGAAGAAATAAATAAAATAATTTCAGAACATGCAAAAATAACGTCAGAACTGGAGTTTGGTTATTTATGCGAATCTCATATGCAGGCCATTCCTGAAATTGCGCGCTCTTTGTCGCAAAAAAATCATGCAATATACCAAATGGTAAGATTGGTTAGGCTGACTAAAAAATCTGATGATAAAGAAGTAAAATAACTTCGCAAAAAATTATGTCTTTCAGTTTTTAAATTGAGGTAAAATATACTTTGCCATAATTTCGAATGCTTGTTTTGCTTTAAACGATTGGTAGTTTCCCTGCGTGAAAACAACCGTTAAGTTTAAATTTTCTACAATAAAATACTTGCTGCCATTACCCGATGCAAAAAGTAAATTTTCCTCTATATCTTTTGTTTTTGGTTTAAAAAATAATGCTTCAAAATTTTAAATAAAAAAGATTTTTAGAAGCTAAAGATACTATTATTATGAGCTGGTTTCTCAAGTATATGCCCCAGTGTTTTTGGTACTTGCGGTAAAAAGCCTTATATTACGGGAAATTAAAATGTCATTTTACATTAAAAATTATTGGCAGAAAACATTTATATATGAAAAGATTACTTCAGTGGACTATCATCATTCCGGCACTTGCCTGGATTCTTTTTTTTAGCGGACTCGTAGACAACAGCAGCATTTTTCAGGTTATTGCCAGTATATTGCTTATCCTTAGTGTTATGTCGGCCGTGCATCATTCAGAAGTAATAGCAGAAAGAGTTGGAGAACCTTACGGAACCATTATTTTGGCTATCTCTATAACCGTTATCGAAGTTTCGATTATTGTATCGCTCATGCTGTCAGAAGGAACTGAGGCGGCTTCTTTAGCCAGAGATACGGTATATGCTGCTACGATGCTGATTCTAAACGGTATTATCGGACTTTGCCTTTTAATTGGCGGACTAAAACATTATGAACAAAATTTTTCTGTTTCTTCTGTAACTATTGCTTTGGTTTCACTGGTTTCGATTATAGTATTTACACTGGTCTTCCCTACTTTTACCGAAAGTGTAAAAGGATCTTATTACTCCTTTCCGCAACTTGTTTTTGCTTCTATAGCATGTCTTGTTATTTATGGCTCTTTTCTATTTGCACAAACCAGCAGATACAGGCAATATTTTCTAACGGTTGGCGATGATGAAAACGAAGATGTAGTTGAGCCTATAGCAATCGATAATAAAACCTTTTATACCAGTCTTGTTTTCCTGATCGTGAGCTTGGGAATTGTGGTTTTATTGGCAAAAACACTATCTCCTACTATCGAAACTATTATTGTGAGCTATCACCTTCCAAAAAGTTTGGTTGGAGTTGTCATTGCTGCGATAATTTTACTCCCTGAAGCGATTGCTGCAATTATTGCGGCAAGAAAAAACAGACTGCAAACCAGTATCAATTTAGCTTTAGGTTCTGCCCTGGCAAGTATCGGGTTAACAATTCCTAGTGTGGCAGTAGTTTGTATTATTATGGATATGCCAATTATTCTGGGGCTTGATATAAAATCTATAGTGCTGCTGGCTTTATCTGTGTTTACGGTAATGTTATCTTTAAGCAAAGGCAAATCGAACATCGTTTACGGAGTTGTGCTTCTCGTAAACTTATTCGCCTTTATATTCCTTATGATCTATCCTTGATTTGATATTTATAAAAAACAACCAAAACTCCATTAGAAATAATGGAGTTTTTTTGTATTAAAAAAATAAAATATTAGTGTGTTTAAATTTACAAAATTTTACAAAAAATCGATTACATTTACTTTCGCCAGAATATATCTGTTTCATAACAATACCACAGTCTTTAAAATTTAATAAAATACAAACCAACCAAAAACAATAAATTATGATAAGAAAAATTACTCTAATTACTTTATTTTTAACTTCTGCAGTTTCTTTTTCTCAAGCAACACTTGAGCATTCGTATGTCATAAACCAAGATGAAGGATCAGATCAAAGCTATTTTTTTAATACAGAAACTGCATCATATCACTACACGTATGATACAAGCAATGTTTTAAAAATTTATAAAGAAGACCATTCCATTTACGCTACATTAAACTTACCTGTTGATTCGGGATATAATGTAAATAATCTACAGCTATTTACAGATAAATTGTTTAATTCAGATAATTCTATAGAGTTTTTATTAGTTACTGTAAACGCAACAGGAGTTCATAAAATGACACTTTTGAATGAAAAAGGAGATGTGTTACAACAATTTGGCGATAAACAAGATGCTTTGATTGTGAAGACATTATCTAACAATTATAAATTAATTACTCAAAAAGCAACTTATAATTCAGGTCTTTATATTACGAAAAAAGATGTGTATGCATTAACAGGTTCGCTTTCAGTTAATCAAGTGAAGGATTTATCTAAATCATTAGTTGCTTATCCTAATCCGGTAAAAGATGTTTTGAATATTACAAACCCTACTGATAAAACAGGAGATGCAAGTCTTAAGGTGTTTTCTGCAACTGGAAAATTGGTTTTGCAAAAAAATATTGCCGGTAATAACGAAGATTTCATCAAATTAGATGTTTCTGGTTTACAATCAGGTGTTTATATCTATAAGATTAATGATGTTTCTAATAAATTCATAAAAGAATAATAAACACTAAAAACCCCAAAGTAGAAAATGAAAAAAATAATTTGTACTGTTACTGCAGCGTTACTAACAGTTTGTGCTTTTGCGCAGGAAATAAAAATTAAAAACGACGAAGTAAAGCTCGATGACAAGGCAGTGGCTTATATCGAAGGCAAGAAACCAAATCTTCAAATTTTAAGTTTAGACAAACAGTATTCTGTAAGTGCCGAATTAAAATTTTTAGAATCTACAGGTAAAAGATGGATGATTCTAAAGAGTGCAAAAACAGGTAAAACGAATGAAGTTGATTATAAAAAGTTTAACCCGCTAAACCAACAAAAAAGTGTTATTGAAGCCTTTATCGATAAAGGTTTTGTAAGTGCAGACGGTTTAAATACTGAAGCTATCGAAAATTTTATAAACGGAGAATCTTCGGGTGTAGGTAATAAAATTAAAGATGAAGCAAATGCTGCAAATGGAAAACAGAAACGTATTGAAGGTTATCAGGTTACAATCGACGATGCCGGTGTTATCTATAGTGCAATAACAAAAGATCCTAATAATAAAAAGATTGGGAATATAAAAATTGTCTCTACAACAGCATTAGGAGTTCAGAAATACGAAGTGTATGATTTAGACCAGAATTTGATAGCAACCTGGTACAATATGAGCAGCAAACATCCGGGTTATGATAAGTTTTTGTACGAAGAGCTTATCACTTTTGATAATAAAGTATTTAAAATAAAATATGAAAGTTCAGGCGCTAATATACAATATAGACTAAGTGCAGATAAAACTGCTTTAAATATTGTAAATGAGTTAATTGACAACAAATATGTTTTGCAGCATCAGGGAACTGCCCGCTAAAGAATAAATATTAAAGACCGATATTTCAATAGTTTTTTAAATTAAGGAAGCTTTCAAAATCATCAATTTTGAGACTTTAAAAGAATAGAAAAATAAAAGCTTTTTAAGCACAAAACTCCATTAGAAATAATGGAGTTTTTTATTTGTGGTTTGTGATATTCGTAACTTTTTTTGGATTATTCCGCTGCCTCTAACTCTACGTTTGTTCTGCGGATAGATTCGGCATCTTTATAATCCAGCCATTCCTGACCTTTTCTTTTTCGCATCCAGTTATCGTAATATCGGATTACGGCGACATTGGCAAAACCTTTCCATAAATTAGATGGTCTTCCGGCAAGAGATCGTAAACTAAGCGAAAAACCAGGCGTAAGGTATTTCATGTAATGCCACCAGCCTTCGGGCATATAGAGCATTTCGCCATGATTAAGATTAGTGATATAAGGCGTAACTTTTCTGAGTGCGGGAAAACGTTCGAAATCCGGATTATCAAAATCGATATCCTCATTGCATAACCATGAATATGGCAGTCGGTACATGTATTTTGTTTCTTTGGGATCTACCAGAACACATTGCTTTTGACCATCAAAATGAACGTGGAAAATATTTGGGAAATCAATATCATAGTGCATAAATACTTTGGCATCCTGACCGCCAAAAAACACAAGTGGCATACTCTTCAGTAACCTTATACCTAAGCGCGGCCAATGCATATCTGACTTCATAGACGGAACATCTTTCATGAGATTGTATAAAAAGATACGAAGATCAGTTGGGCCTTTTTCCAGAATATCAATGTATTCAGACATCGTCATCTTAAAATCAGGTTCATTGACTTTTTTGGTATAATCTGTTTTACGGCTATCGTATAAGGGAACCGTTTTATCTCCTGCAATTTCTCTGATAAATTCTAAATTCCATTTAGTAAAAGCGGGCCAGTCTTCTATTTGTTTTGTAATTACAACAGGCTTTTGTGGCTTATAATAATTTTCTATGAATTCTTTTTTGGTAAGTTTTTCAACCCTTTCTATCTGTATATAATGATCAAATGCCATATGCAATAGGTTTTAAAATTATATGTTGATACAACAAGTAAGTACTATAAACGAACAATTTGAAATGAGTTGACAATGAGTATCGTAATTTTTATTATAGGACTTTCAATAGTAAAGATAAACATTCTTCATTAAAACAGACCTCACATTTTTCTTTCGATAAAATGCATTTTTATGAAGTCAATCTTCCTCAATAACATCCAGTTAAAATTATAAAATATTGAGCTTTTATTAAACAACATTTTTAAATAAATATTGCTTTTTTTTGAATTGTATTTATGTCCAAAATTGATAAGAAGTTCAGAAAATTTACCGTCTCAAATTCAAAATAAGTTAGTAAAATAGTCCTGAAAATATTTGTTATATTAGCCAAAATAAAGTTGCTTATAGCGCTAAATTGACTTGTATAAGTTGAATTAGTGATGTTTATAAAAAAAGCAGTAAAATTTTAAATCAAAAACCACCAAAAAGACCAAACAAAATTTCCATAATAAATTAACCAAACTAACCTATGAAGAAAAATACTTACGAAGAACTAAGCAACGAAAAATTATTAAAAAAGAGAGATTTATTTAAAGGCGTCTCGATAGGTTTTGGCGTTATTTTTTTATTAGCCATTGGCATTATAGTCTATATTTTAAGCGTAAAAGGGCTTAAAAATGTTTCTATCGCAACACTTGTTCCAATTTTTACATTGCCCATCATTTTTATGCCAATACTTATCAATTTAAGTTTATTGAACAAAGAAATTAAATCCAGAAAGCTGTAAATTTTCCCGAAGATTATAGCAATAAAAAACTCCAAAATCGTAATGAATTTGGAGTTTTATTATTTATGCTTATTTTAAAACTGTTTGTAAAATCTCAGAGAATTATTCGGCAAACATATCATTTCAGTTATGCTTTACGTTTTTTCTTTATTATTTTACTAGCTATAATATAAAGACCTATTAGTACTAGAAAATGTATTAAATAAGACTTAGGTTCACCGTCTCCGTTTACTACAGAAAAAACGCGATTCCATCTTACTTTATTAAAACCTTTCCCATCTTTATCCCAGCTAAACCAAATAAATACAGGCTTTCCTACTACGTGATCAAAAGGAACGTATCCCCAAAATCTGGCATCTAGAGAATTCTGACGATTGTCTCCCATCATCCAGTAGTAATCTTGTTTGAAAGTATAAGTTGTACTTGCTTTTCCGTTTATAACAATCTCATTTCCATTGACTTTTAGCGTGTTTTTTTCGTATTCCTGAATAATTCTCTTGTAAAAAGGAAGTGTTTTTAGGTTCAATTGTATCGTTTTTCCTTTTTGAGGAATATAAATTGGGCCAAAATTATCTATGTTCCAACCCAAAGAACGAATATGAGGAAACACACCTCCATCCTCTCCTTTTGGTGTTAGATTTTTTTTAACTCCTTTTACAACCGGATTATTGGCTATTGTAGCCGCTTCTTTATCTGTTAGCGTCAGGAAATATTGTCCCGTGTTTGTAAGTGCAAAATCTCCATTTTCATACTTCATGCCTTCTCTGGCGCCATATCTGTGTACAAGAGCATCCTGACTAATAGGCTGGCCTTTTGTATCTACAAGAAAATTGTATTGCGCTTTTGCACTTTCAGGCAGTTTATCTATCTTACCATTGATGTAAATATTTCCATCACGAATTTCTAAAGAATCGCCTGGCATTCCTACGCATCGCTTTACTAAGTTTGTTTTTTTATCAATGGGTTTGTAGTAATTTCGATCCGGATTAAAATTATCCATATCACGCAGCGTATCTGCAGGCTGATTGAAAACTACAATTTCATTACGTTTGATCTTTTCTAACGCGGGAAATCTAAAATACGGTAATTGAAACTTGTTCAGTAATGATGTTTCTTTTTTAGTAATATCATCATTAAACAAATAGGATTTCTTGCCTGTAAGAGGAATCGAGTCATGCACCATAGGCAATGCCACGGTAGTCATAGGAGTTCTTGCTCCAAAATTAATTTTACTAACAAACAAAAAATCTCCGGTATACAATGTTTTTTCTAATGACGAAGACGGAATTGTATAAGGCTGTATAATGTAGGTATGCACCAATGTGGCTACAATAATAGCAAATAAAAGAGAACCAATGGTATCTTCTGTATTCGATTTAGGCTTTAAATCTCTATTCTCTATATAATTTAGTTTTTCAGATGTGTAGTTTAAATACGTAATATAAAATCCTAATGTTACTACAACCAAAATAATATCAAGTGTGGAACTTTTTCCAAAACTTTTAATAGTTTCGATCCAGACTACCGGAATCATCAATAGATTTATAATGGGAACAAAAAGCAATAGAACCCACCAGCAAGGTCTATTTATAATTTTCATTAAAATAACTAAATTATAAACGGGTATAAATGATTCTAAAGGCTTTCTACCAGCTTTTGCATACAATTTCCAGGTAGATAATCCATGAACAATCTGCATGATTAAAATAAAAACGAGCCATTGTGATAAATTCATACGTTAAGTTTTATTTGTTGTTTTGTATTAACTGCTATGGTATATGTAGTCTTTTGCTTAATTTGTTACACAATCATTCGATAAAAAAGACAAATAAATTTTATTCTAAGAGTGCTTCGATTGAATAATAATGAACCGTTATTTCGAATTCAATCAGAAAAAGTTAAGAAAGTGTAGCAAAAATATTTCTTATATTCGCCTTAAGAATATCCAGATTGTAATTCATCTGAGCAAAAAATAACGAAACAAAATAATGATAGAGTCAAACCAGTTGCTTTTCTTTTTTAGTGCTTTAGGAGCATTTAATGGTTTTATACTTTCGATCTATTTTGCTATAAATGCCAAAAAGAAAAACTTCACCAACTATTTTTTAGCATTACTCCTACTGGTTTTAAGTATCAGAATTCTTAAATCGGTTTTTTTCTTTTTTAATCCGCATTTGTCTAATATTTTTATTCAAATAGGTCTTTCGGCCTGCGTTCTAATTGGGCCTTTTCTTTATTTATATTTAAAATCATATAAAAAAGAAGAAAAACTAAATTGGGCAAAACATGTTATATCCTATTTGACAGCAATTACCATTTTAGGATTTTTTTACCCTTATGTTGAGCATCGGGCCATTTGGAGTAATTGGATTGTATGTGTCATTTATTCGCAATGGTTCATTTATATTGTTTTGTCATTCAAATACCTTCGCCCTATTTTTATAAAAATCAAAGAAAAAGAGACCTTAAAAAGAATAGATGTTTGGTTTCTGAGTATTTATTTTGGCGTTGCATTTATATGGTTGGCCTATAGCATGGCAGCTTATACTTCGTACATTGTTGGAGCTTTATCCTTTACGTTTATTTTGTATTTAATTGTTTTGCTTTTAATTTTTAAAACAAATAGTGAATCGACTTTTTTTAATGAAAAAGAGAAATACAAAAACAAAGAAATTGACAAGGAAACTTTGCATCTGATCGATCAGAAATTGTTGGTTATAATTGAAAAAGAACTTTTTCTTAATCCAAATTTTAGCCTTGAAGAAGCTGCTAAAGAATTAAAAGTAACAAAACATATACTGTCTCAATATATCAATGAAGTATTGGGCAAATCCTTCTCAAACCTAATTAAAGAATACAGAATCGAGAAAGCAAAAAAATTATTGGAAACCGAAACGAATTATACGATCGAAAATTTAGGTTACGATAGTGGTTTCAATTCAAAATCGGCTTTCTTTACTGCCTTTAAAAAAACAACCGGCTTAACCCCTGCCGAATATCAAAAATCATACTTAAAATGAGTTTGATATTATAAAATCAGAGTTCTAATTTATAAATTAAGACCTCTAAAACATTTCTATACTGCAAATTTGCTCTCATTATTAATAACTTAAAATTTTAAAAATGAGAAAAGTGTTTTTGTTTGTTTCCGTTATTGTTTTGTCTCTTAATGTAAATGCTCAGGTAAGTGATACTACGAATGATTTGGCTTTGATTGAAAAAACGATCAATTTGTACTTAGAAGGGCAAGCTACGGGAGATTCCATAAAAGTAGGTTCGTCATTTCATGATACCTGGCAATTGAAATATTTTGCTGATGATAAAGTGAATGTCGTAACTAAATCGAAATACATTACTGGCTTTCAAAAACACGACAGACCCAAGAATTGGTCGGCTCGAACTGTATTTGTCGATATAACCAACAATGTGGCCGTTGCAAAAGTAGAAATCAGTACTGCAACGCTGTTATTTGTAGATTATTTTCATTTTATAAAAACAAATCAGGGTTGGCTAATTGTAGATAAAATTTCGGCCCGAACACCTCATAAAACAGTAGAAGCAACAGTAGCTAAAGCAAAATAATACTCCCTGTGTCTTCAATTCAAAACCTTATAATTTTTCAGTAAATGAATAAAATAATAATCGTATTACTTGTTATTGCAGGTTTAAAGCCTATAGTTACAAATGCACAAAACAAGATCTTGTTTGTAACTTCGAATCAGGATTTTTATGGAAACACTAAAATTCCAACGGCGAATCACTTCGAAGAAATTATCGTACCTTATGATTTGTTTATAAAAGCCGGGTATACAGTTGATTTTATTAGTCCAAATGGTGGAGCTATCCCTATTGGCTACATAAATACATCTGATAATCTGCAAAAAAAATATTTGTACGACGGTTGGTTTATGGATAAATTAGAACGTACTAAGAAACCCGCTGAAATTAGATCCGAAGACTATTCGGCGATTTTTTATAGTGGCGGCGGTGCAGCAATGTTCGGAGTTGCAGATGACCTTACGATTCAAAAAATTGCAAAAAGTATTTACAGTAAAAACGGTGTTATTGCTGCAATTTGCCACGGAACAGCCGGAATTATCAATTTGAAGGATGAAAAGAAAAAATCGCTTTATGCAGGAAAAAAAATTACAGGATATCCCACTATTTTCGAAAATAAAGAAGCCGAATATTATAAAGCATTTCCGTTCTCGATAGACAAAGAAATTACACGTAATATGGGGAAATTTGTGTATTCTGATCAAGGCGGAGATGCGTTTTATATTGTTGACGGCAGGTTTGTGACCGGGCAAGATCCTAGTTCTGGTGTAAATGTGGCAAATGAGGTGATTAAAATTTTAAAATCTCATTCAAAAAGCACTAATACTTTTGCAATAAGTGATTTAGAACAAATTACAGAAATATTACTCGATTACATTGAAGGAACGGCAAACGGACAGCCCGAAAGATTACGCAAAGCTTTTGATCCTAATTTTAATTTATACACTGTGGCAAAAGATACTTTATGGATTCGTTCAGGAGAACGATATATTGCTAACATAAAAACGGGAGAAAAGACAAACAGAATTGGAAGCATTGTTTCTATTGATATTGAAAAAGATACTGCAATAGCAAAAGCAGAAATTGTAATACCGAATCAGCGAACTTTTACCGATTATTTTTTAATACTGAAATATAAGGGCAACTGGAAAATAGTGCATAAAAGCTATTCCTGGAAAGAATTGCCAAAAACAGAAAAGACATAAATGTAGTAGAAAGTAAAAATCACATTAAAAAACTCCTTAACTTATTTAAGGAGTTTTTTGTTATTGCTAAAAGCAATTTATTGGCTTATTTATACTAGCTTAGATATAATTTTATCACGAGCTATTTTTTTCTTCTTAGAACTTTACAAAAATGAAATTGAAACTGGTATTTTGCATATTGATGTTACTTATTGTGCTTTTTAGCTGTAATCAAAATAGCAGGAAGAAAGCCGGTAACACTGCTGCTTCTGATACACTAAACACGACTATCAAATTTAATAAATTAGAAAAACTATTTGTAATTGGCGATTTTGACGGTAACGGAAAGCAGGATACTATTTTTCAGCATAATTATTCAAAACAAACCAAAACTGAAATTGAGAAATCTCCTGATCCTTTTGAAAATGATTGGGATATTGTCGAAAAATGGTTTTACAGCCAAAAAGCAGATTTGTATTTGACGATAAATAAACCGAATCCTGATACATTGCATTTGGGTACAGCGCAAGGGTTTTATTGCTTAATTAATATTGGCGATACTAATGGCGATCGCAAAGACGAAATTGCTTTAGTAATAGACAAATTAGACATGAGCAGAGTCAATAGTTGCGAAATATATTCGCTGTGTAATGAAAAATGGACACTATTGAAGCAGTTTGGAATTCACGAGGATTCGTTTGATTTTAGTAGTAATAAAAAGCCGATTTTTAATGTTATAAAAGGTTATCTGGAAAAACAAAATGGTAAATGGTTCTATAAAGACTATTTACAACAGAGCTATGAAAATGAAGAAGAAGTTGGAAAAATGAGACAACTTAAACTGGTTAAATGTAATTGAAAATCTTAGCGGATTTAAATTGATCTGTCATTTACCACTTAAAACTTTCTTTCAAAAGAAACGCCATTGAATCGATAAACACCACTCGGACTTGCTCCTCCAAGCCATAATTCTCCTTTTTTGCTTTTATAAATAGTCCAAATATGGTTGCTTTCTACTCCATCCTCTTTAGTGAAATTTTGCACAGACTTACCATCGTATCTCCATACACCGGATCCTGCAGTTCCAAACCAGATATTTCCTAATTTATCTTCTCCTATAGAAAAAACTTTTTCAAGCGAATTGCCTTTGGTTTCCTCTTTTTTTAGTTTTTGCTGCTTTGTGAAATTAACTACTTTTTTTCCATCATATTTCAAAACACCAATTCCATTATTACCTATCCAAAGATTTCCTTTGCTGTCTGCCATTATGCTGCGGGCATGCAAATGTCCTGTTTGATCATTTAGCTCTAAAAAGGCATCATCTATTATTTTAAAATCTGAGTCATTATACCCAATCACAGCACCAAAAGTCCCAAACCAAAGCGTTCCATTTTTACTTCTCACAAAATTGGTTGAAATTGAATAGTGATTCTCTTGTCCAGGTTTTGTTTTAACAGGTAATGCACGATAAGAAAGTTCTTTTCCGTCGTACTGATACACGCCCGGGTTTCCTTCGATTTTATTGTAGGCTTCTATTGCATCACCTTTAAACCAAAGATCATTGTCGTTTAGTTTCCATTCGTTTTTTGAATTATAATTTGTTTCAGTGTATTTAACCATTTTCTGTCCATCGTAAATACTTAATCCTTTGCCACATTCAAACCAAATTACTCCATTTTTATCTTCATAAATATTCCTGACCTGATTATGGCTTAATCCGTTTTCTATCGTAAAATATTGAAGCTTCCCATTACGAAGCAAGCATACTCCTTCATTGTAACTGCCAAACCAAATATTTCCTTTACTATCTTCTAATATGGAACGAATTCCGGTGGTGTATTTTAATCTTGTGGCGCCGATTTCACTTTTGTTTTCAGCCTTATTAGATCGGTTTTGATTATTACAAGAGATGGTTGTAGCAATCAGAAATGTGCAGAAAAGGCTGAATATGTATTGGTAGTATTTTATTTTCATATTAAAAAGTCCTGTTTTCCATGATGTAAAATTTGTATTTAGCCATCGTATATTAAGTATGTTCACTATGCAATGTACTATAAAGTTTTAAAGAAGAATATTGTGACGTGTATTTATTTCAACTTGAATGGATTAATTATGTAGAATAAAGATTTTTGTTATATTTAGCATGAAAACTATCGTACAGCTCAAAGCTTTCTTATTTTAATGCCATTTGAGGCTGAAATAAACGAGTTAGGAAAAATTATAAGCGAAACTGAAAACCATCTTTAATGAAAAAAATATCTTTCTTACTCCTATTACTTTTATTTGTTTCATGTAGCACAAACAGAAATTTTTGCGGAACATATAGATCTAATTTTGCACAGCTTGGTTTTTTTGTGACCCAAATAAAATTTAATGCTGACAGTACGGTAAAATTTAATAAAGCCGGAGATTTGATGAACGAAGACTTAACAGGGAAATTTAAAATCTCCAGAAATAACACTGTCTATATAGAGTTTGACAAGCTAAAATACAATGATGCACCAGATACTTTGTCACTGACTGAATTAATGGAAAAACCAATTGATACCAATCAGTTTCAAAATATGCATTTATATGATTTAAAATTTGAAAATGGAATTCCTTATCATTTAAAATATAAAATAAAACATAATAAGCTTCTGGTATACAATATACAAACAGGTAAAATTGTGCGAAGAAGCAAAGGTTCAAAAAATACTGCAAAATTTTATTTAAAGAAAATAGGTAATTAACGGTATTAAGTTACAGGTAATATAATTTGATGAAATCCAACATTAACAACTGGCAAACATAATGTGCAGGACTTATAATAAGATTGGTTCACTAACAGCTTTAAAATTACATTTAGAGGAAAGAAATGTTCATGACTTCAAATCATTAAAGGAGGTTATTGATTTTCAGAAATCATATGCAATTTTCCGACAGCAATTAATTTCTTATCACGAAAATCTGATTGAGGAAGAAAAAAATATGCTCAACATAGATTTGCCGGATTTAGAAACAGCAATCGAAACAAAAAAACAAGAATCGGTTCTAAGATTGACAAATGAAATTGATGAGCTGAAACAACAATTAAGTATTTTAATTGCCAATCCTTCAAAAAGCTTTTTTCAAAAATTATCCAATGATTTAAAACATTTGAACTATAAAAAAAAAATTAAACATAAAGAACATAATTTTGAAATTCAGGTAAAAATATCAATTAGGGAACTAGTTGAAAATTATCAAATTAAAAGCAATCGTCATCAATTTATCATTTCAGATTTTAATGAAGCTGTAAAGCAAAGTGTTCAACAACCTTTATCAGAACTTGAAAGAAAAAAAACGACAATAGATGAGTTCAACAGTTATATTTATGGTGCGTTAGGAGAACAAAAAGTAGTTAAAACATTAGAAACTCTATCGGATGAGTATTTTTTGATTAATGACTTTTCAGTTTCATTTTCACCTGCAATCTATAATAGACAAGAAAATGATTATATAAAGTCCGTTCAGATTGACCATATACTTGTAGGGCCAGCTGGAATATTTCTTATTGAGACAAAGAATTGGAGTGAAAAATCATTACAAAATTTGAGCTTACGATCACCTGTAGAGCAAATTAAAAGAACAAGTTTTGCATTGTTTTATCTACTTAATAATGACGTGAGTAGTTATCATTTAAGTTTAGATGCACATCATTGGGGTGACAAAAAAATACCAATAAAAAATCTCATTGTTTTAACTAACACAAAACCAAAAGAAGAGTTTCAGTTTGTGAAGATTCTGACTGTCAGTGAGCTTCTGGGTTATGTAAACTATTTTAAACCAATATTTTCGTATAATGAGACAAAGATGATAGCCGACATGATTTTACGAATTAATGAAAAGTAGTAGAAAATCTCATATAGTTAAATACGAATAAGTAATACATAAAAAAAACTCCTTAATTTCTTAATGAGTTTCTTGGTGGGCGATGATAGCTTGTTCCGATTTTTTATCGGAAGGTTCGAACCCCCTACCACTTCCGATGAAAAATCGGAATGCTCCGAAGCAGCTGAGCTAATCTTTTTTAGATATTAATTCCTGAATCTTAATTCTGCTTTTCCAAGATTTAATTTGTAATTCTCTTTTATGCGCTAACTCTTTGGTATTATAGTTTTCCGTATAAATAACTTTCCAATCATTGACATTTCCGGTAAAACCTTTGCTTTTTTGATTATGCCTAATAATTCTTTCGTTTAGATTGGAAGTAAATCCGATATAAAATTTATTCTTGCTTTCGCTGAATAATATATAAACAATGAATTCCATGATTTTACAAAATAAAAAAACTCCAAAATCAAATGATTTTGGAGTTTTTGGAAGTTTGTGGGCGATGAGGGGTTCGAACCCCCGACCCCCTCGGTGTAAACGAGGTGCTCTGAACCAGCTGAGCTAATCGCCCTATTTTACTAGGTTGCTATCGTTTGTGATTGCGAGTGCAAATATACAGCTAGATTTTGTATTTGCAAGCCTTTTTAGAAAAAAAGTGAAATAAATTTTAATGATTTTATTTACTAATCTATTTTTCAGCTTTTTAAAAATGAAATAAAATTTGCGATTGCTGCACATTTAGTTAAAAACACAAATCAACACCCCTAATTTATAATATTGTTTTGTGTTCACTTGCTATAATCCTATATTTGCGTACCTTAATTGTATACTCAAATGGCAAGATTTAAAGAAAATGATTTACCAAAATCAAAAATTACCGCTACTTCACTTAACAAAGCAACCATAATATTCAAATACGCCGGAAAACACCAATGGAAATTTTATGTTGGTTTGGTTTTCCTGTTACTTACAGGAGCCACTGCCCTAGCCTTTCCTAAATTAATGGGAATGTTAATTGATTGTGTCAAGAACAAAGATAACGATCAGGCCAATCAAATTGCATTGGGATTAATCGTGATCCTGTTTCTACAATCCTTCTGTTCTTTCTTCAGATTATCATTATTTGTCAATTTTACCGAAAACACATTAGCAAACCTACGTTTGTCTTTATATACCAATTTAGTAAAATTGCCAATGACCTTCTTTTCCCAAAAAAGAGTTGGAGAGTTAAATAGCCGTATTAGTGCCGATATTACTCAAATACAAGATACGTTAACATCAACAATTGCAGAGTTTTTACGTCAATTCATACTAATTATTGGAGGCGTTATTTTATTGGCTACAGAAAGCTTTAAATTAACCTTACTAATGTTGGCCGTAGTTCCTCTCGTAGCGGTTGCCGCCGTAATCTTTGGTCGTTTTATTAGAAAATATTCTAAACAAGTACAAGATCAGGTGGCAGAAAGCCAGGTTATTGTAGAAGAAACGATGCAGGGAATTAGTATTGTAAAAGCTTTTGCTAACGAATGGTATGAAGTTGCCCGTTATAAAGGAAAAATAAGCGAAGTGGTAAAACTGGCTATCAAAGGCGGTAAATACCGTGGTTACTTTGCCTCTTTTATCATTTTCTGTTTGTTTGGTGCCATCGTAGCTGTAGTTTGGTATGGTGTACGTTTAAGCATTGCCGGCGAAATGAGCGTAGGACAATTAATTTCATTTGTATTGTACTCAACATTTGTAGGAGCTTCTTTTGGAGGAATTGCCGAATTATATGCGCAAATTCAAAAAGCGATTGGTGCTACCGAAAGAGTTTTTGAATTACTTGAAGAAACTCCTGAAAAAATAAATGCAACGCAAAATGGAGAACCTTTAGAAAAAATCAAAGGAAATGTTTCTTTCAAAAACGTTGCTTTTAGTTATCCTTCAAGAAAAGAAGTTCAGGTGCTTAAAGATGTAAACTTCACTGCCGAATTCGGACAGAAAATTGCGATTGTCGGACCAAGTGGAGCCGGAAAATCTACTATATCTTCTTTATTATTGCGTTTTTACGATATCGAATCAGGCGAAATTACCGTTGACGGAAAAAATATTTACGATTATGATTTAGAAAATCTTCGTGGCAATATGAGTATCGTACCTCAGGATGTTATTTTATTTGGTGGAACCATAAAAGAAAATATAGCCTACGGAAAACCCGATGCAACCGATGAAGAAATTATGCTGGCTGCAAAACAAGCCAATGCTTTGAATTTTGTTGAAGGTTTCCCTGAAAAATTCGAAACCGTCGTAGGAGAACGCGGTGTGAAATTGTCCGGAGGTCAGCGTCAGCGTATTGCGATTGCCAGAGCATTGCTTAAAAACCCAAGTATTTTAATTTTAGATGAGGCGACATCATCTTTGGATAGTGAAAGCGAAAAATTAGTTCAGGAAGCGTTAGAAGTTTTGATGGAAGGAAGAACAAGTATTATTATTGCTCACCGTCTGTCAACTATTAGAAATGCTGATAAAATTTTAGTTTTAGATAATGGAAAAATAACCGAAGAAGGTACACATCAGGAATTAATAAATCTTGAAAACGGTACTTATAAAAACCTAAGTAATCTTCAATTTAGCAACTATTAAAAACTAAAAGCCTATAATTAATTTTAAATACAACTAAATGCCACATTTAAGACTCGCCCTGATTTTATTATTTATTATCCTAAACACCATAAGTGTTCTTGCTCAGGAAAAACCTTTTAACGTTGTAAATATCACTCCCGACGGTTCGAAATATATCAAATTTGGAATGAATCTTCAGGTTTGGGGAAGATATTCAGAATTGAATCCTAATAGTAAAATTGGAACTACAGAGGTCAATGATGCCTATGATATTGTAATTAGACGTCTGCGCTTACAAGCCATGGGAATGCTTACGGATAATATCTTTTTTCACCTTCAGTTAGGGCAAAATAATATTAATTTCACCCAAAATAACGGCCCTTCAAATGCACCTCTTTCTGTAATGGATGCCTTGGGAGAATATCATTTTAACGAAAAACTTCATATTGGTGGTGGATTAACCGCTTGGGGAGCAGGAACAACCCGTTATTCGGCAAATAGTTCTTCTTCGCAACTTACTTTAGATACGCCAATGTATCAGCAATTTGCCAATACATCATCAACTTTTGGAAATCGAAATTTAAGTATTTATGCAAAAGGATATTTAGGAAAATTTAATTACCGTGCAGCAATTACAAATCCGTATCGAAATTCAAACAATAATCTTGGATTAAATTCTACCGTAAGTACTGAAACTCCAAGAGCACAATATTCCGGAATTCTAACGTATTCTTTCCTGGATAAGGAGTCACTTGAAGATGCGTATCATAAAGGAACTTATTTAGGAACAAAAAAGGTTTTCAATGTAGCGTTAGGTTATATGACGCAAGCCAAAGCGATGTGGCATTTAACGCCGGATGCAACTGTAGCTTATGATGATATGAAGGTTTTAGGATTTGATGTTTTTTATGATAGTCCAATTAACACTAAAGGAGCTGCACTAACAGCTTATGCGGCTTTTAATAATAATGATTACGGTAAAAACTATATTCAGTCTGTAAATACACCAAATCCTGCAATTGGAGATAATACGTTAATTAATGGTTCTGGTGCCGGATTTATTGGCGTTGGTACTGGAAATATTTATTATGCTCAATTAGGATATCTTTTTGGTAAATCAGATAATGAAGCTAAAAAAGGTCGTTTTCAGCCTTACGCAGCAACACAAATTGCCGATTTAGAAGCTTTAGACACACCAATGACAATGTATGAATTGGGTGTTAATTATTATACAACCGGAACTTTGGGGCCAAAGTTTAGTTTGAATTACCAAAACAGAGCAGTTTACGACAAAACACTTATTGGCGCATACAAACAAAGCGATCGCTTAGGAATGGTCGTTTTACAATGCCAGGTTTCTTTCTAAAAAAGCTTAAAAATTCCAATAAAAAAAAATCCAAACTCCAATTGTTAAGATTGGAATTTGGATTTTTTTTTATGTAAACTGTAAACCGAGACTGAGACTAAAAACTACTTCCCTTTTCTACGTTTACGTTCTGCTTTAATCATAGACAATTCGCGGCTTGTTTGCCCGGCTACCGAAGTATTTTCTTCAGCACGACGAATCAGGTACGGCATAACATCTTTTACAGGTCCAAATGGCAAATACTTCGCTACATTATAACCGTTTTCAGCAAGGTTGTAACTAATATTATCACTCATTCCGTATAATTGTCCAAACCAGATTTTGTTATCATTTTTGGCAATTCCTTTTTCCTGCATCATTTCCATCAATTTATAAGAACTCAATTCGTTGTGAGTTCCTGCAAAAATTGACATTATTTCTAAATGCTCTAACATATAATGTACAGCAGCATCATAATTTATATCTGTAGCTTCTTTAGAAACACAAATTGGCGAAACATAATTTTTCTCTTCCGCACGTTTGTTTTCTTTTTCCATGTAAGCACCACGAACCAATTTCATCCCGATAAAGAAACCTTCTTTTTTGGCAACTTCATGTAGATTTTTTAAATAATCCAAACGATCCCAACGGTACATTTGTAAAGTATTAAAAACAATCGCTTTCTCTTTGTTGTATTTGCGCATCATCTCGGTAACCAAATCATCAGCAGCATCCTGCATCCAGCTTTCTTCACCATCAATTAATAAAGCCACATCTTTTTTGTGCGCTTCACCACAAACATGATCAAAACGGGCTACTACTCTATCCCACTCTGCTTGTTCTGCCGGAGTCAACGTTTGTTTTTCTCCTAATTTTTCATACAATTCAAAACGACCAAAACCTGTTGGCTTAAATACAGCAAACGGAATCGCTAAACGTTCTTTGGCAAATTCAATCGTTTTTAAAGTCATTTCTAAAGCAGCATCAAATTGCTCCTCTTCTTCTTTTCCTTCAACAGAATAATCTAATACAGATGAAACACCTTTGGTAAACATTTTGTCTACGACTGTAATACAATCATTTTCGTTTACACCACCACAAAAATGGTCAAAAACAGTTGCACGAATTAATCCTTCTACCGGAAGATTTGCTTTTATAGCAAAATTGGTAACAGCAGTTCCTATCCTTACTAAAGGTTGGCTGTCGATCATTTTAAAAAGAAAATAAGCTCTGTCAAGTTCTGTATCGCTTTTTAACGAAAATGCAACTTGGGTGTTATCGAATATTTTTTCCATTAAGGTCAGTTTTTTGTGCAAATATAGATAGAGTTTTGAATATTATTTACTAAAACATAGCATAATTTTTAATATCGATAACAAAATTATGTAATACCTTAATTTATTAAGTAAGAGTTTACGTTATTATGAAATATTGGTTTTAAAAAATTAAAAACAAATAACCCAAACCTTAATTAGAATCATTCATTTTAAAACAAATTAGAACAAAACTTTGAATATTATTTAGTTAAAAATGCCTTATTTTGCGGTTTCAATTAACTACAGAAATATGCAATCGATTCAAGCTAATAATTATCTCGTGCATTTTAACCAAAATGCCTACGAAGCCCTAAATAATCATTTAAAAGAAAATAAATACTCTAATTTGTTTATTATAGTTGATAATGAAACAAATGAGTATTGTTTACCAAAGTTTTTGCCTTTACTTGAAACCGATTTAACAATAGAAATTATTGAGTTTGAATCTGGTGAAATCAATAAAAATATTGAAACCTGTATCGAAATCTGGAAGGTATTAACAGAACTTGGCGCTGATAGAAAATCACTTGTTATCAATCTTGGCGGCGGTGTAGTTACTGATTTAGGTGGATTTGTAGCTTCGACTTTCAAACGCGGAGTAGATTTTATTAATATCCCTACTACCCTATTATCTATGGTTGATGCCTCTGTAGGAGGTAAAACCGGAGTGGATTTAGGAAATCTTAAAAACCAAATTGGTGTTATCAACGTGCCTCAAATGGTGCTTATTGATACTAATTACCTTGAAACTTTACCACAAAGCGAAATGCGTTCCGGTTTGGCCGAAATGCTAAAACACGGTCTTATATATGATGCAGCGTACTGGAAACAATTTTTAGACTTAAAAGCCATTGATTTTGCTGATTTCGATGAATTAATATATCGTTCTGTAGAAATTAAAAATGATATTGTAATTCAGGATCCAACAGAGAAAAACATTCGTAAAGCACTGAATTTTGGTCACACTTTAGGTCACGCGATAGAAAGTTATTTTTTAGAAAGTGAATCCAAAAAAACATTGTTACATGGTGAAGCCATTGCGATTGGAATGATTTTGGAAAGTTATATCTCTTTACATAAAAACTTAATCACAGCAGACGAATATGCTGAAATTAAAACCGCAATTAAAAGCATTTATGACGATGTTATAATAGAAGAAAATGACATCGATCCGATCCTTGAATTGCTGATTCATGACAAAAAAAATGAATACGGTTTGATTCAATTTGCATTAATTGAAGGAATCGGGAAAATAAAAATTAATCAATCCGTTGAAAATAAATTGATTCTAGACGCGTTTCAAGATTATAAATCTTAAACTTTTTTTAATAAAAAGCTTTGCTTTAGGTATATATTATTTTTTACATTTGCCACGATGAAAACAAACAATAAACAAAGACAATTCAGTTCTTATAGAAACCGGCTCAATAGTTCCTTACTAAGGATGTTGAACCGTTTTTATAATAGTAAAAGTCCGCTTTGTTTTGATGTTTTTCAATGTTCAAAAGCAGAAAACGAAAAACTGCAAATTGTATTTGCGAATATTAGGGTTTGAATTTTAGATTTAGCACAGTTTACTAAATTAAAAAATTACAATTCTAAATATCGAAAACTAAATGAATACAAAATATTCTGATCTAATTAATCAAACTTACTATTTTCCACAAACGGAATTTAAATTAAACAAAGACAACTTACAATTTCACAATATCGATTTGATGAAATTGGTTGAACAATACGGTACGCCTTTAAAATTTACTTACTTACCACAAATTTCTGAAAACATCAACAAGGCAAAATCCTGGTTCAGAAAATCAATGGAAAAGAATAAATACGATGCTAAATACTACTATTGTTATTGCACGAAAAGCTCTCATTTTGAATATATTATGAATGAAGCTTTCAAGAATAACATTCACATTGAGACATCATCAGCTTTTGATGTTAATATAGTAGAAAATTTGCTTGAAAATGGTAAAATAAACAAAAGTACCTATGTTATTTGTAACGGATTTAAAAGAGACGAATACATTACTAATATAGCGCGATTAATCAATAGCGGACATAAAAATACTATTCCGATAATTGATAATTATGAAGAGCTGGATTTGTTACAGGCTGAAATTAAAGGGAAATTCAAAATTGGAATTCGTATTGCAGCTGAAGAAGAGCCTAAATTTGAGTTTTATACTTCAAGATTAGGGATTGGATACAAAAACATAGTTGCATTCTATAAAAAACAAATCCAGGAAAATGATAAATTAGAGCTTAAAATGCTTCACTTTTTCATTAATACCGGAATAAACGATACGTCATATTACTGGAATGAGTTGGTAAAATGTATCAAAGTATACATTGCACTTAAAAAGGAATGTCCTACTCTTGATGGCCTGAACATTGGAGGTGGTTTTCCAATTAAAAATTCATTGGCATTCGAATATGATTACCAATACATGATTGATGAAATTATCAATCAGATCAAAATAGCATGCGATGAAGCCGAAGTTGATGTTCCTAATATTTTTACTGAATTTGGATCATTTACTGTAGGTGAAAGCGGTGGCGCTATCTATCAGATTTTGTATCAAAAACAACAAAATGATAGAGAAAAATGGAATATGATCGATTCGTCTTTCATTACGACTTTGCCGGATACTTGGGCTATAAACAAACGTTTTATCATGCTGGCGGTCAACCGTTGGAATGATACTTACGAACGGGTTTTATTAGGAGGTTTGACTTGTGATAGTGACGATTATTACAACTCAGAGCAAAATATGAACGCCATTTATTTGCCTAAATATAACAAAGAAAAGCCATTGTATATTGGTTTCTTTAATACTGGTGCGTATCAGGAAACCATTGGAGGTTACGGTGGATTACACCACTGTTTGATTCCGCAGCCTAAACATATTTTAATAGATCGTGACGAAAATGGTATTTTAGCCACCGAAGTTTTCTCAGAACAACAAACTTCTGACGATGTATTGAAGATTTTAGGATATACTAAAAAAGTATAAAAAAAAACCTGTGAATTAAATGTTAATATCTATAAAATTATTAATTTGCAGTACCATCTAAAAGGTTAAACTTTTAATTCAAAAAAAAACAAAAAAAAACAAAAACAAAATGAAAGGACCAATCAGTCAGTTTATTGAAAAACATTATTTACACTTTAACTCTGCTTCTTTAGTTGATGCTGCAAAAGCATACGAACAACAATTGGCAAATGGTGCAAAAATGATGGTAAGTATGGCTGGCGCTATGAGTACAGCAGAAATTGGTAAAATTTTTGCCGAAATAATTAGACAAGATAAAGTACAGATTATTTCATGTACTGGAGCCAATCTAGAAGAAGACATCATGAATTTAGTAGCACACTCTCACTACGAAAGAGTGCCAAACTATCGTGATTTAACACCAGAAGACGAATGGGCTTTACTTGAAAGAGGATTAAACCGTGTTACAGATACTTGTATTCCTGAGCATGAAGCATTCCGTCGTTTACAAAAACACATTTACAAAATCTGGAAAGATGCTGATGACAAAGGAGAACGTTATTTTCCGCATGAATTCATGTATAAAATGTTGTTATCTGGCGTTTTAGAAGAATATTATGAAATAGATTTAAAAGATAGCTGGATGTATGCAGCTGCAGAGAAAAACTTACCTATTATTGTACCAGGTTGGGAAGATAGTACGATGGGGAACATCTTTGCTTCATATGTGATCAAGGGAGACTTAAAAGCTTCTACCATGAAGTCAGGAATCGAATATATGGTTTTCCTTTCAGACTGGTATCCAAAAAACAGTGCTAACGGAATTGGATTTTTCCAAATTGGTGGTGGTATTGCAGGAGATTTTCCTATTTGTGTGGTGCCAATGTTGTACCAGGATATGGAAATGCATGATATTCCGTTTTGGAGTTATTTCTGTCAGATTTCAGATTCAACAACAAGTTACGGATCATATTCCGGAGCGGTTCCTAACGAGAAAATCACTTGGGGTAAATTAGATATTAAAACTCCAAAATTCATTATTGAGTCGGATGCTACAATTGTTGCTCCGTTAATTTTTGCTTACTTATTAGATTTATAGGATATTTATGAAAAGAGTTATAGTAGACTACGCTAAACTTACCAACGAAATTTTGAACCTTTTGGTAGAAAAATTTCCTGATGGTTATGATGATTCGGATGTAATCCGTTTTAGAAATGCTAAAAACGAATTGATCGAAGCTGTTGAAGTTCGTACTGAAGACACTATTTATTTAGTAAAAATTAGTACTAAACTTGCTGACAGAATAGAGAATTACGATGAAGACGATGATATCGATGTAGATGTTGATGTAATCGAACCAGTAAAAGGTCTTGATCTTGATGACGATATTGATGATGACGATGACGATGATGCAATAGACAAACCAGATACTGACGGCGGAGATGATGATGACGATGAGGATAAAGATCCAGATGATATTGCTGACGAAGATGATGAAGACGACGAAGATTAATTCTCATCTTTCAAAATAAACTAAAGGAACTCTATTCGGGTTCCTTTTTTTATTAATTGCAGAAAATCATATTTTTTAAATATAAGAAAAATACTATATTTAAACTTTTATTATATTTAAAAATCAGTAAATATCAGCCTTATGAATTCAGAAATTTTACACGCCAAACTAAAAGAGAATTTCGGTTTTGAAAAATTCAGACCCAATCAGGAAACGATTATTAATACAATACTTTCAGGTCAGGATACTTTAGCAATAATGCCTACTGGTGGAGGAAAATCGATATGTTTTCAATTACCTGCTTTGGTTTTGCCAGGAATCACGATTGTTATTTCGCCTCTAATCGCTCTGATGAAAGATCAGGTTGACAGCTTAAAAACCAACGGAATCAATGCTTGTTATATCAATAGCAGCCAATCCAGCGAAGAGCAGCAATTTTATATTGATAATTTAAAATCTAACAAATTCAAACTCGTTTATATTGCACCGGAAAGCTTGTCTTATCTTGATGTTGTTTTCAATGAACTGACAGTCAGTTTAATTGCAATTGATGAAGCGCATTGTATTTCGTCATGGGGACACGATTTTCGTCCAGCTTACACTAATTTAGGGTATTTAAAAAGCCGCTTCCCTTCTACTCCTGTTCTGGCTTTGACAGCAACAGCTGATAAAGCGACGCGAACAGATATTACAAAGCAATTAAATTTAAGAAATCCTAAAACTTTTGTAGCTTCTTTTGATCGAAAAAACTTAAGTCTCGAAGTTCGCCCTGCACTAGATCGTGTAAAACAAATTATTGATTTTGTAGAAAATAAACCCAATGAATCCGGGATTGTTTATTGCTTAAGCCGAAAAACTACCGAGGAACTGGCATTGAAACTTCAAAAAAATGGCGTGAAAGCAAAAGCATATCATGCCGGTTTAGAAAATAAACTTCGTGCAAAAACGCAAGACGAATTTATAAACGACGATTGCCAGGTGGTTTGTGCTACCATTGCTTTTGGGATGGGAATAGACAAATCGAATGTTCGTTGGGTAATTCATTATAATTTACCTAAAAATATCGAAGGTTATTATCAGGAAATTGGTCGTGCCGGTCGTGACGGATTGCCTGCAGAAACTGTTTTGTTCGAAAGTTATGCTGATGTAATTCAGCTCCAGAAATTTGCATCCGAAGGATTGAATTCAGATGTTCAGCTGGCAAAGCTGGAAAGAATGAAACAATATGCCGATGCTTTGAGCTGTAGAAGAAAAATTCTTCTCTCCTACTTTGGTGAGCTCGTAAAAGAGAATTGCGGAAACTGCGATATTTGCAAAAATCCTCCAACTTTTTTCGATGGTACGATTCTCGCGCAAAAAGCATTGTCGGCCATTAGCCGTTTGCAGGAATCTGAGCCTTTGGCCGTAATTGTAGATTTTTTGCGTGGCTCGAAAAACGCGTATATCTACGAAAAAAATTATCAAGACTTAAAAACGTACGGAATTGGCGCTGATGTTTCATGGTACGATTGGAATCAATATTTAATTCAACTAATAAATTTAGGATATTGCGAAATTGCTTTTCATCAACATAATAAAATCTTACTTACCCCTTTTGCGAAAAAAGTTTTATTTGAAGGTGAAAAAGTAAAACTGAATACTGTTGTTAAAAAAGTAATTGATAAAAACGAAGTAAAAGAAACAAAAACCAAAGCGGCGAAAAGTTCTCTTTTTGAAATACTTCGAAAATTACGTTATGAAATTGCTAAAGATGAAGAAGTTCCGGCTTATGTCATTTTTAGTGATGCCGCGTTAAGGCATATGGAAACTTTTCGTCCTATGAGCGACGAAGAATTTCTGGCAATTGATGGTGTTGGTAAGGTAAAACTGGAAAAATATGGTCGGGAATTTATAGATGCGATTGTGTATTATGAAAATGCAAAAAAGACAATTGCAAAAGCTAAAAAAGAAGGCAACACTTATAAAACAACCTTAGAAATGTTCAAAAGAGGTGATACAGTTGAAGAAATTGCAGGAAAAAGAAACCTCGGACAAACTACGATTGTTTCTCATTTAGCAAAATTATATGTTGACGGTAATGATATCGATTTAAGCCCCTTTGTAACTGATGATGAAGTAAAATTACTTCATAAAGCACAAGTTGAATTAGAATATCCAACTGCCTTAAGGCCTTATTATGAATATTTTGAAGAAAAAATGTCTTATGATAAAATCAGGTTTGGGCTTGCTATTGTAGAGAGGAATAAGTAATGTCATTGCAAGGAACGAAGCAATCTCAATAGGGATTCGACAAAAGTTATGCTCATTTTTGTCATCCTGAGCGAAGTCGAAGGATCTCACCAGAATCTACGCAAGTGAAGTCTCCAATCTTTGTCGAATTCCTAGTGTGATCCTTCCTTCGTCAGGATGACAAACTCAAAAAAGATGTAAAAGAAAATCCTGTGGAAAAACATTCTTCACAGGATTTTTTTATATTAAAAAAGTAAACTTACAAATACCTTTCTTCGAAAACTTTTTGATGGTGTTTTTGATGTCCGATAATTACAAAACCTAAAGCGCCTGCCGAAATTTGATGTGTCGAAGCAGTTCCAACTCTTTTAAGTTGCTCTTCACATAAACTTTTGTAAAACAATAAAGTCGAATGCCTTAAAGCAGAAAGTTCAGTTAATAATTCCTGAATACTTCTTTTGTTTGCGGCAGTATTGTCAACATAATCATTTTCTTCAAATCCCGGTAAAGCAGTTTTATCGTTTCTTGAAAAACGCAAAGCGCGATAAACAAAAATACGCTCGCAATCGATCAAATGTTGAATAATATCTTTGATAGTCCATTTGCCTTCGGCATAGCGATAATCAAATTTATCCAGGGGAATATTTTGAACAAATCGAATAAAATCATGAAGAGAAATTTCTAATTCCTCGATTAAATTAATTTCTCCGGCTTCGCGAACATAATTCGCAAAAGGACCTGAATATTCTGTTTCCAATAACTGATTTGAATTCATATGTATTAATTTCTAATTCTTTAAATCAAATTTATGCTGAGTTTCTACTTGCATTAGTATTTCCGAAAAGTGATCTGGTCACAATTTTTTCGTATACTTTTACCAACTCTTCATCAACCTCATTTTCTTTATTCAGTTCGTTAATTCTTAATAAAGCATATTGTTGTATTGTCAACAACGGCAATACAATACGTTCTCTTACCTGAATCGATGCTATACCATCAGGATAGTTTTCCATAAGTGTTTTATGTCCTGCTATTTTAAGTAATAAACGTTTTGTTTCCTGAAATTCATCGTAAATAATTTGCCAGAATTCACCAAATTCAGGGTCATTTCTCATGTAAGCTGTTAGCGGCAAAAATGATTTAGCCAATGACATCATACTGTTTTCAAGCAATGTTTTAAAGAATAAAGAATTGTGATACAAATCGTGTACTTTGTCCCATTGTCCTGATTCTTCAAAATGTTTTAATGCTGATCCTACTCCAAAAAATCCTGGTACATTTTGTTTCAATTGACTCCATGAACCTACAAAAGGAATCGCTCTTAGATCAGCAAAATCTAATGATTCAGATTTACTTCTTTTAGAAGGGCGGCTTCCGATATTAGTTTTCGAGTAATATTTTAACGTACTCATTTTCTCTAAATACGGAATGAATTTTGGATGATTCTTAAAGCTTAGGTATTTTTCATAACCTAAATCAGCCAAATGAGTTAAAATCTGAGTTTCATCTGCACTTAATTCGTTTTTCTCTTTACTGAATACCTGATTGGTTACACCGGCAGTCAATAAATTCTCTATATTATAACGGCAAGAATCCAAAGTTCCAAAATTAGAACTAATCGTTTGTCCCTGAACTGTAATCTGAATTTCGTTATTTTCGATCTTTGGTCCTAAAGAAGCATAAAACTTATGCGTTTTTCCACCACCACGAGCCGGAGGTCCACCACGTCCGTCAAAGAAAATGGCTTTAATGCCGTATTTTCTGGAAATTTCAGTTAAAGCGATTTTAGCCTGATAAATACTCCAGTTTGCCATTAAGTAACCACCGTCTTTAGTTCCGTCAGAGAAACCTAACATAATAGTTTGCTTATTGCCTCTTTCCTGTAAATGTTTTGAATATTCTGGATTCGTATACAATTGCTCCATAATATGGTGCGCATTTTGTAAATCATCAACAGATTCAAAAAGCGGAATAATATCTACAGTTGGATGTTCCCAATTGTTCAATCTGATCATTGCAAAAGTCTCCATTACATTCAATGCGCTTTCGTTATTACTAATAATATAACGATTGGCACCAAATTCACCATTAGCATTCTGAATGGTTTTAATAGCCTGAACAGACTCTAAAGTCGATCTTGTGATTTCATTTTCAAAATCAGCCGGATTTAATTCTCCTTTAACTTTAGATAAAACAACTAATTTTTCATCTTCAGATAATTCAAAGTAATTTGAAGGAAATATTGGAGAACCAGAATTCAAATAATAATTCACCACATCCTTAAATACGGCATCATGAATTTTACTATTCTGACGAATATCTAAAGTAGCAAAATGGAAACCAAAAAGATTAATTTTTACCAAAAAGGCTTCCAGATCATCTAAATAAAGAGATTGGTGTTTTTCGATAATAATATCACGAATAAGATTTAATTGTGTCAGTAATTCATCTAGAGTGATATAGATTTCACCTTTAGAATAAAAAACAGAACGATAAAGTTTATGTTCAAGTTCAGCTACTAAAGTGTCTACTCCTGAGAAAGTTAACTTACGTTTTAAATTTCTCATTTCGATATAATAACACTTTAAAATTGAAGTACGTAAACGTTCCGCAACTTTCAAAGTAATCTCTGTAGTAACAAAAGGATTTCCGTCACGATCTCCTCCCGGCCAGAATCCTAATTTTATTAATTGATTCTGAATAGCTTCTCCGTGAAGGATGTTTTTTTGTAAATAATGAACAATTTCACCTGAAGTAGCATAGAAAACATTCTCTAAATACCAGATCAAACTAACCGCTTCATCGTAAGGATTTGGTTTTTCGTTCTGAATAAAAGGTGTTTTTCCTAATTGTGCCAACAATTCTTTTATTTTTAATAAATCATTCAAACGAATAGCTTCGGTTAAATCATTTATAATTCCTAAAACTGGTCCAGGGTAAAATTGCGTTGGATGCGCTGTTAGAACTGTTCTGACATTGAAATTTTCTAAGAATTCGATCAATTCATGATCTTTCTCCTTAGCATCAGATTTCTCCTTGATGTCACGCAAAGATCCGCGGCCTTCCATGTTGTTAACTTCCGGGAAAGCTGCATCTTCAATAGCATCAAATAATACAATTTGACGCTCTGTATATTGAATAAAACGAAACATTAAATCGATTTTATCCTTTTCTGTGGCGTTGTTTAAATATCGATTAGAGAAAAAATCGAATATTTCTTTTGGTGTTTCTTGTTTTTTAAATCCTGTTTCGCATGTCTCTGTAAATAAAGGAAGTAAAGCCCCGGTATTATCTATCGAGTCAAAAGGCAATGTTATAAATACACTATTATAAATGTGGTATTTTGAGAGAACATCTTGATTAAAACGTTCTATTTTTGGTAACGTGTACATAATCTATTGTAGTTGTGGTTAATTAGTCATAAAAAAACCCCAAGAATAAACTTGAGGTTATATTTTAATATAGCATTCAAGAAAAAATTACATATTTTTAAAAATAGTATGCATCAAACGCTTCTTATCGTTGATACTTTCTTCTAATGAAATCATAGTTTCTGTTCTGTAAACACCATCGATATCATCTATCATAAAGATAACCTCTTTTGCGTGCTTAGTATCTTTTGCTCTAATTTTGCAAAAAATATTGAATTTTCCTGTCGTTACAGAAGCTACTGTTACGAACGGAATTTGATTGATTCGCTCTAATACAAATTTAGTTTGAGACGTATTATTAAGGAACACACCCACATATGCAATAAATGAATACCCTAATTTATCGTAATCCAAAGCCAATGAAGAACCCATTATTATTCCTGCGTCTTCCATTTTCTTAACCCTAACATGCACTGTACCAGCAGATATCAATAGTTTTTTTGCAATGTCAGTAAACGGAACTCTCGTATTGTCTATTAACATATCTAAAATCTGGTGATCTACTTCATCTAAACGAAATTTACTCATAATTCTTTAATTAATATTACTAATTGCTATTACAAAGTATAAAAATATATATAAAAAACAACAAATTCACATAAAAATTAACTTTTTATCAATCCGTTAACAAATTTAACATTTTTATTTAAATAAAAATCTGCTTTTTGATTCGATTTCGGAAAACCACTAAAGTCATCAGAATAAATTGCTCCTTTTGCATCGTATTCGTAATGTCCAAAATAATTTTCCAATTCGCCCGCTTCAACTATGTAAGCGTTAAAATGAATCTTATTTTCAATCAATTCTTCTTTGTATTGTGCGACAAAATTCGTAATAATTTCGATACCATCATAATTTATTTTGATATTTTTATACATAAAATCATAAAAAACCACTTTATTTTGTGAAATATTCAAATAATCATTAATTCTATTATCAACTAAATCGTTTTCGCTAATGAGTTGAAAGCTTGAAAAAAGTGAGAAAAATAAGAGCTTTCGAGTGATTTCGCGGTCATAATCATCAGGAAAGTGACCAGCTTCGAACAAAATGGTCGGCACTCCTAAAAACTGAAAAGTATCTCCTATACAATTAATATTAAATGAATCATCAAAGCGGCCCACCTGACCAGGGATATATTTTTGCAATACATCGTTGATTCCGGCAATGACATTAATAGCTTTCAAACGGTTTTCATTCACTTCCCTTTCTTCATTATAAGAAGGTGCTAAAAATGAAACAGTTGCAGGTTTTCCTGTGTTTCCTGCACCAAATATAGTACGCTGATCATGCAGATTAAAGCAGTAATGAGGTTTAAAAGATTCAAAAACTTCCCTTAACACCTTGCTCTCTGGCTGAGTTAGGTTTTGAGAATCTCTGTTTAAGTCAATTTTATTGGCATTTTCTCTTGTATAAAGTCTTGCACCATCCGGATTTAAAATAGGAATACTATAAAAAGTAAACGTTTTAAGCATTTTCTCTGCAATCTCAGATCCGCTGTTTAATACATTAATAAAGTCAAACAATGCTTTTGTCGTCGTGCTTTCGTTTCCGTGCATTTGTGACCAAAGATAAATGCGCGTTTCCCCAGTCCCAATTTGGTAACTATATATAGGTTCGTCTAAAACCGATCTTCCAATTATTTGTACTTGATTATTGGTATTTAATTTATCTAATATTGGTTTAATATGATCTAATGTCAGATAACGTCCTTCTATTGTTTTCTCTTTGTATTGGCTAAATAATTCTTCTAAATTCATTGTCTTTTGATTAGTTTACAAAAGTAAACATCTTTATTTTTACAATTGTAAACTGTTAAAAATAAAGATAATTTATAATTGTAAACAAGATTTTAAGGTTTATTAATCGATTAGTATATATGGGAGTTAACAAATGTTATAAGTTTAATTAAACAAAATCAAAATACTTATAATTAGCTACTTAATAGCCATTAATTAAAGTGATAATTAATATTATATTCTCTCCTTTTAGTAATTTACAACTGTAAAATTGCTTTATTAGATTCTTTTAGTTACATTTGTAAACAACGATTTTAAAAACAATAATTTACAATGGTAAACATCGATGATTTTGTAAAACGTCTTGAAATTATATTGGACTATTATGCCTTAAACGCCTCTTCGTTTGCTGATAAAATTGGCGTGCAGCGTTCTAGTATGTCTCACCTGCTTTCGGGCAGAAACAAACCAAGCTTAGATTTTGTCATGAAGATTATGGAAGTTTTTCCTGATGTTGACCTGTATTGGATTTTGAACGGAAAAGGAAGTTTTCCTAAAAACAATGATGAAGTTGTAGAAATGACAAAAACTCCTGCTCCTATTTCTTCAGATGAAAATATAAGTGGCGGAGATTTATTTTCTGCAATAAATTACAGAGAGGTTGAAAAACCAGCAACAAGAATTTCTTCAGAAATTAAAAATCAAAATTTAAGTTCTGAAGAAAGTGAAATTGTGAAAATTGTTATTTTTTATAAAAACGGAACTTTCAAGGCCTATAATCCTTAATTAGAATAAATCGCATATTTCAAAAAAAATGAAAATATTTTTCGGTTAAGGGATTCTCACGTAATTAAAAAAATATCGAAAATTTAGAGTTGAAAACCATCCTGAGGAATTTTACCCACAACTCCTTCATAATGTTTTTTCAAAATCAAAAGATCTGCTTCGTAATTTCCGGTTGGTAAAAATGGTTTTGCAAAACTGACTTCTTTTTTACCCCAATCAAAAGCAACAGGAACAATAGGTACGTTTGCTTTAAGCGCAATATAATAGAATCCTGTTTTTATTTCTTTCACTCCTTTACGGGTTCCTTCCGGAGCAACGGCCAGACGAAAAACTTCCTTTCTGTCAAAAATAGCCGCAATCGAATCGACTTTGTTTAATCCGCCGGTGCGATCCAATGGTTCTCCTCCTACGCTTCTAAAATAATATCCAAAAGGAAATTTGAATAATTCCTTCTTTCCAACCCAGTTCATTTCCAGTCCAGAGATTCCACGGGTAAAAATTCCTAAATAAAAATCATGATTACTTGTATGGGGCATCACCATCATCACACATTTTTTCACTTCCGCATTTTCAATTCCTACTATTTTCCAGCCCATTAGCTTAAAAAAGATGAATTTATACAACTGTTTTTTCATTAATATTTATTTTGTGTTGCAAAATAAAAGATTTAAATGGTAAATTTGAGTAAAAGCATTTAAAAATGATTCAAAAATTATTCAGTTATATCATTCCAATAAAAATATTCAAGAAAAAATCAGAAAGAAGTAAAATTATCGAAGTTACATGGGCCAATGGTGAACTGGTTCTGGATTCTGAAAACACCAATTATTCATACGGAAGTTTACAACGGATATTAAGATATGGTCTTAGAAATATAGGGTATGACGCGATTCGTAAAATGGATCATATTTTACTCTTGGGCGTTGCCGGCGGGAGCGTCATCAAAACACTGGTAGACGAAATTGAATATAAAGGTAAGATTACCGGTGTCGAAATTGATTCGGATATTATCCAGATTGCCAATCAGTATTTCAACCTTGATCAAATAAAACAATTGGAAATTGTAATTGATGATGCTTTTGAATTTGTATTAAAAACAAAAAACAAATATGATCTCATTATTATTGATATTTTTGAAGATATCAAAATGCCGAACTTTTTGTTTGAAAGTTTTTTTAGCGGACGAATTTGTTCTCTTTTAAAAAATCATGGTTTTGTTCTTTTTAATACCATGATTTTAGATGAAGCCCATAATGTTCGCAATAAAAAATATATATCAGAAATAAACGCTGAATTATTTACTTCAAAAATGCTGCCCCGCATCGAAGTGCATAATGAATTAATAATTATCGAAAAAGTCTCTTAAATTTTAAACTTTATGAAACCTCTTGCCTCTATATTAAAAGCCTTACCACCTACTAAAGTAATTGATTCTGAGATCCATCTTTCAAAATACATTCCGTTAGATTTATCTATAACGAATCATGAATTGATGGAGCAAAAACCAGCGAATGCAGCTGAATTTGAAATATTTATATCTAATTGTTTAGAAAAAAATAATGCCGAAGTTGCTTACGGAGGTTATATAGAAGGTCGTAACTTATATCAGCGAAGTACGATTTTCAAAAACGATTCTATTCCGGAACGCAATATTCATATTGGTCTCGATTTATGGACAAAAGTTGATACCGCTGTTTTGGCACCACTTGACGGAAAGGTGCACAGCTTTAAAAATAATATTGGTTTGGGAGATTACGGCCCGACCATTATTTTGGAACACATCGTCGAAAATGAAAAATTTTATACTTTATACGGACATTTATCGTTAGAAAGTATAGAAAACCTTAGTGTTGGGACATTTTTTAATAAAGGTCAAAAAATTGCAACTCTAGGAAATGCAAGTGTCAACGGCGATTACGCGCCTCATTTACATTTTCAGATTATAAAAAATATCGAAGAATATAACGGAGATTATCCCGGAGTTTGCAATACAAATGATTTGAATTTTTATATAGAAAATTGCCCTGACCCCAACTTATTATTAAAAATTACTTAAATAGTTATGAAGAAAGCAGGATTGATTATATGTTTGTTGTTGTTAATTGGATGTAAATCGAAAACCATTAGCAGAGATACCGAAGATTTAAAGATTAAGAAAATTTCTGGTTCAGAAATCAATGCCAATCAACAACAAAAAGCTTACGAATTAGGAAAACGGGTTTTAGAAACTTGTAATACATCAAAGTTTAAACCTTTTAATGACACAGAAGTTACGGCATCGGTTAGAGAAAACACAACCGAAGAGCGTTTAACCAAAACATGTCAGCGATTTAGACAATATTACGGAAGCTTTATAGATTTAAAATTAGATGGCGTTTACAAAACAAAACAAGAAGTAGTTTACCGCTATCATGCCTTATACACAAAAAAAGTTGCCAATAAAGAATTGCGCGTTTTTGTAAATGAAGACAATTTGGTTTCTGCCATAAAATCAATGGATTGGGACGAAAAATTCGATTCGAAACTAACTGAACAATAAAATACAATTATGAATTTAAAACTGCCTCTTTTTTTATTACTGTTAATTTCAACATTTGCAAACGCTCAGGAAACGATGAGTATAAAAGGTGCTAAACCTTACCCGGCAACAGAAAATTACACTTTCATTTGCGAAAAATATGTTTACACAGGCGAAGCAAATGTTCAAATTGCAAAGACAGAAAAAGGAGGCGTCTTAAAAATCACCATTAAAACAGCTAATGATAAAACCAGAATTTCCGGTGGTTTGTATGTTGATTTAGCAAACGCAGATGTTATTCCATGCGTTGACAAAAAAGTAAACGAAAGTGCTGAAGGTACAACATCATCTTATTATTATTTCACTCCGGCAGAAATGCTGAAACTGAAAAAAAATGATATCAAAGGAATTCGCTTTATAGTTACCGGAAATTCAAATGCCTTTGGTGATCAAACCGGCTATTTTACAGCTTCGAACAAAAAAGATTATTTTTCTACAGCCTTCGATAAATCTAAAAAATCATTTGATACCGCTGCAGCAATTAGTGCTTTATAAATAAATTATTTTATCTAATAAATATTATATTTATACTCTAATTTATTACCCTATGAATCCAAACGAGGCTTTAATCACCAAATTCTATACTGCTTTTGCCAACGCCGATGCTAAAACCATGAGCGAATGTTACCATCCTAAAATTCATTTTATCGATCCTGCTTTTGGCTTACTAAAAGAAGATCAGGTTTCTAAAATGTGGGAAATGCTAATTTTAAAAAGCAAAGGCAATATCAAAATAGAATTTTCAGATGTAAAAGCCGATGATTTTACAGGATCAGCAATATGGAAAGCTACCTATAATTTCAGCAAAACCAACAGAAAAGTAATCAATACTATTGCTGCCGAATTTGCTTTTCAGGACGGTTTAATCATCAAACATACCGATAATTTTGACGTTTGGAAATGGTCGAAACAAGCTTTTGGACCAATGGGATATTTATTAGGATGGACAGGTTTTTTTCAGAAAAAAATTCAGGACCAGGCCTTATTGTCTCTCAAAAAGTTTCAGGAATCTAAATAATTATATTTTTAGTTTTTACTATTTATCTTCAATTACAAATTTCTTGCTTCTTACTACTTTGGATTAATTATGTTTTAATCCCGAAATAAGTTTTCGTATCGTGTTTCAGATCTCCACGGAATTCGCTTGATTATGTATTGGATTTTTCAGGAGCAGAAAAAATAAGGTTTTTCAAGACCTTTTGTCCCGCTTTCACCTTTATCTTTGTTCGTTCCTCTCAAAGGATATCGGCTCTATCGGGGCTAATCTAGAAATTTATCATTTATAAGAAACAAAAAAATAGTTTGCAAATCTGACTTATTTTTACCGCAAAGCGCGCAAAGTTTTTTTTTACTAAAACCGTTTTATAAAAATGCAAAGTTCGCAAAGCTTTGTATTAAACCAGCTTTGCGAACTTTGCATTCTTGAATAAACCTTATAAGCTGCAATTAGTCTTTGCGAACTTTGCGAAAAACCTTAGCGGCCTTTGCGGTTAAATTTTCAGATTCAATAGCAAAATTCTAGACTAATCCATATTGACTTTTACCGCAAAGCACGCAAAGTTTTTAAATTAAGATTTTTATAAAAACTTTGCGACCTTCGCGTAAATCTTTGCGTTCTTTGCGGTTAAATTTTAAGTTTAAAAAACATTATGATCTAAACCAACCAGCAACCAATTCATCCTCAAACGAATTTGCATTTTCATGAATAAATTCATTTGTATTTTTATTATAAGAATAATCCAAAGCCCACTTTTTATGGTTCTCTGCTAAATCCTTGATACTTTCACATACAAAAGCAATTTCTTCATCAGTTGTAGTCGGGTGAATTGACATTCTAATCCATCCCGGTTTTTTGATCAAATCACCAATCGTAATTTCATTTACCAGTTTATTCGAAGTTTCCTGATCGACGTGCAATAAAAAATGTCCATAAGTTCCGGCACAGCTGCAACCTCCCCTGGTTTGAATCCCGAATTTATCATTAAGTAATTTCACCCCTAAATTAAAATGAAGATCCTCAATAAAAAACGAAATTACCCCCAAACGATTTTGGTGTTGTCCCGCCAGAATCTTAATATTAGAAACCGGATCTAATGCATTAAAAACAAAATCAACAATTTCGTGTTCACGTTGCAAAATGTTTTCAATCCCCATTTCCTCTTTTAGCTCAATAGCCAAAGCGGTTTTAATAACCTGAAGGAAACCAGGAGTTCCGCCATCTTCGCGATCCTCGATATTGTCAATATATTTATGTTCACCCCAAGGATTTGTCCAGCTTACAGTTCCCCCACCCGGACAATCGGGAATCATATTATTGTATAATTTTTTATTAAAAATCAAAACCCCTGAAGTTCCAGGGCCGCCTAAAAATTTATGAGGCGAAAAGAAAATCGCATCAAGATACGCTTCCGGATCTTCAGGATGCATATCAATTTCGACATAAGGTCCTGAACAGGCAAAATCGACAAAACAAACACCGTGATGTTGGTGCATTAATTTTGCAGCTTCATGAAAAGGAGTTTTTAAACCCGTAACATTCGAACATGAAGTTATCGAAGCGATTTTAATTGTTCTGTCAGCGTACTTTTCTAATAATAAAGCCAAATTATCCAGACAAAAAAGTCCTTTTTCGCAAGACGGAATAATCTCTACATCGGCAATAGTTTCCAACCAGGACGTTTGATTCGAATGGTGCTCCATATGCGAAATAAAAACAATAGGTCTTTTTTCTGCCGGAACAGTAATAAAATCTTTTAGATTTTCAGGAACTTTAAGTCCCAAAATACGTTGAAATTTATTGACAACACCAGTCATTCCCGTTCCGTCAGTAATCAAAACATCGTCTTTGCTGGCATTGGTATGACGCTTGATAATGTTTCTGGCATGATGATATGCTTTTGTCATGGCAGTACCTGACACAGTAGTTTCTGTATGAGTATTGGCTACAAAAGGTCCGAAATCATTCAAAAGTTTCTCCTCAATTGGTCGATATAACCTTCCGCTGGCAGTCCAATCAGTATAAATAATCTTTTTTTTGCCATACGGAGAAGTAAATTCCTGATCAATTCCCACAATATGCTTTCTAAAATCCTGAAAATAGGTTTCTAAAGTGATGGTATTATTTTTGCTATTCATTAGTGTGCCTGAGTTTGATTGCAAATATATCGCTTTTTTATAAAATTGCGAATTTATCAATTGTAAACTTCAAACATTCCATAACTGTTTAGGATCTTTAATCAAAACATTGTTTTATTAATAATTTATCATAATATTCTATCGGATTAATAGGGCAAGTAAAACTAAACAATACGTTTATGAAAAATTTATCATTAGCTACTTTTGGTGGCGGATGTTTTTGGTGTATTGAAGCTGTAATTCAGCGTTTAAACGGAATAGAATCATTAAAATCAGGATTTTCGGGAGGTTTTATCAAGAATCCCCCTTACCGGGAAGTTTGTACCGAAAGAACCGGACACGCCGAAGTGATACAAGTAACATTTGATCCTGACATAATTTCATATCATGATTTAATCTTTATATTTATGACGAGTCACGATCCAACAACTTTAAATCGTCAGGGAGCAGATGTTGGGACTCGATATCGTTCTATTGTTTTATATCATGATGAAGAACAAAAAGCAATTGCAGAAGAAGTTTTTAAAGAAGCAAAAGAATTCTATAATAATCCAATTGTTACGGAATTAGTGCCTTTCGAGGTATTTTACAATGCCGAAGACGACCATCAAAATTATTACAACAATAATCAGGATGCGCGTTATTGCCAAATCGTAATTGACCCGAAAGTGCAAAAGTTGAAAAAAATGTATGCTCATAAATTAGTTGACTAAATAAAAGTTTTGCCACAGATTAAAGGATTAAAAGGATTATTTTTTTAATTTAATTACCATTTTAAAAATCATTTTAATCTATGTAATCTGTGGCTAAAAATAAAAACTCAAATGAAAAATTTAAAAATAAATAATCGATTTACTGCTGAACTACCTGCAGATCCTAGCGAAACAAATGAAATTCGTCAGGTTTCTAATGCTGTTTTCTCTTATGTAAATCCTACAAAACCTTCGAATCCTAAACTTATTCACGCATCAAAAGAAGTAGCTGAATTGGTAGGTATTACTGAAGACGAAATTCAATCTGAAGCCTTTTTGAATGCCTTTTCAGGAAAAGAAGTTCTTGCTGAAACCCGCCCTTATGCTATGTGTTACGCGGGACATCAGTTCGGGAATTGGGCTGGACAATTAGGTGATGGCCGTGCTATCAACTTAACCGAAGTAGAACATAATAATGAGTTTTTTACACTTCAATTAAAAGGAGCTGGAAAAACTCCGTACTCAAGAACTGCAGACGGTTTGGCTGTTTTGCGTTCTTCTGTCAGAGAATATTTGTGTGCCGAAGCAATGTATCATTTAGGTGTTCCCACTACCCGATCGCTTTCGCTGATGTTATCCGGAGATGAAGTTTTAAGAGATATCTTATACAATGGAAATCCAGCTTACGAAAAAGGAGCAATTGTTTGTCGTGTAGCGCCATCATTTATTCGTTTTGGAAGTTTCGAAATGCTGACAGCGCGAAACGAACTCAAGAACTTAAAACAATTTGTTGAATATAATATCAAACATTATTTTCCTGAAATTAAAGGAGAACCAAAAGAGCAATATCTACAATTCTTTCAAACAGTTGCAGATAAAACCCGTGAAATGATTTTACATTGGCAGCGTGTAGGTTTTGTACACGGCGTGATGAATACTGATAATATGTCGATTCACGGAATCACGATCGATTATGGTCCGTATGGCTGGTTAGAAAATTACGATCCAAACTGGACACCCAACACAACCGACAGTCAAAATAGGAGATATCGTTTTGGCAATCAGCCGCAAATTGCACAATGGAATTTATACCAATTGGCAAATGCGCTGTATCCATTAATTAATGAAGCGGAACCTTTAGAAAAAATATTAGAATCGTTTATTAATGAGTATGATTCAGAATATAAAACAATGTTTTTAAGTAAATTAGGAATATTTACTTCAACTGAAACTGATAGCAAATTCATTACTGCTTTAGAAACTGTTTTACAATTATCTGAAACTGATATGACCATCTTTTTTAGAAATCTAAGTCAAATTTTAAAATCAGATTCTCCGGAAAAAGCAATTGAAAAAATAAAAGACGCTTTCTACAAGCCTGAAGAAATTTCAGGAGGAATCTTAGAAGCCTGGACAAAATGGTTTGCGGTTTATATTGAAAGATTAAATACCGAAGAAGTATCAGATGAAAATCGTTCAGAAAAAATGAACGCGATAAATCCTAAATATGTGCTTCGAAATTATATGTCGCAATTGGCAATTGATGCCGCAGATCAGGGAGATTATTCTTTGATTGACGAATTGTATCAGTTATTACAAAAACCATATGACGAACAGCCGGAATACGAGAAATGGTTCGCCAAAAGACCCGATTGGGCACGATCTAAAGTAGGTTGTTCTATGCTTTCTTGTAGTTCTTAAAATTATTTAGAATTATCAAAATAAATAAATTTCTTAATAGCAACTTTTATTAAGAAATACCTTTTTTTAATACTATTAATACAGTTTAAAACTTATTTTTGTAAGAATTTTAAACTATATTAATATGTCCAAGAAATTATTTTATTTACTAGGCATTGCAGCAACAATTTTTGTAGGGACGCTTTTGTATCTCCACTTTTGCTGCAATTGCTGTATGACCTCAAAAACAGCCGACGATACTGCAATAGCTGTTAAAACCGGAGAACAAGATCGAAATCCTTTCCTTCTTAACGGTTCCGGAATGAATTATCAATGTAATGATAACTTCAACTTCATTTCGAATAATTCTACCCTGATTACACCAGTTTCCGACTCCGTCCTCGTTGGTGTAGAACAATTAAAAACTCTTTTGATTGCCAATCCTAAACAAATCATTACGATTACAGGATACGCAACTTCTGAAGAGAAAAACACAACTAAATTTGATAATCTTGGTTTATCCCGAGCAAATGATGTTAGAACTTTTTTTATATCCAAAGGATTGCCAAAAGAGCAATTTGATATAAAAGGAGAAATTGTTACTTCATGGCAAATGATGAATGACACACTTTCCGGACCTGTAAAATTCGCCTTTAATGAACTTATTTCTAGCGATAATGCTGATGTAAGTACAATTAAAGATGAGTTAAACGCAAATCCACTTGTTTTGTATTTTAATACTAATAAATCAAACGAAAATTTAAGCAAAGAAGAACATCAAAAAATAAGTGATATTGCTAAATATATAATGAGAACTCCACAGGCAAGTGTCCTTATTGTTGGTCATTCGGACAGTAGTGGTAAGCGTGAAACCAACATATTATTAGCAAAGAAAAGAGCTGATTTTGCAAAAAACTATTTAGTAAAAAATGGAATATCTGCTTCTCGTATCGAAACACAGTCAAAAGGACCTGATGAACCGGTTGCTGAAAACCAAACGGCTGAAGGAAAAGCAAAAAATAGACGAACAGTAATTACAATAAAATAATTAATTATAAATATTATGAATATACCTTGTATCTTAATCCCTGCACTGGTAGGGTTAATCTGTGGAATTTTAGGTTACTTAATTGGAAAAATGAATTCTAAAGACGGAGATAATTCTCAATACCTAAACTTGCAATCAGATTTGGACAATTGCAGATCGAATACACAACAATTAAAAGCTAAAATTTCTTCTTTAGAAAATGATCTGGATTTCTGCAGAGCAAACGGCCTTAAATTAAATACTAAAATTTCAGAACTATCAAAAAAATCTACTGATGATATCAAATCATTCGCTTCAAACACAGATCGTATAGTTTATTTTAATAGTGAATTAGCAGCGTCCGTTTTTGAGAAAAAAATAAAAGAAAATGATTTGAAAATCATCGAAGGAATTGGTCCTAAGATTGAAGAATTGTATCATAATGCCGGAATTAATACTTGGTTAAAATTATCTCAAACTTCTATTGAAAAATCACAATCGATTTTAGATGCAGGAGGAGAAAGTTTTACTATGCATAATCCTGGAACCTGGGCACGACAAGCAGAATTTGCTCATCAGGGCAAATGGCAGGAACTAAAAGACTGGCAAGATGTTCTTGATGGAGGAAAAGAATAAAGATTAAAAAGTAAAAGCTGGTTTTTTAAACCAGCTTTTTTCTTCTAGATTATAATATAAATTAATGTTTTTTACTTCTGATGATTTTTACTTCGAAGTAATATAATCCACAATCATATTGGCATGAATGCGTGAGTTTTCTATAAACCATTTGTGCGTTTGCATTCCGCCACAAACTACACCGGCTAAGAATAAACCTTCGACATTGGTTTCCATTGTTTCCGGATTATAGTTTGGAGTTTTTAATTCATCATCAGATAATTGAATTCCCATTTTTTCAAGAAAAGTTAAATCTGGTTTGTAGCCTGTTAATGCCAGAACAAAATCGTTTTCTATCGTAACTTTTCCGTTTGGAGTTTCTATTTCTACTTCATTTTCTTTTATTTCAGTAATATTCGATTCAAAATATGCTTTGATACTTCCTTCGGCAATTCGGTTTTCGATATCAGGTTTTACCCAATATTTTACCCGGTTATTAATTTCGTTTTTACGAATCACCATCGTGACATTTGCTCCTTTTCTCCAACATTCTAAAGCAGCATCAACAGAGGAATTATTGGCGCCAACTACCAGAATATTTCTAAAAGCATATTCGTGCGCTTCTTTATAATAATGACGCACTTTAGGTAATTCTTCGCCTTTTACGTTCATTTCAATCGGAATGTCATAAAAACCAGTTGCAATTACTACGTTTTTAGCTTCATACAAAGATTTATCGGTTGTAATCTTAAAAGATTTATTTTCTAATTTCAGAACCTGAGTAACTCTTTCAAACAAATGAATTGAAAAATTAAAATAACGATGAATATTTCGATAATATTCTAAAGCTTCCTGACGGCCAGGTTTTGGAGCCAGACAATTGAACGGAATATCGCCAATTTCAAGTCTTTCTGCCGTTGAGAAAAAAGTCATGTACAACGGATAATTGAAAATACTATTTACAATCGCTCCTTTCTCAATAATTAAATAACGTAATTGTTTCTTTTGAGCTTCGATCGCACAAGCAAGTCCTATTGGGCCGCCTCCAACGATGATCAAATCATATTGTTCTGTCATAACTTTATTGCTTTTCCCAGCTTTTAAAAGGATTTTTACTCAAATAAGCGTTGTAGTATCTTTTATCATTTGTCACTTCTTCTCCTAGCCAGTCCGGCTTTTCAAATGATTCTGTTTCAGATTCTAACTCGATTTCGGCCATTACTAAACCTTCATTTTCTCCGTAAAATTCATCTATTTCAAAAATGTGCTTTCCGGATTGTACTTCAAATCGGGTTTTCTCTATTTTACCTTTTTCGCATAATTTTAGTAACTCTTGCGCTTCATCAATCGGAATTTCATTTTCCCACTCAAAACGAGACATTCCTCCGTGTTGACCAATTCCTTTTATCGTAATAAAGCCTTTATTTCCTTTTATTCTAACACGAACAGTTCGTTCAGGAATTGAACTCAAATATCCCTGAGCGATGTTATTCTGCGTAAAAGCCTGTTCTTTAAAATCATCTGATTTTACAAGAAACTTTCTTTCTATTTCGACCATTTTTATTGTCTCAATTTAATTTTTATGCAAGTTACTCAATTTAATTCAGTCTTAAAGTTGAGTTTTAAATCAATATGAATGTTTAATGGATTTTTATAACCTATTCAAAATTAGACACATAACGTGAAAATAACCGATTATTAATGCATTATGTATCTATTTTTTTGTTAAATTTGAGTGAATCTTAATTTCATCACTTATGTCTAAAAAAGCACTTTATGTATTAGGCATTGCAATAACAATCATTTTGGGTACTTTTTTGTATGTGAATTTTTGTTGCAATTGTACTATTAAAACACCAACGGCAGATCCTGAAAAAGTATCGGTAGTTGTGGCTGAGGAGACAGTATTTGTCCCTTTTATTCTAAATGGTTCAGGAATTGATTATCAGAGTAATGATAATATCAAGTTCCTTAAAAACAGTTTTGCAGTGATCTTGCCTGTTAGTGATTCTGTAGCAATTGGAATTGAAAATCTTAAAACATTTTTGATTGCAAATCCAAAGCAAAAAATAACCATAACGGGTTATGCTACTTCTGATGAAACAAACTCTACCACTTTTGAAAATCTTGGTCTTGCAAGGGCAAATGATATCAAAAAGTATTTTGTTTCGAAAGGATTATCAGCTTCTCAGTTTGATACAAAGGGAGAAATAGTAGACAAGTGGAAAACAAGCAAGGACACGCTTTTAGGACCTGCCGAATATAAATTTGAAACTCCTGAAGCAGCTCCTGCTGTTACTGACGAATGGGTAATTTTGAAAGATAAAATCAATGGTGATCCGCTAATTCTACATTTTAGCACCAATCGATCCAGTAACCAATTATCTGATGCTGAAAAGCAAAAAGTGGCTGATTTGGTAAAATATATGGAGCATGTTAAAGATGCGGTTATTCTGGCTGTTGGACATAGCGATAATGTTGGAAACCGTGATTCTAATGTTGTACTGGGGCAAAAACGTGCTGAATTTTCTAAAAATTATTTATCTCAAAAAGGTATCGACGGCAGCCGTATTACGACGGACTCAAAAGGTCCTGATGAGCCTATTGGAGAAAATACAACTGCAGAAGGAAAAGCAAACAACAGAAGAACTGTAATTACAATCAAATAATTAATCAAAAATATACTATTATGAATATACCTTGTATCTTAATACCGGTGCTAGTGGGATTAATCTGTGGAATCTTGGGTTACTTACTAGGAAAAATGAATTCAAAAGGAGACGATTCTCTTGCATTGTCATTACAAGCTGATTTGGATGCCTGTAAAGCAAATACCAGAAATCTGAATGCTAAAATTTCTTCATTAGAAGCCGATTTAGCATCAAAAGCAACTATATCTTCATCTGCACAATCATTTAGTTCTACTGCTGCTCCTGCATTTTTATTTGATGCTTCATTAGCAGCTACACTTTACGGTAAAAAAATAAAAGAAAATGATTTGAAAATCGTAGAGGGAATCGGACCAAAAATTGAAGCATTGTTTAATGCGGCAGGAATAACAACCTGGCAAGAACTCTCAGAAACTTCAACTGAAAAATTACAATCTATTCTGGATGCCGGTGGCGAAAATTACGCCATTCACAATCCGAGTACCTGGGCAAAACAGGCTTCATTGGCCTATCAGGGAAAATGGCAGGAACTAAAAGACTGGCAACAAGGATTACTTGGAGGGAAAGAGTAATTTTTAAGTTTAGAAAAAGGTTCAAAGGTACAGAGTTGCAAAGGTTCAAAGGCTTTTCTACTCTGTACCTTTTTATTTTTATACTTCTTACTCTTTACTCTTTACTCTTTACTCTACTTCCTGTTTTTAAACCTTTGAACCTTCTAAAAAAATGATTCCCATTTTTTAGCTGTATTGTACCACAATTGTCCTTGCGAAACTTCCAGCGGACAATCGATATTATTGGTGTAAAGTGCGCCGGTTCCTAAACCCTGAGGCATTTTTGAGTTTTGAATAAAGGTCCATTGCGAAATGGCATTAAGTCCAATATTACTTTCTAATGCTGATGTAATCCACCAACCAATATTGTATTTATGGGCTAAATCAATCCATTCTTTGGTTCCTCTGAATCCGCCAATAAAACTTGGTTTCAAGATTATGTATTGAGGCTTTATTTCTTGTAGTAATTTTTCTTTTTCTGGTAATGAAAAAACACCAATTAGTTCCTCGTCTAATGCGATAGGAAACGGAGTTGTCTCACACAAATCTGCCATTGCTTTAGTATTTCCTTTTTTAATGGGCTGTTCTATGCTATGAAGCTGAAATTGATTTAATTGATGCAGTTTATCTAAAGCTTCATTCAAAGCAAAAGCGCCATTCGCATCAACGCGAATTTCTATTTGCTCCGCCGAAAAATGGCTTCGGATAAAGTGTAGTAATTCTAACTCTTTCTCAAAATCGATAGCGCCAATTTTGAGTTTTATGCAATTGAAACCATCGGCTAATTTCTCTTCGATTTGTTGTTTCATGTACGAAGCTTCTCCCATCCAAACCAATCCATTTATGGCAATTGATTTAGAGTTATTGGTAAAATCCGAAGGAAATAAAACATATGGATTTTCGCTTTTAAGAGATAAAAAAGCCATTTCGATCCCGAATTGTATCGACGGAAATTCTAATAAAGCTTCCCATAAAGCAGTTTCTCCTAAATGAATATTCTGGCAAGCCCAGTTTAGTTTTTCTTCGTAATCGTCACTGTCGTCGGCACTCAAGCCACGTAAAATTCCGCACTCGCCTATTCCTTTCTTACCGTTTTCTTCAAGGATAATAAACCAGGTTTCTTTTTCGGTCATAACGCCTCTGGAAGTTCCGGAAGGACGTTTAAACTCTAACATGTATTTTTGGTAAGTTGCTTTCATGGTAACGTTTTAAACCATATAAGTTATATAAGTTCATTTAAATGTAATGGCAAAATTTTAAAATTCTATTATAATTACAATTATAAAAAAAACAAAATAGGCTTTACTTTAGATGCTATAATTAAATGAACTTATATAACTTATATGGTAAAAATATTTTTTAATTGTATAATTTCAAAACTCTTTCAAAGTCTTTTGATGGTAATCCTGCTTTTTCGAAAACTGTAAAATCCTGCTTGGTTTTTTCTTTCCAGCTTAAACTGTCTGTAACGTTTTGACTCTGGTATTTTTTATAAATAGCTTTTGCTTCGCTGTAATCGTCGCTTACCAGATAAACGTGAGCCAGATTTAATTTTACCAATAACTCTGTATCGTCTAATTTTTCACCTTCTTTCAGGAATTTAATCGCTTTTGCATATTGTTTGGTCAAAATGTAGCAATAACCAATAGAACCATAATCAATTGCAGTTGCTTTTCCGTCATTAATAATGGTATTCAGTTTTTGAATCGCTTCGTTGTACTTTTGTAGGTTTATCAAAGTCGAAGCTTGTGTTCTTAAATCGCTATAAACGTTTTTAGAAATATCGGCATCTTTATAACAAGTGTTTCCAAAGTCTTTATACACTTTGTTTTTCTCGATTGGCAATAATTTCTGAAACTCAGTATAACGATATTGTTTCATTATTTTTTCGAGGATACAAACGCAAAAATCATCCGAATTGGCCATTTTTTGTGCCATTGTCGAAGTTTTACAAAGACTGATAATTTCGTTTTTATTGTCCTGATTCCAACCACGATTTAGTTTTGAATCGACCCATGGCACAACTTCTAATACAATTTTTTGGTTTAAAAGCCAGTTTTTACTGTGGAAACCAAACCAGAGTGTACTTATATTTTGTCCCAAACAAGAAGATTTATCAAGCGATAATCGTTTGGCATCTTTGCTTAACGGTTCTTCCTGAGCGTAACAGGCTTTATCTGTTTTACCATCAGAAATGTATTTTTTTGCATTTTCGTTTGAAGTAAAAAGTGCGTAAGAACAAGTATCGTCACCAGAAATTTTAGACATTAAAAAAACGGCTCCGGCGGATCCCTGAGATATTCCGGTTGGATCGGGAATAGATTTTAGTACCGAAACCAAACTATTGGTCATTTCCTGATTTTCGTCTAATAATGTAATTCTATAAACGATTTCTGTTGTTCCAACAGGTAAATCTTCTGTTTTTAACACAATTCGGTCTCGTGCTGAAACTATGATTTCTTTTGTAGTAGCGCGTTCCTTATCCCAATAGCCATCTTTTTGAGCGAATGTGTTATAGGAAACTGTTATTAAAATGAATAAAACTATTTTCTTTAAATTCATGTTACGATTTTTTAAAATCATTTATTTAATTCGCGTTTAATATTTTTTCTGTAAATCTAACCCAATTATATTCAGGAATACTTTTGTCAAGGTAATAATCGGGCTGAATTCCTTTACCATCAATTTGCATGCCCGGAATTCTGAAACTTTTTGATAATGAATAGCCTAACTTCAAATCTTTGCAGGGAGAATCAACAAAATACATATTCGAAATGTCCAAAACACCTTCTGTAGTTGTTCCAAAAAGTTTTACTTTCTTACTTTGCTTTGCTTGTAGCAAAAACTCTTCGGTAGTACTTGCGTTATTTTCGTTTATAATGATTCCGATATTTTTTGGGTTACTATAAATGATATCTTGCTTACGTTCCTGAACTTTTGCATTTTCTAAACTAACAAATTTACCTATATTAGAGTTTAATTTCTCTAACCCTTTTCTTGCCCATTCTTTCTCTTCGGCAGACCAATCGGGATCTGTGATAAATTCTTGCATTCTTTTATTGTTCAGGACTGTAGATAAATATTCTGTACCAACAGTTCTGATTGGATTTGTATATAAATATGGAATTATTTCCTGAAAACTGGCATCAGATCCGCCGCCATTATTTCTTAAGTCGATGATTAGATTTTCTTTTGACAGGATTAATGCTTTGTTTGCTCCGAGTACGCTATCAATGGCTTTTTTGTTTGAATAATCAAATGAAGGGATTCGCAATAAAATAGTTTTACCTGATATTTCCTTAATAAATGGATTTTCAGCCGTTAATGATTCAATATAATCGGTTATTTCCGAATTTTTCTCCGGATTTACAGGAAATTTTCTTTGCAATGAGACAAAGCCAATCTTTAAAAAATTATTACCGATAAGTTCAACATCAGTGAAATTTTTACTAGAATAATCTCCTAAAAAGAATATTGCACTATGTGTTTTATCGGGGTTTTCTTTTATTTTGAATTTAATCTGGTATTGCTTCCAATTACTATTTTTTACATCTAAAATGTAACCAATGTATTCATTGTTTCTTTTTGCAACTCCAATTGTATAAGGACCTGTTGTCCAAATGCCTTCAAAGCCTGGTTGTGAAATATTTGATATACTATTTTTTAACTGATCCTCACTTATTTCTAGTTTTTCCCATTCTTTTTCAGATGTTGTTTTGGTCTGAGAAAGCGATTTATTGACAAAATCCTGATTTATAGCCAATGATAAATGCTCCGGTCGAAAGAATAACATCCAATCAAAAAGTATTTCCTTACAAGTGTTAAGGTCTTTTACCTTTTTGATTTTTTTTGAAAAAATGTCGTTATGATTTTGATACTCTTTTAATCCTTTTTTATCAATTACAAATTGAAAACCAGCATCATTTTCTTCAAAAGTTTTCCTTAACCAGGTAAAATTGTCCTGACAAGAACATTTTTGGGCAAATGTGCTCGATGAAACGATAAGAAGAAGTAAAACAGCAAGTTTTTTAAAATTCATTTTTAAAGTTTGATTTGTTCGATATGATTTTGATGATGATTGTTATAATATTTCGCGAATCCTCTTCTCAGCTTCTTCTTTTGTTATTCCGTTATAAAAATCTTTTACAAAAGGGTGGTCGAAATCATTGTGAGGGAAAATTTCCGGTCTGTCGTTTCCGCTTTTAGTGACAACGGTTGTTGGAATACTATTTGAAAATTCATATTGAGGAATATAATTGGAAAGCCATCCAAAATATTGTGTTTCATGGTTTTCGTTGTCAAAGTTTTCGAGATAATCCTTGAAACTTGTTTCGCTTAATGAAACCCAGAAACCATATTCAAGATTTTCGCAATGGTCATTTACTTTTTGAATAAATACTACTCTAATGAATCGATCAATATGATCGTCAGCATATTTAATCACGCAAAAATCCTGATCGATAACTGCGATTTCTTCTTTTTCCTTTGACGAAAGATTACTATAACTATTGGGTGCATTATAAGTTATTGCCGGCCAGCTTTCGTGCTCTTTGCCGCAACAATTGCAAATATATTTAATAGTGTCGTTCATTTAAATTTCTTATGAAAACTGAAGCCTTAGCCCCGATAGAGGCGGTATCCTTTTTTGAGAAGATTTTTCATCTTCTCAAAAAAGATATAGCCGAAAGCGGGAAATAGCTCCTTAATAAATTCCAATATTTTAAATCCCAAATTCCAAATTCGATGCCGAACTTAGGGACGGGATAAATTTTAAAAATCTCAAAATTTACATTCCAAATCTCAACTTGAAAATTTGAGATCGGATAAACTTTAAAAAGCTACAAATTAGTTTTCTATGAATTATAATTCGATTGATTCTCCGATTTCGAGAAGCATTAAATCTTTTCCTTTATCGAAAAATTTACGAATAGATTCTTCATGATTGATTTCGATATAACCAAAAGTATCAAAATGGTAACCAAGGATTTTGTCGCATTCGATAAAATCTGAAGCAATAATGGCGTCTTCAACATCCATTGTAAAATTGTTTCCGATGGGAAGAATGGCCAAATCTAATTTTGTACGTAACGGAATCAGTTTCATATCGTATGTAAGCGCTGTATCTCCGGCAATGTAGATGTTTTTGTGCTCGCTTTCGATTACAAAACCTCCGGGATTTCCGCCGTAACTTCCGTCAGGAAAAGAACTTGAGTGTATTGCGTTTACGTATCTTACTTTTCCGAAATCGAATTGCCAGCTTCCGCCATGATTCATTGGATGCGCTTTAAACTCTCTTTGAGCGTAATAACTTGTGATTTCTGCATTTGAAACGATCGTAGCATTGGTGCGCTTTGCAATCGCTTCGACGTCAAGAACGTGATCGCCATGTGCGTGCGTTAGCAAGATATAATCTGCTTGTAATGTGTTGATATCTATACCCGCGGCTTTTGGATTTCCGGTGATAAAAGGATCAACAAGAATGTGTTTTCCGCCAACTTCAATACCTAATGAAGCGTGTCCGTAATATGTGATTTTCATTTTGTTTAAATTTTAAAGTTGAACTTTGTTTTATCTTCCGCCTAAGAAAAGGTTCACAATGATGTCTGAAATCAATGATATCATACATACTGTTAGTAATATTGAAAGTAAAAATGTGCTAAGTGCCAGTTTTTTTAATTCAGGATCTAACAACTTAGGATTTTGGTTTTTATAAACAGTAATTAAATGTTTAGTTAAAGGTATATAAGCCAGTAAAAACAAATATTGATCGAAGTTGTAATTGCTTAAAATAGCAAAAACAACCACAGAAAGCATTGCTGTGATGATCAATGTAAAATGATAAATTTTAGCTTGTTTTCCTCCTATCTGAACTACGATGGTATTTTTTCCTGATTTTCGATCAGATTCTTCGTCACGCATATTATTTAGGTTTAAAACTCCTACGCTTAATAAACCAATTGCGATTGCAGGAAGAATTAAAAGCGGATCGATTTCTTTTGAATACAAAAAGTTAACGCCTAAAGTACTTACCAAACCAAAGAAAATAAAAACAAATACGTCTCCAAATCCTTTATACCCATAAGCAGAATTACCCACTGTATAACGAATTGCTGAAATAATAGCAGCAACACCAAGCAATAGGAAGAAGATCGAATAGACAAAGTTGGTTTCGCCAAAAGCAAAATAAATCAAGGTTATAGCAGATAATAACGTCAATAACGAAGTTATTATGATTGCTTTTTTCATGGCCTGAGGCGTAATAATACCACTCTGAATAGCGCGTTTTGGCCCTACTCTGTCTTCATTATCTGTACCTTTTACACCGTCTCCGTAATCATTTGCAAAATTGGATAAAACCTGTAAACCTAATGTCGTTAAGAGTGCAAAACCAAAAATTTTCCAACTGAATACTTCTGTTGGGGTATCGATTGTCGAGGTTGGGTTTGAAAGCGCGTAGATACTTCCAACTATAATTCCGGAAACTGATAAAGGCAATGTGCGCAATCGTGCGGCTTCAATCCAATGTTTCATTTATTTTAATTTTAGATTTTAGAGTTCTTGAAAAAGTTTTCAGTCACAGTTTCAGTTTTCAGACTGTGACTGAGACTGGAAACTAATTACTTTTTATGGCAGCCATTTATTTTCGCCAAAGTTTGGTTTTCTTTTTTCTAAGAATGCATTTCTTCCTTCCTTCGCTTCTTCGGTCATGTAGGCTAAACGAGTGGCTTCGCCGGCAAAAACTTGCTGACCAACCATTCCGTCGTCTGTAAGGTTCATGGCAAATTTTAGCATTTTGATAGAAGTTGGAGATTTTTGAAGTATTTCCTGAGCCCATTCGTACGCTGTGTCTTCTAATTCATCGTGAGGGATTACGGCATTTACCATTCCCATATCCATCGCTTCCTGAGCTGAATAGTTTCTTCCTAAAAAGAAAATTTCACGTGCTTTTTTCTGACCTACCATTTTAGCCAGGTAAGCAGATCCGTAACCACCGTCGAAACTAGTTACATCAGCATCTGTTTGTTTAAAAATAGCGTGTTCTTTACTCGCCAGAGTCATGTCGCAAACTACGTGTAAACTGTGTCCGCCACCAACTGCCCAACCCGGAACAACTGCAATAACTACCTTTGGCATAAAGCGAATTAAACGCTGAACTTCAAGAATATTCAAACGATGCTGACCATCTTCGCCTACGTAACCCTGATGTCCGCGGGCGTTTTGATCTCCTCCGCTGCAAAAAGAATATACACCATCTTTGGTCGATGGTCCTTCTGCAGAAAGTAAAACTACTCCTATCGAAGTATCTTCTTGTGCGTCGTAAAAAGCCTGGTATAATTCTGAAGTTGTTTTAGGACGAAAAGCATTTCTAACATTGGGTCTGTTAAAAGCGATTCTAGCAACTCCGTTACATTTTTTATAAGTTATATCTTCAAATTCTCTGGCAGTTATCCAATCCATTTCTATTTGTTTTATTTTTAATAATTATAGCGTAAAAATAAACCATTTTTACATTTTTACCTACTCTATTTGCGTTAAGTCTGTACGAAAATTACTTTCAATGTTAACAATTGATAGTCTTGTATAAAAAATAACATTTTTTAACATTAGTTTCGAAAAATAATAAGTAATTTTACACCCTAGAAATCAATGAGATACATTTTATTTTATTGATTTGGGATTGATTTTCTTTCACTGATTTATTAACCTAAAAAATGATTTTTTTGAGAAAATTTAAAAAATTTGTCGCTCATTTTTTTACGGTTTTAAATAGTAAACCCTTAAATAATGAGCAAATGATTTACTCATTTATTGAAACTTCGAAAAGGAGATAGTAACACCTAAGGTTAAATGCTAGAATTGTTTAGTAATTAGTATAAAATTGATTACGAAAAGAGGAAAAAATGCTAACTAAAACTTTCTATACGTTATTTTATCAAACCAATGGATTAGCCGTGAAATTGACGTTTCGCTTTTAATATGAATGTATAAGTTATTTAAAGACATACCGTTTCAAGAAGTAATTTCTAAAATTTTTGAAGCTTTTATTTCTTGAAGGATTCAAATTATTTTATTTCTGTTTTTTTTTAATTACAATTTTTTTTAAAACTAGAATAAAAAGGGAAAGGCTGCTTGTAATGAGCAGCCTTTCCTGTTTTAATTTGTAATCTTTATTAGTTTTACCGGAACTTTATTAGAGTAAATAATGCCGTCAAATAAAACATATCCGTTTTCTTTTATCTCTTTTTTCCGATCCTGACTTAATCTTTTATTCGTAAAAACAGAATCATTCTTTAAAGAAAGTGAACCTAAATTTGGTTTCTTCTTGTCAATATTTGAAAACCACATTTGACTATTTCTATAAGGCAAATTAATTACTGAAGTAAAATATTTTGTTTCTCCAGGCTGAAGAAAATAACCTTGTAATGATTCATCGATATCATTGACATATTCTAGCTGGTATTTCCTAAAAATTCGGTTTTTTCTTAAAAACTTAGAGACTATAGTATCTAATTCTTCAATTTTCATTAGTTCGAAACCGTTGCCGCACATATTTTCGGCCCTTGTGGAACTTCCATCTAAAATAGAATCTTTTTTATACATGCTAAAGCCAATCGAATTATAAGCATAATCTTTTCTTCCTAAAGCTTCTCTATAAAGATCTCGTTCTACGGTTCCCAGATTATCCTCGTTGAGCATTATAAAATATTTTTTATCTGAAATATTGGTTATTTTATAATAAAGAATGTTTTTTGAAAGACTGTCATATTCTGCATTTGGTTTATAAAAAACTTCCCGGAAATCATCCATATAAACATCTTCAACACAAACAATCTCATTTGTTAGTAATTCAAGTTTTAAATCTTGCTTGTTTTTCTGACACGAAAAAAGAACGAAGCACGAAAGGCTTAAAAAGATCATTTTTTTCATAAACTCTAAATATTTTTTAAATTTCAATAAAAAAATTCCAAATTCCAACCGAAATCTGGTAATCTTGGGATTGGTATTTTAAATTCGCTAGATTGAAAATTAATAGTTTAAAGAACTTGTTCTTAAACTTTGACAAAGATTTTTTTACTTGTAGAATTGTCAAACATTGCCCGTGGTTTCAACCACGGGGTACAATATTATCAGGCCTCGTATTGTGTTTCCGTGGTTGAAACCACGGGCTATGTTTGAAGATAGGAATTAAATTAGGCTTTCACAAAAGTTCCTTACACTCTTAGTTGAAACCTTTGGCTATGATTAGGGCAAATTCCAAAAAATAAATTCCAAATTCCAATATATACGATTCATATTGGAATTTGGAATTTAAAAAATTTTGAAATTTAAAAGAAATTATTCTTTTACAAGATAAATCCCGTCTTCTTTTATTTCTATCAATTTGTCTTTATATAAAGCTCCAATTGCTTTTTTGAAAGTCTTTTTACTCATTTTTAATACTGTTTTGATATCCTCAGGATGCGAAGCATCGTTTAGACGTAAAAAACCACGATTGGCTCTTAATTCATCTAATATTTTTTCTGCATTTGGTTCAATACTTTGATAACCTTGTACTTGCAGCGCGACATCAATTTTATTATCAGGACGAATGTTTTTAATAAATCCTATCATTCTGTCTCCGGTTCTAATGGCGTCATCGTAAACTTCATCTTTGTACAACAATCCTTTATGTTGCTCATTGATGATAACGTTTATTCCTAACTCGGTAATATGCGAAACGATCAAATCAACTTCTTCGCCTTTTTCAACTGTTAGGTTTTCATTGCTTAAAAATTGGTTCAATTTACTTGAAGCGACCAAACGATTGGTTTTTTCATCCATATAAAGGTAAACTAAGTAACGTTTTCCTTTTTCCATTGGGCGGGCTTGTTCTTTAAACGGAACAAGAATATCTTTTTCCATTCCCCAATCCATAAAAGCACCTACCTGATTGATGTAATTTACTCTTAAAAGTGCAAATTCATTCAATAATATATAAGGTTCAAGCGTGGTGGCAACCGGGCGTTGTTCGTGGTCTAAATAAACAAACACGATAAGCTCTTCGCCTATTTCAAATTCGTTTGGAACGTATTTATTGGGTAATAATATATCGTGAATTCCTTCGGGATCTTCTTGAGGATTACCTAAAAATAAACCAACTTTGGTATCACGTAATATAGTAAGGGTATTGTATTTTCCTATTTCAATCATATTCTTGAGATTCTAAGCTAAAAAGCAGCTAAGTTTTTAAAGTGCAAATGTACGAAGTTTGAAAATGGTACAACGAAAAATGTTTTAGATAAAAATCCGGTAAAACATCTTTTTAAAGTTTCTCTTTTTTTTAATTAAATTTGAGGATCTAAATTAATCCCAAATCAATGAAAAAGACTCTTTTTTATTCTGTTTTTACTTTTCTGTTTTTTACACAAATTACCTTTTCTCAAGTTGCTGAAGATCCGGAAATAAAAAAAATGATTACCGAAATTAAAGCCGAAAACCTTGAAGCTACTGTTCGAAAGTTAGTTTCTTTTGGCACACGACATACTCTAAGTGATACTAAAAGTAAGACCAAAGGAATTGGCGCCGCGCAGCAATGGGTAAAATCTGAGTTTGATAAATATGCTTTGGAATCGAACGGAAGATTGACTTCTGAAATTGATTATTTTACTGTAAAAGCAGATGGAAAACGCATCAATAAAGACAGTCAGCTTGGTAATGTGATGGCAACTTTAAAAGGAACCGACCCAAATGACAATCGTGTACTTATTATAAGCGGACATCTGGATTCGAGAGTTTCTGATGTGATGAATATAAAATCTGATGCGCCTGGTGCAAATGATGATGCCTCAGGAGTTGCAGCTGTAATGGAATTGGCTAAAGTAATGAGTAAAAGATCTTTTCCGGCAACCATTATTTTTGTGGCTGTAGTGGGTGAAGAACAAGGACTTATTGGTGCTCGTTATCTTGCTGAAAAGGCAAAAGAATCCAACTGGAATGTTATGGCAATGCTAAATAATGATATGATTGGTAACAGTTTATCAAGCGGAACTAATTTAAGAGACAATACACAAATCAGGGTTTTTAGCGAAACAATTCCGTTTCTTGAAACAGAAGATGAAGCAAAAATGCGAAAAGCTACCAATCGCGATAATGACAGTCCGTCGAGATTGTTGGCGCGTTATATAAAAACGGTTACTGAACAATACGTAGATCAATTAACGGTGAAACTTGTGTATCGAAACGATCGTTTTTTACGTGGCGGCGATCATACTCCCTTTAGTCAAAACGGATTTACTGCAGTTCGTTTTTGCGAAATGAATGAGAATTTTGATCACCAACATCAGGATTTAAGAACTGAAAACGGTATTAAATATGGTGATCTTGTCGAATTTATGGATTTTGATTATTTAAGAAAAAACACTTGCTCTAATTTAGCTACTTTGGCCAATTTAGCCTGGTCGCCAAAAGCACCAACCAATGTGGGTATCGAAGTTAAAAACCTTTCTAATTCATCTACTTTCTCATGGAATGCTCCGGAAGGAAAAACACCATACGGTTATCAGATATTAATGAGAGAAACAGCTTCTTCTCATTGGGAAAAAACTTTTTTTGTAAAAAACACAAAAGCAGAAATCCCCTATTCTAAAGATAATTACTTTTTTGCAGTACAAACTATAGATGAATTAGGTCATGCCAGTTTACCAGTTTTTCCGGTTCCTATTCGTTAAGAATAATAATGTAAAAAGCGCCATTAGGCGCTTTTTGTTTTTCAATCGAATGAAATTATTTATAAACACTTTCTTTTTTAAAATGCAATGTCAGTAAATAATACACCACTGCTCTGTACTTGTGTTTATTAGACTTACCATATTTCTCCATAACATCAGCTATGGCTTTGTCTAAAGCCGGGCTATCAGCTAATCCTAATTTTTTTATCAGGAAATTCTTTTTTACAGTATCTAACTCAGATTGTTGAGTTCCGGCAACTGTAGAGGCATCTGCGTTATAAATAGATGGTCCGCAACCTATAGTTACTTTAGTAAGCAAATCCATATTTGGTGTTACGCCACATTTTTCTTTTAGATCTTCTGCGTACTTTTTAATTAATTCTTCTCTTGCGCTCATAATAAAAATTTAAAATTGATTAGATTTATAAAAATCAAATTTAAAGATTTATCTTACATTAAAAACTATTTTAACTTTATTTTATTTACAATATTAAATCAATTCTTTAAAGTATTGTTTTAAAACAACATCGTTTTCCAATGTTGGCGTAAATACCTCCAGAATTCCGGCAGCATCATTATTACTGTAAAGGTTTTTTATTGCCTCTTCAAGAGATGTTACATCATTGGCAGTAAAATAATTAAGTTTATACATCTTTGCTAAATGTTCTGCGGTAAGACTATGCGAAGTCTCGAAATAAGTATTAAATACAGGTTTTTCTTCATGCCCGGGTAAAATTCTAAAGATTCCTCCTCCTCCATTATTAATTAAAATAATCTTGAAGTTTTTAGGGATGTAAGAATTCCATAAAGCATTGCTGTCGTATAAAAAACCAATATCTCCTGTAATAAATACGGTTTGTATATCGTTTCTTCCTACCGCCGCTCCTATCGCTGTTGATGTACTTCCGTCAATACCACTTGTTCCGCGGTTGCAATAAACTTCGATTGAAGGATCAATTTCGATTAACTGCGCATAACGGATCGCTGAACTATTGCTTATTTGAAGCTGACTGTTTTTAGGAAGTGATTCTATTACTTTTTCGAATACTTTAAAATCTGAAAATCTAATTTTACGCAAATATTCTTGTTTTCTGATTTTTCTTAAATCGTAAATTTTATCAATTTTTGAGAAATATTTACTTGAAACAAATACTGTTTTTGGAAGCAGTTCTTTGAAAAAATCTTCTGGCTCCATTACAAAATGTTTACTTAAAGCATTAAATGTATCGTAAGCACGTAAAGTATCTATGTGCCAGTGATGTGCAGGTTTATATTTTCGTAAAAAAGCCTTAATACGTTTTGAAACAATCATACCGCCAAAAGTGATTAAAACTTCCGGTTCTAATTCTTTAAAATCACAATCGTCAAAAGGTGTAATTAAGCTGTCTATACTATTAATAAAACTTGGTTCATGCAAATTTGATGTAGTCTCCGTAAGTACTACAATTGAGGGATCTTTGGCGAAGTTTTCGAGAATTTCTTTACTAACAGAATTGGCTTCGTTTATTCCTCCAATAAGAATTAATTTTCTTTTTGAAGTATTCCAAACAGAAGCTACATCATCAATATTTTCGATAATTTTTGTTCCGAGAATTTCCTCTGAATGGGTAATTTTTGGTTCAACAGAAAGTTCTGAAACCGTTTCGTATAAAGGTTCTTCGAATGGTGCATTGATATGAACCGGTCCTTTTTGAAGAATCGCAGTTTCGATTGCTTTATTGATTTTTAAATCATTTTCTACAGAAGCGTCTTCGGTTAAATTAGCATTGAAAACCGAGTGATTCTGAAAAACATTTTCCTGACGAATGGTTTGTCCATCGCCAATATCGATCTTGCTTTGCGGACGATCTGCTGAGATCACGATTAACGGAATCTGACTGTAAAATGCTTCGGCCACAGCCGGATAATAATTTAATAAAGCCGATCCTGAAGTACAAACAATTGCGGTTGGCTGTTTGGTTTGCTGTGCAATTCCTAAAGCGAAAAAAGCAGCGCAGCGTTCGTCAGCAATGCTGTAACATTTAAAATTAGGATTTTGTGCAAACCCTATCGTTAAAGGTGCGTTTCTTGATCCCGGTGAAATTATAATATTGGTGATTCCTTTTGCTAAACAAATTTCGATAATGCTTTGAGCAAGCGCTATTTTGGGGTAAATCATTATTATGTGTATTATTTTGTAAAGAAAATCTAAAAGTCTAAGATTTCTTTTTGATATCACAAAGTTACAAACTTCGTGTTGGATTTAACTTATAAATAGGAAGATATTAAGGGCTGTTTTTAGAAAAAGGAGATATATTTGTAAATCAGATTTTTTAATAAAAATAAACTTTCTATGCGTTTCTTCTCTATTTTCTTTCTCTGCTTATCGTTACAAGTCTTACATTCTCAAAATCAGTCTGTTCCGGATGATACACCGTATAAAACAGCTTTAGAAAATGCCAAAACTCAGGGAAAACCTCTTTTTGTGATGTTGTATGCAGATTGGTGTCCGCATTGTAATCAAATGAAAAAGGAAGTTTTTAGCGATCCTGCCGTAATGGATTTTTTAAAGAAAAACTACGTGTGCGTTTGGAAAAACGTTGAAAAAGAAGAAGGAATTGCTCTAAAAGATAAATACAATACCAAATCATTGCCTACTTTTTTATTTATAGATCCAAGCAATGAAGTTCTTTTATACGTTTTGAAAGGAGAATCGAAAAAAGCAGATTTTTTGACAGAAGCCAATTATGCTTTGAATCCCAGAATGCAATTGCCTTATTTAGAGAAACAATTTCTGGATGACCCGAGTAATTCTACTAAGTTTTTTGCTTATTTGAATACGCTGAAAAAAGGAAAAGACAGAACTGATTTATCGGTTCCTACACATATTTATCTGAATACACAATCTGATGCACAATTGGTTAGTGAATTGAACTGGCGTGTTATTGCGAATGGAGTAACAGATATTAAATCGAGAGAATTTCAGTATGTTTTAAATCATCAAAAGGATTTTGCTGCCGTAGCTTCTCAAAACCGCGTTGATCGTAAAATAGAAAGCATTGTCAATGAATTACTTCGTCCTTATGTTGATGGTTTGGATACTATAAACTATTATAAACAAAGGGAAATAGCCAAATCTATCCGGTTACAAAAAACAGATTCGATTATTTTTAAATTTGATTTAACGCTGGCAGAAAGAACTGAAAAATGGCAACAATATAAAAAAGTAACGCTTGAGGATACTCAAAAAATAGCCTGGAATGACGCTAGTTTCCTTAAAGAGATTGGTCAGACGTATTTGAAACATATTTCTGACACCGAAAGTTTGAAAAAATCTATTACCTGGGTAAAACATTCTCTTGAATTGAATGATTCATATGACGGAAATTTACTTATTGCCCGACTTTATAATAAAATAAAAGACAAAAAATTGGCTTTGAAATATGCTAAAGATGCCAGGGAAATTGGCACCGAAATGGGCTGGGGAACTAAAGATGCAGATGATTTATTGGCTGAACTCAATAAGAAATAAATTGAAGTAAAATAACAATATTTAAATTCCAAATTCCAATCTAATACCGTTATAAAAGCAACAAAATAATTTGGATAGAATTAAAACTTACAACAAAATAACAATTAAAATAGCCTCGAATTTATGAATTCGGGACAAAAAACTACCAAAAACAAAATGGACGTAATACTTAGACCAGCGACAACCAACGATTTAGAGAAAATTCTTGAGATTGTAAACCACTCGATTTTGCATACTACTGCAAATTATAATTATGATATTCAGACTATCGATATTCAGACGAAATGGTTTGAAGATAAAACAGCTAAAAACCTGCCTATTGTCGTTGCTGAGTTAGATGGCGAAGTTGTTGGTTTTGGAAGTTACGGGCAATTCCGTGAGAAAATCGGGTATCAATATACAGTTGAACATTCAGTTTATGTAGTTGATAATATTATAGGTAAAGGCATTGGATCTAAATTATTACTTGAACTAATTCGTTTGGCCAAAGAACAAGGTTATCATGTTATGATTGGTGCGATCGATGCCGATAATGCGGGAAGTATTGCTTTTCATGAACGATTTGGTTTTGTTGCAACAGGAACTATTCGTGAGGTGGGTTATAAATTTGATCATTGGCTTGATTTGGTTTTCATGCAGTTGATATTGAAGTAGTTTTTTAACCGCTAAGAACGCTAAGATTTACGCAAAGTTCGCGAAGGTTTTTGTTTAAAGCTTTTTTTTGAGAGCGCAAAGCTTTGTGAATTTGTTTTGCTCTTTTATGACAAGAAAAAATCCGCTTAATCCTTGGTTTCGCTTACGAATCGGCTTCATCCGCGTACAAAATAAGGCGTTTTATTTAGCAACTGAGATTGCTTCTTTCCTGGTAAAGACAAAAAAAATCCACAAACTTGAAAATTCAAATTTGTGGATTTTTTGGTTGAGATAGTTATTGATTAACTTTTTATCCAGTTGATTACTTCAGGATCTGTTGGCAATGTTCTTGGTTTGATGACCTTTACTAATTCGCCTTTTTCGTTGATTAAGTATTTCTGGAAATTCCATTCTACTTCAGAATCCTGTAAACCGTTTTTAGATTTTTGTGTCAGGAATTTGTATACCTCGCACATATCATCTCCTTTTACAGAAACTTTATCCATCATTGGGAAAGTTACTCCGTAATTTTGTTGGCAAAACGTTTCGATTTCTTTATTTGTTCCAGGTTCCTGCGAAGCAAAATTATTAGCCGGGAAACCTACAATTACAAAACCTTTGTCTTTATACTCTTTGTAGATGGCTTCAAGATCTTTGTACTGTGGTGTTAATCCGCATTTTGAAGCGGTATTTACGATCATTACTTTTTTTCCTTTAAGAGATGCAAAATCAAAAGTATCTCCAGATAAATCCTGAACTTTAAATTGATAAATGTTTTCTTTTGCCATGGCTTTATCTGTTTTAGATATTTTGTTTTTACTTGTCTGAGCCTGAACTTGTGAAGTCAACAATAAGATTACGCTACAAGTTATAAATGCTATTTTTTTCATTGATTAATTTTTTTATAAAATTAGTTAAAAACTGTTTTCGGATACTCTTTTGACTGCTTTATTTTTATTAAACATAAGTTAAATAAAAAATTGAAGCCTAGCGTTAATCAGACGCTAGGCTTCCCCCCATACAAACAAATCAAACCATGAATTTAATTGTAATCTATTCTTATTATGTTAGTTAAAATTATAGTTGATGCTTCGGTTATATTGAAAATTATATTTAGAATCATATAACCTTATATTTTAAATATTATCTTATTTCTGGCGTTTATATCTTAATTTATCGTTTATGAGCGTAAAATTGGCATTTAGTTTTCTATTCTAATTTTCGGTTTGGAAGTCCGAAGACATCAACTATGCAATGCTATATTTAAATCTGAATCAGATTTTATCTTTCTCTTAAATTTTTATTTGACAATTAACGTCTGATCTTTTACAGTTAATTTTAAAATCACGTTTACTAAAACTCAATAATGCCAAAACCGTTGTTAAACCCACAATTAAAATTTTTAAATTGTCTATCTTTTTCATGGCATTTTTTATTATTGAGATTTACTTTACACTTTAAATCTTTAACAACTGTTAATTTTCAACTTATCATCTCTCATAAAAAGAACTTTTATATACTTCATTTGAAGCTCTTTTCTTTCTTCTGCTATTGTTCAGCATTATTGTTTGATGTTATAATAGCATTTACGTAATAGGTTTGCTTTTGGTTTTAAAAAAATGAAAAAAAAGTAATATTTTTTTGAAACCCCTTATTTTCCTAGGTTTGGGACTATTAAAAAAAAATAAAATTTCACAAAAAAATAAATTATCTTTATCTCAATCTATAAAAACGTATACTAAAATTTTGTTTAAGCTTAAAAACCTAAATCTATGAGTCAAGATGAATTGCTAGTTTTAATTTACAAAAAAGACGAAAGAGCTTTTACCCATTTGTACGATATGTATTCGAAAAGTCTGTTTTCGGTTATCAATGTTCTGATAAAAAATCGTGAAGAAGCCGAAGATGTTTTGCAGGAAGTTTTTGTCAAAATCTGGAAAAATATCGATACTTACAACGAGAGCAAAGGGCGATTTTATACCTGGATCCTTAATATTGCAAGGAATACATCGATTGACAAACTAAGATCTAAAAATTTTAATAACAGCCAAAAAAACCTTTCCTCAGATAATTTCGTAAATCTGTTAGACGACAGTAATAAACTTACTAATAGAATTGATACAATTGGAATTCAGGAATTTGTAAAAAAACTAAAACCTAAATGTATTGAGATTATAGATTTATTATTTTTTAAAGGATATACCCAACAAGAAGCTTCAGAAGAATTGGCATTGCCACTGGGAACTATCAAAACGCAAAACAGAAATTGTATTAACGACCTACGTAATTATTTAAAAATATAATGGAAGCACAAGAATATATAGACTCAGGAATTCTCGAATTATATGTTTACGGTTTATTGACCGAAACTGAAAATCTGGAAATAGCCGAAATGGCTAAGAAGAATCCCGAAATGGATCAGGAAATTATTGCGATAGAAAAAGCTATTGTGGCTTTATCATCAAGCTTCTCTCCTTTTCATTCGGTAGCTAATTTTGAAAAAATAAAGGCCCGTTTAGAACTGAAACACGGCAAAGTAGTCGACATGAAACCGGCATCGACCTGGTCTCAATATGTGGGATGGGCTGCAGCAGTATTATTACTATTAGGTCTTGGATATCAAACTCTTGAACTTACCAAAACAAAAGAAGCAATTTCTACTGTTGGAACTGAGAAAGATAAAATACAAAGAGAATATGCTTTCTTAGATCAGCAAAATAAAGAGACAGAGAAAAACTTAACTATCGTAAGGGATATCAAAAACACTGGTGTTACACTTGGTGGTCAGGCGGTGTCTCCTAATTCATTTGCAAAAGTGTATTGGAACAAGCAAACAAAAACAACTTATATTGATGCTGCCGGTTTACCAACTCCTCCAAAAGGAATGGTTTATCAGGTTTGGTCCCTAAAATTAAGTCCGGTACTTACGCCAACAAGTATAGGTTTACTGGATAATTTTGAAGGAAACAATCAAAAAATCTTTGCTGTAAGCCAAACAGATTCTGCAGAAGCATTTGGAATTACGCTTGAGCCTGCCGGCGGAAGTTTAACGCCTACAATGACGCAATTGTATACTTTAGGAAAAGTTTAAAAATAAACTTAGCATAAAACTCAGAACGCATATTAATTTATTTTAATGTGCGTTTTTTTTATTATTTTTAATTCGGATAACTCACTATAAAACAAACTGCTAAAACCATGAACGGAACTTTACTTTTGCGAATTGCAGTTGCTGTTATTCTCCTCACCCATTCTGTTTTTGGAATCTTCGACAACGGAATTAATGATTTTGGAAATTTGTATTTAAACCAAATTGGGTTTGCTCCTTTTGGAGTTTTTATCGCCTGGTCTATTAAATTATCTCATATAATTGCCGCTGTACTTTTAGTATTGAATAAATATATAAAACTGGCAGGTTTTGTAACAATTTTTGTTCTCATCATGGGAATTATTCTCGTTCATTTTCAGGAGGGTTGGTTTGTTGTTGGCGGCGGACGAAATGGTGTCGAATATAACTTTTTACTCATTATAGTTTTATTAGCCATTATGTATCCTGATGGATATAAGAAAGTATAAATTGAATTGATTATTAACTATAAAAATAACCTATGATGCCTACTGACAATCGTTATATTTCTTTCAATCAAGTTATCTTACTGTTTTTTCTTCTTATCTCGACATTTGCTTTTGCACAGGAACCACACAGTTATATAAATGATTATGATTATTTAAATAAAAATACCAAAGGAGTAAAAAAAATAACGGTCAAAGAAAATGATACAATTCAGGAACAACATTATTTTAATAACAAGGGACTTATTTATTTTTTCTTAAAAAATAGACTAAATCACGTTGGCTACTTTAAGTACGACAAAAAAAACAGACTTATAAAAAAAATAAATGCATACGCTATTCAGGGCTTTAGTTGCGAAGAAATAAAATATTCAGATAAATTAACACAACTTTTTTCGTATTTAACTGAAGACGAAAAACAACGTCAATTAGAAAATGATAAATATCTGGAAAATAAATCAAAAGGAATAGAATATACTATTGTTGGCCAAGATACTATTAGCATTGACGATGCCTATTCGGTAGTGACATCCGACGAGGAATACTATAAATACAAAAACGAAATTGAAGGAATTAAAGATACAACCGCATTGCTTAATGCTCAAAGTTTAAAAAAATTAATTAACCAACCAAAATATCTGGATTTTTCGATTGAATACGATAGTAAGCTTCGTCCTTTGAATGAAAAATTTTTTGGCTCCAGAAATAATATGACTTCAGTACATACTTTTTCCTACTTACCTGGTAAAATAATAAATAAGTACAAAACTGACATGATTGGAATGGGAGAAATCATTAAAACTTTTGATGAACATAAAAATATTATTAGCGAAAAAGAAGGAGGTAAAATTTTAAAGTATAAATATAAAGACCAGCATTGTATCGAAAAAAGTGAATTTAAAAATGATACACTTTTGAATACAACAACATACCATTACGACAATAATCTTTTATCAGAAAGTATATATCGAAATTTAGAAGATGGAAATGTCTATTTTTCTAATTATAAATACAATAGCAAAAATTTAATCACTGAAATAATATTTCGTTACCAACAATTTCAACGCGTTTATAAATACGAATATGAATATTACAAATAAAGATTAAAATACCAAATGCAATGGAAATAACCTGTAAAAACTGTCAGCAACATTATACTGGAAATTACTGCAATAATTGCGGTCAGCCAGCGGATACACATAAAATAAACGCGCATTATTTATGGCATGATATCCAGCACAGTTTGTTTCATTTTGATGCGGGAATTCCTTATTCTATAAAACAACTATTTACAAGGCCCGGACATTCTATTCGTGAATTTATCGAAGGAAAACGCGTCAGACATTTCAAACCCTTGTCTTTGGTGACTGTTTTGGCTGCATTTTACGGTTTTTTATACCACTATTATCACCTCAATTTGTTTAAGGTTAACGAAGCTGATTTAAATCTAAATGATTTTAATGAATGGAATGCTACGCACTTTGCCTGGACAACCATTGCTACTATACCCTTGTATACCATTGGAACCTATATTGTTTTTAGAAAACAAGGCTATAATTTTTTCGAACTTTTTGTCCTCAATACATTCAAAGCTTCACAAAGGCTATTTGCTCAAATTTTAATATTTCCATTGTTACTGTATTTCAACGGAACGCCTTATATGCAACAGATTTTGAATTTAATGTATATAATAGGTGTTATATTAATTTTCTGGACCAATATCCAGTTCTTTAATAAAATATCAAAAACAAAAGCATTCTTGTTGTCTATAGTAAGTCATGTTATTTTTCTGGTTTGTTTTTTAATCGTAACAGCTATTGTGCTTGTGATGACAGGAAGACTTTAATCATAAATCCCTAAAAAAGAAAATAATAAACAATTTTCTTTTTTTATTTCAATCTATATCGTAATATTGCAATATAAAAATATAACGATGGGAGCTACTAAAACAGATCATTTTACAGATGAACAAAACGAATTGGCTATTTTAACAAAAGCTTTAGGTCATCCTGCACGAATAGCTATTATTCAATACTTAATGAAGGTCAATAAATGCATTTGCGGTGATATCGTAAATGAATTGCCTCTTTCTCAACCAACGGTTTCTCAGCATTTGAAAGAATTAAAAAACGCCGGATTGATAAAAGGAAACATCGAAGGAAATGCCATTTGTTATTGTATTAACGAAGTGGGTTTCGAGAAAATAAAAGTTTTCTTCAATCAGATAAACCTTCATTTAGAAAAAAGAAAAAACGAATGTTGTTAAACTATTAAATCAAATTATTATGAAACTTTCAGAAATTAAAAAAATACTTACTACTGTCGAAGCTGTGAATTTTGAATTGCCTGACGGAAAATTTGTTCCGGAATATTTTCACGTAACCGAAGTAGGTTTGATTACCAAAAACTTTATTGATTGCGGCGGAGTGGTTCGTCAAGAAACTGTCGTGAATTTTCAGCTTTGGGATGCCAATGATTATGAGCATCGTTTAAAACCTCAAAAATTGATTCATATCATAGAACTTTCAGAAAAAGTTTTAGGAATTGGAGATTTTGAAATCGAAGTTGAATATCAAAATACTACTATTGGCAAATATGATTTAGATTTTAATGGAAAAGATTTTTTACTGTTAAATAAAACTACAGCTTGTTTAGCTCAGGATCAATGTGGGATTCCGTCAGAAAAACCAAAACTTAAACTGACCCAATTAAGTACAGATGAAGGCAATTCTTGTACGCCTGGTGGAAGTTGTTGTTAAATCTAAAAGCTTGAAAAATGTCAAATCATAATATATTATTCCCCGAAATTCAATCTTTAGTTCATTCTTTTGATTTTGCTTCACTTTCTAAAGATCGTAAAGAAATCCTGCAGCCTCTTATTGATTTTGTTCAGCAAAAGTCTGATCATCATCAGGAAATAAGATTGAATCTAATTTGCACGCATAATTCCAGACGAAGCCATTTGGCTCAGGTTTGGGCGCAAACGGCTGCCTATTATTACGGAATTCAAAATGTTTTTTGCTATTCCGGTGGAACTGAGGCAACTGCTTTATATCCTAAAGTTGCCGAAACATTAGTACAATCAGGTTTTAAAATCAGGAAGTTATCAGAAAATAACAATCCTGTTTATACTATAAAATTTGCAGGAAATCAAGCTCCAATTATAGGTTTTTCTAAAACTTATGATGATGATTTTAATCCTGAAAATGAATTTGCAGCCATCATGACTTGCTCACAGGCAGATGGCGGTTGTCCTTTTATTGCAGGAGCCGAGAAAAGAATTGCCGTAACTTATGATGATCCAAAAGCTTTTGATAATACGGAGCAACAATCAGAGAAATACAATGAAAGAAGTGTGCAAATCGCGACTGAAATGTTTTATGTTTTCTCTCAAATAAAAAAATAAAATGTCTACAGATCATTGTCATCCCGTTGCGGGAAGAAAAAAGCTAAGTTTTCTGGATCGGTTTTTAACGCTTTGGATTTTTCTGGCTATGGCTGTTGGTATTGCTGTTGGATATTTTTTTCCGTCAAGCGGAAATGTCATCAATTCGTTTTCTAACGGAAGTACTAATATTCCGTTGGCTATTGGTTTGATTTTGATGATGTATCCTCCACTTGCTAAAGTCAATTATACTAAAATAGGAGAAGTTTTTAAAAACACAAAAGTTCTTGGCGCTTCCCTATTCTTAAATTGGATTGTTGGTCCTGTTTTGATGTTCGTTTTAGCATTGTTATTCTTAAAAGATTTTCCTGAATACATGATTGGATTAATCCTAATTGGGTTGGCGCGCTGCATTGCTATGGTTGTCGTTTGGAATGATCTTGCCGATGGAAACCGCGAATATGCCGCCGGATTAATTGCTTTAAACAGTATTTTTCAGGTTTTGCTTTATAGTGTTTATGCGTATATTTTTATAACGGTTTTACCTCCTTATTTTGGATATACAGGCTTTAACGTTAATATTAGTGTAATTGAAATTGCCGAAAGTGTTGGGATTTATTTAGGGATTCCGTTTGCTTTGGGAATTATTACTCGGTTTGGTTTGATAAAACTCAAAGGCCAAGAATGGTTTATGCATAAATACATTCCGTTTATTTCTCCTGTTACTTTGATTGCTTTATTGTTTACTATTGTTCTTATGTTTAGTCTTAAAGGGGAATTGATTGTTCAGATTCCGATGGATGTTGTTCGAATCGCAGTTCCCTTAACGATTTATTTTGGATTAATGTTTGTCATTAGCTTTTTTACGGGAAAATATTTTGGTGCCGATTATTCTAAAAGTACTTCGATTGCTTTTACGGCTACAGGCAATAATTTCGAATTGGCGATTGCGGTTGCTATTGGTGTTTTTGGCATTAATAGCGGACAGGCTTTTGCCGGCGTTATAGGTCCTTTGGTTGAAGTTCCTGCTTTGATTGCTTTGGTGAATGTGGCTTTCTGGTTTAAGAAGAAAGTGTTTTGATCTAAGGGTCTGAGGGTCTGAGTTGCTAAGGTGCTTACTAAGATGCTAAGGTGCTGAGATACTAAGGGTCTGAGGGTCTGAGTTGCTAAGTTGCTGAGATACTAAGATGCTAAGTTTTTTGAGTTTTATTCTTTGTTTATAGCTCAAGGTTGAAACCTTGGGTTTGATCGTTACAATGTATCGTATATATTATACATCCTTTATTATGTAGATTTAATTGCGTATCATATATTGCGTACCAACGGTTGAAACCGCTGGCTATGTTTAAAAGCTGGTATTTATATTTGTGATTGAGCTGATTCATGGCTTGATTTACAATTTTATAGTTTTTGCATTTCTTCTTTGTTTTTGAATGCAAGTATTATGAAACCGAAGTTCCTAGCCCTGATAGAAGTGGAAATCCTTTTGTGGCGGGGTTCGCCACAAAAGATTGAAACGTATAGCAGGAAATAGCTCCTAAACCTTCAACTTATCTAAGAATATTAGATTGAAATTTCGAAATATATCTTTTGATATAACATAAAAAAAGGTTCAACTTTTAATGGTTGAACCTTTTTTGTGAATTAATAAAATACCTTATTTATTATTTTTTCTTTTTATAATACTTGCGGTATTTTGGATATGTCAGAATTCCGATAAGGGAAATTGTTCCTAATGAATACCAGATCCAGCTTAATGAATGTGCTTCTCCGCTTGCGTATGAGTGTAGACCTACTAAGTGAAAGTTTACTCCGTAATAGGTAAACAAAATTGAAATGAAAGCAAACATACTCATTAAATTAAAGAACCATTGTCCTCTTAATGAAGGAACAAATCGAGCGTGAATTACGAAGGCATAAACCATAATCGAGATTAAAGCCCAAGTTTCTTTTGGATCCCATCCCCAGTAGCGTCCCCAGCTTTCGTTGGCCCATTGCCCTCCAAGGAAGTTACCAATTGATAGCATGATCAGACCAATGGTTAAGGCCATTTCGTTGATATAAGTAATTTCTTTGATGTTTAAATCCATTTTTGCCTTGTTCTTTTCGTTGGTAAAGAAAATTAGAATTAATCCAACAAAACCAAGAATCATCCCTAAGGCAAACGGACCATAACTTGCAACGATTACTGCTACGTGAATCATTAACCAATATGAGTTAAGTACTGGCTGAAGGTTTGCAATTTCAGGATCGATCCAGTTGGCATTTGCAGCCATAAAAATCATCGATGTTACGAAGGCTGCTGATGCAACGGTAAGTTTTGATTTTCGGTCGAAAGCAAGTCCGAAGAACATGGTTGCCCACGCGACATATACAATTGCTTCGTAAGCGTTACTCCACGGTGCGTGACCTGAAATGTACCAACGGGCGATTAATGCGACGGTATGAAATGCAAATATGACTCCTATTAATATATGAAAACCGTTTACAGTGATTCGTAAAAACTTTTTATCGAAAAATATACTGAAAAGTGTAAAAATCAACATGAAGATTCCGGCAAGCGAATACCAATAGAACATTTTTGGTAAAATATTGTACTCGTTATACGCTATTTCAAGATCTATTTTTTTATCGCTTGGACGTACTTTACTTCCAAATTTCTTTTGAAAACCATCTATACTTTCGACCAAATGATCTGCTGTATCAAAGTTTTTAGAAATCGATCCGTTGTTTAAAGCGCTAAAATATAAAGGTAAAATTTGTTTTACATACGTAGAATCCATTCCTTTTAATCCTGCATTCTGAATTTCTAAATACGAAATCCATTTGTTGTTTGGATCATTCGGGATTGGGAAAATTTTCAGGATACTTCCGCTTAAGGCAGATTCCATTAAATTTACTTTTTTATCTGTTTCAATAAAATCTTTTTCAAAACTATTTGGATTTGCTGCTTTGTATGCCGCATCTAAATAAGGAGATAATTTATAATTTCCGTTTTCGTCAAAGAATTTTACAAATGGGGCTAGTTTTGCTTTTCTGTCTACACCAATGATTTTACGAATACTATCATCTTTTGTATTAAGATAAATAAGCGGAACCTGGATCCAAACCTGAGCGTATTGTGTCATTGACAAGAATACCTGATCCGAATTCATTCCGTTATAAGTGTCACTCTGACTTACTTTTCTCAACAATTCAGATGAGAAAGTATTAATAGGTTTCATTCTACCACCGGCATCCTGAATAATCAAACGTCCGAATTTAGCGGCGTGTGCTACCGGAGCTTTATAAATCGTCAGTAACGAATCTATTTGTTTCTGGCTTGGTGCTGCAGTTACGTGATTGGCATGATCGTTAGGATCTGCGGGTGCATGATTATGATTGTGTTCGTGACCGTCGCCAGGCGTATGAACATGTGGTGCCTGAGCAAAACCAGCGAAACTTAGCATTAAAACCAAAATGGTAATTAATTTTTTCTTTTTTACATTGTCTAGTTTACGTTTTAGATCAGCAAAACGAGAATGTTTAGTAAACATAATAGCCATTAGACCAAAGTATAACATAAAATATCCAAAATAAGTAATAGAGGTTCCCCAGAAATCGTGGTTTACAGATAATACAGTTCCTTTTTCGTCCGGATCGAATGAAGATTGAAAAAATCTATATCCTTTGTGGTCTAAAACATTATTCATAAAAATTCTGGCATCAAATGTTTCTGTAGAATCCTGAACGGTTACTTTACTTTCGAAAGCCGAATAACTTTTCTCTGTTCCAGGATATTTTGTGGCGATAAAATCGTTTAATTTTATTTTAAATGGTAATACATAGGCTTTACTTCCGTAGAATAAACTGTATTCGATTTTACCAATTTTTACAGTTTGAGGCTCTCCTATGCTACCTTTAGAACCTAAAAGACGAACTTCTTTTTCCTGACCATCGGCTTTTACTTTTACAATCAAGGCATCATGATGGGATTTTGCTTTAAAATCATTATCCGATTCGTAATCAACAACTCCTCGTACAGCAGGATCCGGAAAAACGATTCGGATATCGCCAATACTATATAAGGAACGCATCATAAGTGGCTGAACATTATCTTTGGTTACAGCTCCTTTTAATTTATCTGCCATTCGCATAAACTCTCCTTCAAAAGGAGTTTGAATGGTATATTTTTCACCTTGGGTATTGATGTTGATTGCGCCTTCGGTAGGTTTATTCAATGCAAATAATACATTATGAATGTTTTGAACTTCTCCTTCTTTCAGGAAATGTTCTTCACGCCCACCTGCTCCTGCTTCGACTAATTTAAGGTACAAAGTTCCGCTGGTTGAAGGTTTTATCGTTTCTTTTGCTCCCATGATATAGTTCACGTAAGTCACTTCAAAAGGAGTTTCGTCGAATTTACCAGAAAGTGTAAAATTGTTATTCGTTACAGGCGAGAACAATAAAGCTTTATCAAAAACTCTGCGTTTCATTTCGCCTTTGTATTCTCCGTCTGCAAAAACAGTTAAGAATGTTTTGTCTGAATAGATTTGGTTTTCGGCAGCGCCTTCACGAATGGGCATCATACCTTCGTAACTAATATAACGTGTAATAAAAGCTCCTATAAGAATAAAAATAAAAGCAAGATGAAGTATAAGCGTTGCCCATTTTTCTTTTTTATGCAATTGGTAACGTTTGATATTTCCGAAGAAGTTGATCAAAAAGAAGACCATTATTGCTTCAAACCACCATGTATTATAAATTAGAATTCGGGCTGTGTCTGTATTGTATTTACTTTCGATAAAAGTACCAACACCCATTGCAATAGCAAATGTTAAAAAAAGAACAGACATTAATCGTGTAGAAAACAAAAAAGAGAATATTTTTTTATCCATTTTTGAGGAATTACATTGTATAAAAGTGGCACAAAAGTACTTAAAAATGTTGAGTTCCAATATTTGAAGTTTGTTAATAAAAACCAAAAATAAGATAGCTATTTACGTCAAATTCACAAAAATGTACGCTTAACTTTACAAATCTAATAGAGCTGCATTTATTGTAAAAGTGACTACTAGCCCGCAACCCAAAAGGGTTAAACTATTTTCATCGTAACGAAACTGTTTTTTATGGTTTTAAAAAACTCAAATTGATAAAATATCCCTTTATATACTAACGTTTGCATATCGTTAACAAAATAATGCACTATTAAAATCATTTTAATAAGTGCAATCTGTGGCTAAACTCTGTTTTGGCTATTTTCTTTAAAAAAAATAATGCTAATTAATCTTTTGTTCAATTACAGAAAGTCTTTCTGACAGGTTTTTAAATGATTTGTTTTCTTCTTTTAGTACCTTTATTTCTTTTGCTTGTTCTATTGAATATAATGTAAGCTCCTCTATTTTTTGTAAAAGTTTAGTATTCATCTCTCCTAAATTAATACCGTTCTTTAAAACTTCCTCTTCGGTTGGTATATTTTCTAAATGTCCTTTTTCATTAATATGCTTTTCAACCTCTGCAAGTGTTGGTAGATTATACTCTTTTTTGAAAACAAAATCTGGCCAACCAAGCATGTCAACTTTTACTTCTTTAGAATGAATTGTGCCATTTACAGTTAATTTAGAATCAGGGGTTGAAGTGTCGATGCCTACATTTCCTCCATAAAAAACAAGTGACTTATAATCTATATTATTGTACTTCTGAATAAACTCATGCCAAATTCCATTATCACTCCAAATTGTTTGTAATTTAAGATTGTAGTTGGAATTACCCGAATTCCATTTTTGTGAATCATAAATTCCTTTTGCAAGTATAGGTGTATAAATTTCTAAATAGGCTGTTGGCTGGATACCAATACCAATTTTGGCATTTACAATTTGATCTCCATTAAAAGTATTAGTACCTCTCGTTGCGATTTCTGTCCATGCAGGATTTTTAGGATTTAAATCACCAGCTATTTTTCTAAAGAATAATCTATCGTTTTCTACAAACGAAGAAGCTATTTGTAATTGGTGATTATTATTTTGATTTCCATGTCTAATTACAAATATATGATTCCAACTATAGTTAGTATCAGGAATGCCGCCTATAGCATTTAAACCGCCATAGACTCCTGATGTAAGAGGTATTGTGTAATCACTAATACCAGGCGCATAACCATCACCAATTTGTTGTGAAAATGAGTTTGATATTGTAAATAGGTTTAAAATTATTATAGCTATCTTTTTCATTATTTTAATTTATTTTTAAGTTCTTTAACTGTGTTTTCTAATTGTATTTGTTTATTTTTTATTTCAGTATTCTCCTTTTTCATTTCTACATTTTCCTTTTTCATCTCTATCATGTAAAGCGTCAATTCCTCTATTTTTTGTAAAAGTTTAACGTTCATTTCACCAAGATTAATTCCGTTTTTCAAAACTTCCTCTTCGCTTGGTATATTTTCTAAATGCCCTTTTTCATTAATATGTTTTTCAACATCTGCAAGTGTTGGTAAACTATATGTTTTCTTGAAAACAAAATCAGACCAACCAATCATATCTACTTTAACTTCTTTTGAATGGATTGTGCCGTTGACGTCTAGTTTATTATTTGGGTGTGTGACTCCGATCCCAATATTACCTGTTAAACCAGCAATTGAGAAATATGGTTTTAAAATTGTCTCCGAGGTATTTTTTGCTGAAATTGTAAATAATCCTGGATAAGATGTAGCCTCAGGAAAAACTAAATTTAAATTATTTGATGCAAAATTATCCATATAAAACCCACATTTTGTACCTGACAATTCGGATGTTGTATCATCATTGTAAATTAGCAATTTAGCTCCATTAACTCCATAACCAGATCCTAAATCTAATCTTGAATTTGGTTTGATGGTGCCAATTCCCAAGTTTCCACCAATAGTTTGATCTCCAACAAAGCTATTTGCTCCTCTTGTAGCAAGCTCTATCCACGAAGGATCTATACGTGATAGATTTCCGGCAATTTTCCTGAAAAAAAGTCTATCATTTTCTGCAAATGAAGATGCAATTTGTAATTGATGATTATTAGCAGTGTTAGCGTGTCTTATAACAAATAAGTGATTCCAATCAGCGCTATTATCTGGCACTTTACTTAAAGTTGTCCCATACCCTCCATAAACTCCTGATTTCAATAAATCTGAAAAATCAGAAAGATAAGGTGCTGCTAAACCATCTCCAATTTGTTGAGCTGACCCTATTGTTGTTAAGAACAACGTAATAAATAATATTGTGTGTTTTTTCATTACTTTATTTTTTTTCAAGTTTTAATAATCTGTTTTTCATTTCAACATTCTCCTTTTTAATCTCAATCATGTATAAGGTAAGTTCTTCTATTTTTTGTAATAACTTGGCATTCATTTCTCCTAAATTAATTCCGTTTTTTAATACCTCTCTTTCACTTGGAATATTTTCCAAATGTCCTTTTTCGTTGATATGCTTTTCAACGTCTGCCAGTGTTGGTAGATTATACTCTTTTTTGAAAACAAAATCTGACCATCCAAGCATGTCAACTTTAACTTCTTTTGAATGGATTGTGCCGTTTACGTCTAGTTTATTCTTTGGGTTTATTGTCCCAATACCAATATTTCCCCCCCTAACAATTCTAAGATAGGCATCATTATTTCCGTAACCTGCAACTTTTAAATCCGTAAAGTCTCCCGCTTCTGAATGCCACCCAGTTTCAATAACAGATTTTTTAGCCCAAGTTAAATTACCTATTGATAATAAAATTCCGTGATTATAACCAACGGAAAGTTGAGAAGTTATATCTAAGGTGCCGATTCCTACGTTTCCGCCAATAATTTGATTTCCAGTAAAACTATTAGTTCCTCTCGTTGCTAATTCTACCCAAGCTGAATTGGAAGTCCCAGCCAATTTTCTAAAAAACAATCTTTCATTTTCTACATATGATGAAGCAATTTGTAATTGAAAATGATTATTGGGATTTCCGTGTCTAATCACAAACAGGTGACTCCAAATATGACTTGTATCAGGAATTCCACCTATAGCATTTATTCCACTATATAACCCGGAATTTAGAGGAGTGCTAAAATTATCAATACCAGGTGCTAAACCGTCTCCAATTTGTTGAGAGAATGATACTGTTGTAACGAATAAAATCGTAAGTATAATAGTTATTTTTTTCATTGCTTTAATTTTGTTTTAAGTTGGTAAAGTTCATTTTCAAGTTTAGATTGTTTATTTTTTCATCTCAATCATGTAAAGAGTCATTTCCTCTATTTTCTGCAAAAGTTTAGCATTCATTTCTCCTAAATTAATACCGTTTTTCAAAACTTCTTCTTCGCTTGGAATGTTTTCTAAATGTCCTTTTTCATTGATATGTTTTTCAACATCTGCAAGTGTTGGTAAATTATACTCTTTTTTGAAAACAAAATCTGACCATCCAAGCATATCAACTTTTACTTCTTTTGAATGGATTGTGCCGTTTACGTCTAGTTTATTGGTTGGGTCTATTTTACCAATACCAACATTACCATCACCATTTATATGCAAACGAATTTGTGGTACATTTCCACTTGTTGAATTTGGATTGGTTAGAAATTGTAAATAAGTATCATAATTATTTCCTCTATAACTTCTTATGGCAGCTGAGCCTGCCGCAGCAAAATCCCAGCTTATATCCCTAGCAGAATTAGCGTTTTCTGGTGAATTTGGACCATTGATACTTATAGCTTTTAATGGTGTCGGAAAGCCATCAGGGCTGGCTTGAATAGTTAACTTTGCTACATTATTATTTGCGCCTATAACTACATCTCCATCAATAGTTTGATTTCCACTAAAACTATTCGCACCACGAGTTGCAAGTTCTATCCATGAAGGATTTAATACAGCTAGTCCTCCTGCCATTTTTCGGAAAAACAAACGATCATTTACTGAAAATGAAGAGCTAATTTGCAATTGATGATTAGTGTTTTGATTAGGGTGCCTCATTACTAGCAAATGCTGCCATTCACTCGTATCTGGAGACTGTCCGTTTGCATTTAGACCATTGTATATTCCCGATTTTAGAGGGATAGTAAAATCATTAATAATTGGCGCGAATCCATCATTGATTTGTTGAGAAAACGAAATCGTTGCAATTAAAAATACAGCAATAATTATGATACTTTTTTTCATTATTTTAATTTACTTTTAAGTTGGTTAATTTCATTTTCTAATTCAGATTGTTTATTCTTTATTTCAATATTCTCGTTTTTCATCTCAATCATATAAAGAGTCATTTCCTCTATTTTTTGTAAAAGTTTAGCGTTCATTTCACCAAGATTAATACCATTTTTTAGAACTTCTTCTTCCCTTGGTATGTTTTCTAAATGTCCTTTCTCATTAATATGTTTTTCAACTTCAGCAAGTGTTGGTAAATTATATTCTTTATTGAATACATAATCTGGCCAGCCATTCATATCAACTTTTACTTCTTTTGAATGAATTGTGCCATTTACTGCAAGTTTTGAATCGGGAGTCGAAGTACCAATTCCTACGTTACCATAAAAAAAAGATAATGATGTGTAATCAATCCCGTTAAACCTTTGAATAAATTCTTGATTGATTCCGTTTTCATTCCAGATAGTTTGCAATTTAAGATAATATTCAGGATTTCTGGATGACCATTTCTGGGTGTCATTTCTACCAATTGTAATAGTAGGAGAATAGATTTCTAAAAATGCCGATGGTGTAGCTGTACCAATACCAACATTACCATTTGTTGGAAATAAATTTTGAGCATTTATTGGTACACACATTGCAAGTAACAGTCCTAGTAATAAAAAATTTCGTTTCATATGATCTTAAATATAGTTTATTTCGGGTTAAAATTAATATAATATTTGGTCTTAAAATAAGACTGGCATTTCTTTTATCAAAAAAATGAAATAAAGTATGTTTAAAAAAAATAATGCTAATTTTGCGCTATGATTCGAATAACAATAATTGGTTCAGGAAATGTTGCTCAACATTTGATAAAAGCTTTCACCAAAAGTGAACTTGTAGAAATTGTACAGGTATATGCAAGAAAAAAGGAAGCCTTAAGTTCGCTTATTGAATTTGATAAAATTACCAGCGATTTCGAAGAATTGCAGGAAAGCGATTTGTATATTATTGCCGTTTCAGACAAGGCTATTGCTGATGTTTCTAAACAATTGCCTTTTCAAAACCGAATCGTTGTTCATACTTCCGGTGCGGCTTCTCTTGATGTTCTGGATACAAAAAACAGAAAAGGTGTTTTCTACCCGCTTCAGACATTTTCTAAAAACAAAGAGATTGATTTTTCTATCATTCCGCTTTGTCTAGAAGCTGAAAATACTTTCGACTTTCGTGTTTTAGAAACCGTTGCCAAAAGTATTTCGAATGCTGTTTTTGCCATTAATTCAGACCAAAGAAAAGCATTGCATGTTGCGGCTGTTTTTGTCAATAATTTCACGAATCATTTATATCATATGGGGCAGGAAATTTGTGAGGAACATCAGGTTCCTTTCGAAATTTTAAAACCATTGATACAGGAAACTGCAGAAAAAATTAATACTCTAAATCCTGGCGACGCGCAAACAGGACCGGCAAAACGAAATGATTTGGTTACAATTGATGCGCATTTGGCGTATTTAACCAGTGAAAATCAAAAAAACATCTATAAACTTATAACACAATCTATTCAAGATGATAGACAAGCACTTTAAAGAAATAATGAACGACATCACTACTTTTGTTTTTGATGTTGATGGCGTACTTACAGACAGTTCGGTTTTTGTAACCAATGAAGGAGAAATACTCCGCACGATGAATATTCGTGACGGTTATGCTATGAAAGCAGCTGTAGAAAGTGGTTATAACGTTTGTATTATTTCTGGCGGAAGCAATGAAGGCGTTCGTGTTCGTTTACGTAATCTTGGCATCAAAGACATTCATTTAGGAGCTCCTGATAAAGTAGCCACTTTTAAAGAATATACTGAAACCTATAACATTAAACCTGAACAAGTATTGTACATGGGTGACGATATTCCTGATTTTCATGTTATGAAATTAGTAGGTTTGCCAACCTGTCCTCAGGATGCAAGTCCTGAAATCAAGAATATTTGCCGTTATGTGTCGCACGTAAAAGGCGGAAAAGGCGCTGCAAGAGATGTTATCGAACAGGTAATGAAAGTGCAGGGAAAATGGATGGAATATTTTAATGGGCAACATGATTAGTTTTCAGTCTCAGTCACAGTCTCAGTCACAGTCTCAGTAACAGTCTCAGTAACAGTCTCAGTCACAGTCTCAGTAACAATTGTTTCAGGTTTCAGGTTTGAAATGACGAAAAGCATCGTAATTAACCTGAAACAAAGAAAACCTAAAAAAACCTTTGCCCCTCTGCCCCTTTGAACCTTTGCAACTTTTAAAAAAAAACTTAGTCCCTTAGAACCTTAGCCACTCAGAACCTTAAAAAAAATGAAATTCCTCAAACTCATTCGATATAAGAACCTACTGCTGCTTGCTTTTATGCAGGTGTTATTCCGTTATGCTTTTTTAAAACAGCAGGATATTCCATTAGCCCTGAATGATTGGCAATACGGATTATTGGTTTTGAGTACCGTTTTATTGGCTGCAGCTGGTTATGTGATTAATAACATATATGATGTTGCTACAGACACTATCAATAAACCTGAGGATGTTGTTATTGGTAAAGGAATCTCAGAAACCGCTGGCTATAATATTTATGTAGCGCTTAATATTACAGGTGTTGCTCTTGGTTTTATTTTATCAAATATCATTTTGAGACCTGGTTTTGCTTCGCTGTTTATTTTAATTGCGTCGTTGCTTTACTTCTATGCTACAACCTTAAAACAAATCATGATTTTAGGCAATTTTGTTGTAGCATTATTGCTTTCGGCAAGTGTCTTAATCATTGGCGTTTTTGATCTTTTTCCAGCAACTAATGGTGAGAATCAGGCGCAAATGGCTAGCTTTTTTTCGATACTGACAGATTATGCTTTGTTTGCTTTTATGATTAATTTTATTAGGGAAATCGTTAAAGATATCGAAGATGTAAATGGCGATTACAATCAAGGAATGAATACCTTACCTATTGCAATAGGAATTAGTCGTGCTGCAAAAATTGCTGTTGGTTTTGCTGTAATAGCTTTTATATTATGTTTGCTTTATATCAATATTTATTTTTTTCAGAATAATCTTTTAATCGCGACATTTTATGCTTTTGCTTTTGTTCTGGCGCCGCTTTTATACTTTATTGTAAAAATAGTTTCAGCAAAATCTAAGAAAGATTATCACCATTTGAGTACAGTTTTAAAACTCATTTTATTCTTCGGAATTTTATCCATTCTAATTATTACCTTAAATATCAAGTACAATGCTTAAAGAAAAACTAAAAAAATATACTTTAATCCTGGCTTCAGGCTCACCACGCAGACAACAGTTTTTTAAGGATCTGGATCTTGATTTCGAAATAAGATTAAAAGAAATTGAAGAAATTTATCCTCCTGAATTAAAAGCAGTTGAAATCACAGATTATTTGGCGGCATTAAAAGCAAGTGCATTTGATGGAGAACTAAATGAAAATGAAATCCTGATCACCAGCGATACCATTGTCTGGCATAAGGATAAAGCTTTAGGGAAACCAAAAAATGCTCAGGAAGCTTTTGAAATGATCAAATCGATGTCAAACGACACTCATGAAGTTTTTACATCGGTATGTTTTAGAACCAGCTTTACTTCTACTGTAATAAATGACGTAACGAAAGTAACTTTCAAAGATTTGTCAGACGAAGCGATTTTATATTATATCGAAAACTACAAACCTTATGATAAAGCAGGAGCTTATGGTATTCAGGAATGGTTTGGTTTTATGGCAGTTGCAAAAGTAGAAGGTTCTTATACCAATGTTATGGGCTTACCAACAGCTAAAGTTTACGAATATTTGAGTACTTTAGTGTAAAAAAAATATTTATGTTTTCTTTTAAAGAATATAGTCAGGAAATTTTCAGTACCATAATTATCCTTTTCGCTTTAGTAGCGTTAAGGGTAATTATTGCAAAATTAATTCGTCGTTACGCCAGTACAAGTCACCTATTAGAACACCGAACTAATCTGGTAATCAAATACATTCATATTCTGATGAATATATTGGTTACGATTAGCTTGATTGTAATTTGGGGAGTTGAGACCAAAGACATTTTTATAACTGTTTCTTCAATTGCAACCGTAATTGGAGTGGCTATGTTTGCGCAATGGTCGATTTTGAGTAATATAACTTCGGGAATGATTTTATTCTTCTCATTTCCTTTCAGAATTGGAGATACAATCAAAATTCACGATAAAGATTTCCCTATAGAAGCTGAAATTGAAGATATTAGCGCTTTTCATGTGAACCTAAAAACAAAGGAAGGCGAGAAAATTATCTTCCCAAACAATTTATTACTTCAAAAAGGTATCTCAATCATGCCGGCACATTACGAAGAAAAAGAGTTTTTTGATTAAAGAGATTTAGTCAGATAACTTTTTAAATATTTGCTAAAATTTTACCGCAGAGTCCGCAAAGTTTTTTCGCAAGGTTCGCAATGTTATTTGAGCTGAAATTTAGATGAAGTTCGAAAAGCTATCCTTCAAATCATTTTATTCCAATAGCTGTCGGAATAATCAAAATAAAATTTGTGCTAATTTGTGTAATTTGTGGTAAAAAAGTTCTCGCAGATTTAGCAGATAGTGCAGATTTTAAAAAATGCTTCAAATCATTTTAATCCTTGCTAAATTTTTACCGCAGAGCCCGCAAAGTTTTTTCACAAAGTTCACAAAGTTATTTGAGCTGAAAATTTCAGGAGAAGTCCGCAAAGCTATCCTTCAAATCATTTTATCCCTATTGCTATCGAAAGTAAAAAAAGAAAATTTGTGCTAATTTGTGTAATTCGTGGCAAAAAAACTTTTAGATCAAATTTTTCAAAAATCCTTAAAATCATTGTAATCAATGGCAAAAGAAAATAAGAACTAATTCGTGCAATTTGTGGTGGTAAAAAAATATTCATAATGGGAATTTTATAAACTATTAGGGAAAAGCTAAAACGATATTTTTGAATTAAAATATAATATTTGTTTTACCAAATTCTAGTTTTTTACTAAATCACCAAAATACAATGATTCGCACCATAAAATTACCGTTTTATGCTAAACTTGCTTTTATATTAGTTAGCTTTATATCTTTTGCTTTTATTTTTTGCGCCGGAAAAGACATTATTACCCCAGTCTTAATGGCCTTTTTATTCTCCGTATTATTAGTTCCTGTTTTTACCTTTTTGCATACAAGATTAAAATTTCCAAGGCATCTTGCCGCAGCATGCTGTATTTTAATTTTTGCTGCCTTTATTGTAGGGATATTGATCTTTATATCTTATCAGGTAAGCGATATTGCGAATGATTTTGACACGATAAAAAAGAATGCAAACGCTTTTATAACTGACATTCATAAATTTGTAAAAGACAATTTTCATGTAAGCATTGGAGAGCAAAAAAAATATATTGATACTGTTGCAAAAGATTCCGTACAAAACGGAAAAGCAACTATAGGTTCTGCATTAGTATCGATAACTGATCTTCTTGTAGATTGCACCATTATCCCTATTTATACGTTTTTATTCTTATTATATAAAGATCATTTTATTTTGTTCTTAGCAAAACTCGTAAATAAAGAAGATCATTCGAGATTAAAAGATATTTTATCGCAAATTAAAGTTTCTATTAATAACTACATTGTGAGCCTGATTTTAGAGATGATAGTCGTATCAGTATTAACCGCTTTAGGACTTTGGATCATCGGGATCAAATATTTTATTTTATTGGGACTGATCACCGGAATTCTTAATCTTATTCCATATATAGGTATCTTAATTGCAGGTATTATCACCGTTTTGGCCTCTTTAACAGGATCTGCAGATACTTCAATAATCTTAGGAATCTTAATTGTCAATATAATTGTTCAACTGATAGACAATAACTTATTGGTTCCTTTAATTATTAATTCTAAAGTCGAAATTAATGCTTTTGTTTCGATCATGGGAATCATTGTGGGGGGAGCCGCAGCAGGAATATCGGGCATGTTTTTAGCGATTCCTCTTTTGGCAATTTTAAAGATTATATTCGACAGAATCGATTCGTTAGAACCTTGGGGTTATTTAATGGGCAATCATATGCCCAGAAAATTCACCTGGAGAATTCGAAAAGTAAAAGCAGAAAATTAAATAGTATCTCGTTTTTACAAAAAACTCTTATTAATTTAGTATATTCATATCAAAAAATAACTTTTAAGCCCGTCTAATTATCTAATGTCCATAAACTCTAAAATAATAGTTTTTATTCTCTTGTGCTTTTGTTTACAAAGTGCCTATGGTCAGGTTGATAAGACAAAGAAAAATACAAACGGCAAAAAGGACAGTACAGAGGTTTATACTAAAATTAAAAATTATTCTAAGAGAAATAAATTTACACAGACACTTCATAAATTATTATTCAGGTCAGCTAAAACCAAAAAGAAAGAACCAATATTGGTACAAAATGACACGACCAATTTTAATGGTAAAATTATTAGAAAAATCAATATTGTAACTTTAGATCCTTTTGGGCAGTCTATTACCGATACCACTCAAATGCCGAGAAATTGGGGAGAAAGAACCGGTAACAAATTGCATCTTAAAACAAAGAAAATAGCGATTTATAACTTATTATTATTCAAAAGAAATACTCCTTACGACACTTATAAAGTACAGGAATCGGAACGTTTAATACGTTCTCAAAGATATGTTTCTGCGGTAAGAGTAACGAACAAAGTAGCGGGTGTGGCATCTGATTCTGTAGATGTTACGATTCGTGTTCTGGATTCCTGGAGTACAATTCCAAAATTTTCAATATCCAGTAGTCGTGTTTCTGTCGGGGTAAAAGAAAAAGACTTTTTTGGATCCGGACAACAACTCGAATACCGTTTTACAAATCGTTTTGATGACGGTAGTAACGGTAATGATGTTACGTATACCGTACCAAATATCAAGAATACCTACATTGGTGCAGTACTCCATTATAACATGGATCTGGACAATAATTACACTAAAAGTATCAATATCGAAAGACTTTTCTATTCTCCGCTTACCAAATGGGCCGGTGGTGTGTATGTAGGGCAAAATTTTAGAAGAGATTCATTGCAGGCACCGGATAGTTCGTATGCTTTTCAGCCGTTTAAGAATAATTTTCAGGATTTATGGGTCGGACATGCTTCTAAAGTATTTGAAGACGAAAACGGAATAACAAATTTGGTAGCTTCCGCTCGCTTTCTTAATCTAAACTATAAAGAAAGTCCTTCTCTACTTTATGACCCGACTAATTTTTATTCAGATGAAAAATTCATCTTTGCCGGAATTGGACTTAACAGACGTAAATTTATAAAAGAAACCTATCTCTTTAGAAACGGACAGGTCGAAGATGTTCCTATAGGCAGGATTTACGGAGTTACTTTTGGATATCAATATAAAAATACCTTTTGGAGACCTTATGTTGGCGGGCAATTTTCGTTTGGAAATTATTACAAATGGGGATTTATGAGTATGAATTTTGAAGCCGGAACCTTCTTTCATCAATCTAAAACCTATCAAACGGCATTTTTGATCGAAAGCAATTATTTTACAAAGCTTTATAAAATTGGCAATTGGAAACTAAGACAATTTGTTAATCCTAAGTTTGTTATAGGTGCAAACCGTGAAGATATTATTGGCGATCAATTGAATATCAATGAACAAAATGGTTTAGCAGGATTTAATAGTGCTATATACGGAACAAACAAAATGGTTTTGTCTATTCAGACGCAAACCTATTCTCCTTATGCGCTTTGGGGATTTCGTATGAATCCGTTTTTTAATTATTCGATTGCGGTATTAGGAAGTCCGAATGATGCAATGGGAAGAAATAAAGCATATCAAAAAATTACTTTGGGATTATTGATCAGTAATGACTATTTAGTATTTAGTTCGTTTCAGCTTTCAATTTCATACTACCCCACTATTCCTTATCAGGGAGATAATGTATTTAAAACAAATACTTTTGAAACCACTGATTATGGCCTGCAAAACTTTGAGCTTGCCAAACCAAGAGCTGTTGAATACCGATAATTGAAATTCTCTTGCTATTTTTTTTGAAATTTTAAATTTTATAAAACATTTTAAAAATCAAAACGTTACGAAATAACTAAGGAAATATTACTCGTTAAAATGCTGTTTTTATTCGACCAAATACATTTTGTTTTCATTTTTGGCACAGTATATGAATATCCCTAAACAGGAATAACATTAACATTAAAACTAAAAAAAATGAAAACAATAAAAATAGCAATCGTAGGTTTATTTCTGATGGTTGCAAGCGCCACACAAGCTCAGGTATCAATAAATGTTAATATAGGATCGCCTCCTGCATGGGGTCCTGCAGGATATGCCGAAATGGAATATTATTACTTGCCGGATATTGAAGCGTATTATGATGTAAGAGCTTCGCAGTTTATTTATTTTGGAGGAGGAAGATGGATGAGAACCACTTACTTGCCAAGACAATACAGAAATTATGATTTATACGGAGGTTATAAAGTAGTTTTAACCGACTATCACGGAAGAACTCCTTACACTTATTTTGATCGTCACAGAGTAAAATACTATAAAGGATATCACGGTGCTCCACAAAGACCTTACAGACCAAGAGAGGTTTATGGTTATAATGATCGTCGTAACGATCGTAGAGATTACAGACGTCACGATAACAGAAACCACGACAAGCACGACAAACACCATGATAGACACGACAGAGATGATGATGATCACGGACATGGCGGCGGTCACGGAAGAAGATAATTTACTAAATAGTCAATTTTAAATATTAAGAGAGTATCAAACTAATGATACTCTCTTTTTTTTGGATCAATTTTCTTAAAAAAGGAAATCAATAACCAAACATTAACATTTCATTTAAATACTGTTCAAAAATATAATTAGTATTTTTGAAGCTCTTTCAAACCATTTAACTACGCTATGCGAAAAATTCAGATCCAAATTCTTCTTATTTTTTTAACAGGGATTTCCATTTCTTTTGCACAACAACCACAAAAACCAAGTTCTGTCGAAATTTACAATCAAATCAAAAAACTGAATTTTTTAGGTTCTGTTTTGTATTTGGCTGCCCATCCTGACGACGAAAATACCCGTTTAATTTCTTATATGGCAAACGAAATGAATGCCAGAACCGGTTATTTATCATTAACACGCGGCGATGGAGGTCAGAATTTAATTGGACCGCAATTGCGCGAATTACTTGGCGTTATAAGAACTCAGGAATTAATAGAAGCCAGAAAAATAGACGGTGGAGAACAGTTTTTCTCCCGTGCCAATGATTTTGGTTACTCAAAAAATCCTGATGAAACTTTAGAAATCTGGGACAAAGATAAAGTCCTGGCTGATGTAGTCTGGACTATTCGAAAATTTCAACCGGACGTAATCATCAATCGATTTGATCATCGATCTCCTGGTACAACCCACGGACATCATACTTCATCGGCAATGTTAAGTGTCGAAAGTTTTAAACTTACAAACGATCCAAAAATATATCCTGAACAATTAAAATATGTAAAACCCTGGCAGGTAAAACGTCAGTTTTTTAATCCGTCGTGGTGGTTTTACGGCAGTCAGGAAAAATTTGATGCTGCTAATAAATCAAAATTTACCAAATTAGAAACGGGAGTTTATTATAACGGAATCGGGAAATCGAATCAGGAAATTGCCGCTTTGAGCCGAAGCCGACACCAATCTCAAGGTTTTGGAAGCACTGGCGCACGTGGTCAGGAAACAGAATATTTAGAATTGATAAACGGTGATAATGCAAAAGACCGTGACAATTTATTTGATGGAATTGATACTTCATGGAATCGTGTTAAAAACGGAAAACCAGTTGGTGATTTGATTACCAATATTATTAGTAAATATGATTTCAGCAATCCTTCTGCCAGTATTCCGGATTTAGTTAAGGCTTACAATATGATCGAAGCTTTAGAAGATGATCACTGGAAATCTTTAAAATCTGCCGCAATCAAAAACATAATCGCATCTTGTTCAGGATTGTATCTTGAAGCTGTTGCCAGCGAACAGGAAGCGACTCCGGGAAGTACCATTAGATTAAGTCTTGAAGCCATAAACAGATCCCCTATTGATATGCAATTGGTTAGTGTAACTTCATTACCGGATAATAAAAATACAGCTCAGAATATTCCATTAAAAAATAATAACGATCAAAAGATAAATTTACAAATTCAGGTTCCAAACAATATCGAATATACACAACCTTACTGGCTAAAAGAAAAAGCAACTGTAGGAATGTATACGGTTTCGAATCAGGAAAACATTGGTATTCCGGATATTATCAGACAAGTAAAAATTGTTTTTAATGTTAAGATAAATGGTGTCGAAATTCCGTTTGAGCGTACCGTTGTGTATAAATACAACGATGGTGTAAAAGGCGAAATGTATAATTTTCTTGATATTGTTCCGGAAGTGACTACTTCGGTTTTAGAGAAAGTTCTAATTTTTGGATCTGTAAAAAGTAAAATGATTCCTGTAAAAGTACGTGCAGGAAAAGATGGCATTAAAGGAAAATTGCAATTAGAATTGCCTAAAAGCTGGAATATTTCTCCAAAAGAAATTCCTTTTGCTTTAGAGAAAAAAGGAAACGAACAGATTTTTTATTTTGAAGTTACCCCGCCGGTAAATCCAGAAGAAGCCGTTGCAAAAAGTATTGCAACTGTTGATAATAAACGTTTTGACAAGGATCTTACTATTATTGATTACAGCCATATAACCAAACAAATGGTTTTAAAACCGGCCGAATCGAAATGTATTCGAATTGATTTAAAAACAAACGGTGACGCCATTGCTTATATCATGGGTGCTGGTGACGAAGTTCCTGAAAGTCTGGCTCAGATGGGGTATAAAGTAACGATTATTAAACCGGAAGAAATCACGCCTGAAAAACTGGATTCGTTTAATGTCGTTATTACCGGAGTTCGTGCATACAATACTGTAAATGCTTTGGCCAACAAACAAAATATACTTTTCAATTTTGTAAAAAGCGGTAAAAATATGATCGTACAATACAATACGTATGGCAAAACCGTAACCGATCAGATTGCACCTTATCCGCTAAAAATTTCAAATGATCGTGTGACCGAAGAAAATGCTAAAGTTACTTTTCTGGCACCAAATCATCCTATTTTGAATACACCTAACAAAATCAGTTCAAAAGATTTTGAAGGCTGGACACAAGAACAAGGTTTGTATTATCCTGATCAGTATGATCCTGCCTTTACTCCCATTATATCGTCGCATGATAAAGGCGAATCTCCTAAAAACGGTGCCTTACTCGTAGCGCCTTATGGAAAAGGATACTATATTTACACCGGTCTAAGCTTTTTTAGAGAATTACCGGAAGGTGTTGCCGGTGCCTATAGATTATTATCGAACATGATTTCGCTAAAACAGCCTGTAGAAGCTCCTAAACAAGAAATAAAGAAATAAACATTCAAAATATGGAAGCTAAAAAAACTAAAAAATGGAAAAAAAGCTACACCTATGTTTTGGTGGCCAATGCTATTTACATTGTGATTTTTTTCTTAATCATGCAATTATACTCATAACCTATGCAACTATTTGATTGGATCGTACTTATTGTAACGCTTTTATTTATTGTTGGTTATGGCTCCTGGAAAACCAGAGGAAGTAAAACCGTAGAGGATTTTATTCTGGGCAACAACGAAACTCCCTGGTATACCGTTGGATTATCAGTTATGGCAACTCAAGCCAGCGCTATTACCTTTTTATCCACTCCGGGGCAAGCGTATCATGACGGAATGGGTTTTGTGCAATTCTATTTTGGATTGCCAATTGCCATGATCGTAATTTGTGTCACTTTTATTCCCTTATACCATAAAAATAAAGTCTTTACGGCTTATGAATTTTTAGAAAAACGATTTGACCTTAAAACACGTTCACTTGCTGCTATATTATTTCTGGTTCAGAGAGGTTTAGGAACCGGATTAACGATTTATGCTCCTGCTATTATTCTGTCTGCACTTTTGGGTTGGAATTTGACTTTAATGAATATTATTATTGGTGTTCTCGTAATCATTTATACATTCTCAGGCGGAACAAAAGCGGTAAACGTAACACAGAAACAGCAAATGTTCGTGATTATGTCGGGAATGTTTATTACGTTTTTCCTTATTTTGCATTACTTGCCAAACGATATGACTTTTACAAGCGCACTGCATATTGCGGGTGCCAATGATAAAATGAATATTGTTGATTTCTCTTTTAACCCTGAAGAAAAATATACTTTCTGGAGCGGAATCACCGGTGGTTTTTTTCTGGCCCTCGCCTATTTTGGAACTGACCAGTCTCAGGTTGGACGTTATTTATCCGGAAAATCAGTTCGCGAAAGCCAAATGGGATTAATCATGAACGGGCTTCTTAAAGTGCCAATGCAGTTTTTTATTCTGCTGACGGGAGTTATGGTTTTTGTATTTTTTCAATTCAATCCTGTTCCGTTAAATTTTAATCCGAATAATAAAATTGTTATTGAAAAATCGGCTTATAAAGAAGAATATCATGCTTTAGAAAAAAAATTAGTCACACTTTCAGAAGATAAAAAAGTAATTAATTTATTGTATATCGACCAGTTGAATCAGGATTTTGATAATCCAATTTTACGAAAAGAACTGGTAACTTTATCCAACAAAGAAAAAGATTTGCGTGATCGGGCCAAAGAAATCATTTCAAGAGCCGATCCTGCCAGTGAAACCAACGATAAGGATTATGTGTTTTTCCACTTTATCCTCAATTATTTGCCTAAAGGACTTATTGGTTTATTATTGGCTGTAATTCTTTCCGCTGCAATGTCATCAACAGCTTCGGGACTAAATGCTCTGGCTTCTACAACGGCAATTGATATTTATAAACGAAATTTAAGAACCGTAAAATCTGAAAAACATTATCTAAATGCGACCAAATTTTTTACTTTATTCTGGGGAGTTGTTGCGATATTATTTGCCTGTGTAGGAACCTTGTTCGAAAATTTAATTCAGCTGGTTAACATTATTGGTTCTATTTTCTACGGAACTGTTTTAGGAATCTTTTTAGTTGGATTTTATCTGCGTCGTGTAAAAGCAAAAGCGATGTTTATTAGTGCCATTATTAGTCAGATTACCATTTTTGTGATCTACTATTTTATGATTGCAATACACCCAAGCGGTCAGGAAAAATTAGGCTATTTATGGCTGAATTTTATTGGAGCTATTTTGACTATAATATTAGCGCTGTTTATGCAGATTGCTTTTTTTAGAGGAGAAAAAGAATCTGATGAAGTGGTTTTGGAGTAATTTAAATTAAACGAGATAATCTTTGAAAAATTTAAGAAATATTCTATTTTTTTATTCATCCTTTACAACCAAATCAGGAAGAGTTGAATATGGAGTTTATTGCTTAGCGAATATTTTATTATCTCTTTTAGCATTAGATTTATACCGGAACGTAAATCTAGATAATGGAAAAATTCTTAACATTTTTTATAGCTGTCTTATTATCCTAATTACATTTGTTCCCATGCAGGCAGTTACCACACGAAGATTGAGAGATTTAAATGCAAATCCCTCTTTTGTTATTTTTAATTTCATTCCTGTACTTAATATAGCTTTTATAATTTTCTTATTACTGGTAAAAAAAGCAATAGTTTCAAAATGATTTAGGCAAATAATTAAAGTATAAATCTACATATGACAAAACAAGAATTTCTATCTCGTTTACAAGGAGCCACTTTGGTTTCCCTAAAATTTGCAGAGCGTTATGTCAAGGATAAATTAACTTCTGATTTCAAATACAATGTTATTTTTACTCCACCCAATATTTACGGAAATGCTGATCAGTTTGATTTTTATCCTGAAGATGAAGGAATTATAAAACTAAATTTAACTGATAATGAGGTTGTTGATCTACTCTATCGAAAGAATAAAATTCCCGTTGGATCGATATAAGTGTCCTTAAATCAAGTAAAAAAAGTACAACTTTTAATCTTCTTTGCGCTGGAAGATATAGTGATAATGAAGAAGAGTTTTATTATAATGATAATCAATTAGGCGGCCCTTTTGGTATTAAAGGTCCTACATTCCCAATAGGTTATAAAGAGGGCGAAAAATTTTGGCTTAAAAAAAAGCAATTTACTTCAATTATTTATTTTACAAAAATTAAAGCAAAATTCAATTCATGGAAAAGAAGATAACAGATAAAAGAAATTTATTTACTTCTGCTATTATAGGTGTTTTGCTTTCGTTTCCAGTAACCGGATTTATTTATGGATTCTCTATTTGTAAAGATTGTGGAGAAGGAATAAGTGGAATTTTTGGCAGAATACTTATTGGTTTTGTTGAAGCAATTCTAACTACAATTACATTAGGTGCGCCCTGGGATAATGAAGGCGGAACAACGAGTATCAATCTTAGGTTTTATGTTTTTCTGGTTGCTTTATTTTTTACCCTGATGCTTTTTTTCATTCGGAAAAGAAATCAGAATAAGTAGTAAAATTATGATGTTTTGCTATATAAATATTACCTGATGAATTCAATATAGAGACAAAAAATGAAAAAAGCTTTCTACTTATTTTTAATATTAAATTGCAACTTTTGCTTCTCTCAATTTGCACTAGTAAATGATAAAGACGGATATGTAAATGTTCGAAGTTCAGCCAAAATAGCCAATAATATTACAGATAAACTTGATAATGGTTTTGTGGTCTATTATTATGAGCCTCAAGGAAATTGGGCCAATGTAGATTATCAAAAAAATGGAAAATATTTACATGGTTATATCTACAAGGATAAGATAAAAGAAATAAGCAATTTCAAAAAGATTCCTTTAAAATCCAATAGTAACGGAAAAGCAATTCTGGCAGATAAAAATATTAAAATTGAATTTACCGAAACCAAATTTATCAAAGCAAATCATAAATTTAAGTTCCTTGATCAAAATTCAGATATTATTATTAAAGTTGACAATCTGGATGCATTTGGAACTGATGGCGGCATCCCGAAGAGAGAATATAAAGCTATTGAAGTACAAATAAAAAACGAGAAAATAGAAATTCCTGCGAGTGCACTAAAAAACTTATTTGAGCCCAATCTGGAGCTATCAGAAGCGAATTACGATGAAGCAAATAATATTTTATACATTCAGGCATTAAATAGTGATGGCGCCGGAGGATATGTAATATTATGGATTATCGAAGGCAATAAGTATAAAAAAAGGGTTGAAGCTACTCCTTTCTAAAATTAACTTTTAAAACTATGGTTCAAAAAATTCTATCTCTCATAATGCTACTTTTAAGTTTGAATGCTAAAAGTCAAAACGTTGACGAGAGTATAGAAACTGAAGATCATTCAATTTCTGCTCAGCTTTACACAAAGTGTTTTGAAAATTTGAATCAAGGAGCTGAAATTTTAGAAAAGTATCCTGCTTTTAAAGAAACGAAACCCTGTTCTCTTGCGTATTGTATGATGCTATTATCTTACAAAGATGAGGAAATAAAACTTGTTGCTGAACAAAGATTGCAAGGAATTGCAACACAGCTTTTTCAGGAAGGAAATCCTGTATATTTAATTTCCGGCATGGATAGTTTCTTAACAGCACAGGAAAAAAATAAAAATCTTGAAGATGATCATCATATTGTTTACATTAGTTATGCTGAATGTACTAGTCCTGAATTTTTAAGACGAAGTGCTGATATTGTAAATGCACAAACAATGCAATTGATAAAACAAAACTCTCTTAGATAATTTTTCTTGTAAAACCGAATTCCCTAGCCCAGATAGAAGCGGTATCCTTTTTCTTGCTCCTTTAGCAAGGAAAAGATACAAGCGGATAGCTGGAAATAGCTCCTGAAAATTCTAATTAAAGTGAATATTCTGCTCGGAATATATTTATAACAGCCTAATTATAATCCCAGTATACGTATTTTTGTCATTTCGACGAAGGAGAAATCTTCGTAAGAAGCTCGACGAAGATTGGATTTTCGTTACGGAGTTACTGGCGGAGATTTCTCCTTCGTCGAAATGACAAACTTTGAGCAAAAACTCAAATATTTTGATTCTACCTCAAAAACTATATCTTTGAGAAACCAAAACTCACAATCATGAAGGATTTAAAAAAATATAGCAATAAAACAAAAGCTGCTTTTATTTTACTTATTGTGATGCTGATCATTTTGTTAGGGAATTTTAATACACTTCAAAATTCCAAAAATGTAAACGAAAACATTAATGCGATTTATAAGGATCGATTGGTGGTGGCGCATTATATTTTTCAATATTCTAAAGAACTTCACTTTATAAAAGCCGAGGCTGAAAAACTCGACTTAAGCGATACTACTAAAAAAGATGAAATCATTCACACGTTAGATGTGATTCATAATATTGATGATTTGTATGCTAAAACCGTTTTAACGAATAAAGAAAAACAGTATTTTGATACTTTTTTGATTTCATGCAAGGAAATAAACAAACAGGTTGCAAGCAAAAATTGGAGTAAAATTGCCAGTTTAAGCCATGACGCCTTATTGACTTTAGAATCATTATCGAATATCCAGATTCAGGAAGGAAAAGCTAAATTGGCGAGCGCAAATGCTATGTATAGCAAAAATAATAGCCTTGGGCAGCTGCAGATTGCTTTACTTATTATTTTGGGCGGCATCACTTTTTATCTTTTAATTGTAAAGAAAATCAAGCGAAGCATCAAAATTCCTGAACCGCCAAGTATGAACTAACTCATTTTATTTCAGCTTTCTGTCTTCTTCGTTAATCGCGAGATCGTTTATACTCGCAAATCTTTTTTGCATAAGACCATTTGCATCAAATTCCCAATTTTCATTTCCGTAAGCTCTAAACCATTCTCCCTGAAGATTTTGATATTCATATTCAAATCGAACGGCTATTCGGTTTTCGGTATGCGCCCAATATTCTTTTTTAAGTTTATAGTTTTGTTCTTTTTGCCATTTTTGAGTTAGAAAACGTACTATTTCTTCCCTTCCGTTTACAAACTGATCTCTGTTTCTCCATTCGCTGTCTAGCGTATACGCTTTTGAAACTCTTTCGGAATCCTGACTGTTCCAGGCATCTTCTGCTAACTGAATTTTTTGTATTGCTGTTTCATATGTGAAAGGTGGCAACGGTAATTTTTGTTCCATTTTTTATGCAATTAAGGTTTGAATGATTTTTTTTGATTGCTCGATCAATTGATTGGATTTGAATAACTGACTTTCGATAATACAGCTTTCAAAAAGTAAATAAATATGATCTGCGAGAATCTCGTCATTGATCATACTTTTAAAATAATTCCGGAGATCGAATTTATGGCTTTGAATTACACTGAGAATTTTTACATTATCTGAAGGGATTTCTGAAAGTATATTCAGAAAACTACAACCTCTAAAATGCTCTTTCTGATTCATATCAATTAAAAAATCGAACGAAGCCAAAACTTTTGACTTCATTTCTTTTTCTGCTAAAGTGAAGTTTTCTAAGGCATTGAACCAAAAAGAATGCCTTTCATTCAAAAAAGCCACACATAAATCTTCTTTTGACTTAAAGTGCTGGTAAAAACTCGCTTTCGCCACTTTTGCTTCTTCAATAATCTGATTGATACCCGTGGCATTGTATCCCTGTTTATGGAATAAAACTGAAACGGTATCTAAAATTCGTTCTTTTGGCAGCATTTGATAATCATTTAAGATATGCAAATGTAAATAATTATTTTTACAAACAGACAAGTCTGTCTATTTAATTATTATTTCTATTTATTACTACAATTTTGCCCTCTTTACGAAGAAGAATTTCTGGATACTAAACAACTAATCTTTGTAGAGTTTCTTGCGAAGATTTCTCCTTCGTCGAAATTCACAAGATTGGGGTTTCTTTGCGGAGTATGTTGCGTTTTTATCTTTGCCAAAGTTTCAAGATCTGCAATAATTAAACTCAAAAAAAAATCCAAATTCTAAAACTTATAAAAGCTTTGGAATTTGAATTTTTTAAGATCTTGGAATTTAAAGTATTATCTGCTCCACTCTGCGATACTATCTTTGTTTAATTTTACGTAATCCTGATTGTTAGCAGCTTCAGCAGCAGCAAGAGAAGCTTTTGCAGTTTCTACCGCTCCTTTTTTATCTCCTTGTTTAGCCTGGATTTGTGATTTTAATCTTAAGATAAAATATGGTTTTTCGTTACTCATATCTAATGACTTATCGATATAAGTTCGTGCTGTTTCTATGTTTCCGTTTGATTGGAATAAATAAGTTGCAGCAGCAAAATAATCATTTGCACTTGGTCCGCCTAAAGTTTTTTCGATACTTGCTGTAGCAATTTTAGCTGTAGGAACTTCAAATTTTAACGCTACATGAGAGTTTTCCCAAGCCATATCAAGGTATCCAAAATTAGGATCAAGACCATTGATTCCAATTGTAAACGTCTCAAGCGAAGTTGGTAAAGCGTCTTCTTTTACAGTAGTTCTTAAAGCAACATAAGCATCGTTCCAGTTTTCTGGCAATCCCCAGTTGTCTGTAGAAAGGTAAAAAATCACTTCCCAGCTTTCGATTTTAGGAATGGTATATATTGCATATTTTCCTTTTTTTAATGTTTTACCATCAATTACTACATCATCACTAAAATTAATGATCGTATTTTCGTTTGCACCGGTTCTCCATAATTTACCAAACGGAACTAAATTTCCAAAAACCGCTCTGCCTCTGGCACCTGGTCTTGAATAAGTAACTTCAACATCAGTTAATCCAACTGTTTGTTTGATATATCCTTTAGGACTCGCTTGCGGAGTTTTTATTTGTGCCTCTGTAGCAAAAGGAGCCAAAACTATGGCCAATGCAATAAGTAGTTTTTTCATTGTTTGAGTTTATTTTGTTTTGTTCAAATTTACAAATTCAATTACCGAACAAATGTTAAATTTTCTATAATTCAGCCCTTTAACTGTGATATTTTTTGAGCGTTTAATTCATTAAAATGGTTGATAATGATATCAGCATCTGACAAATCCTGTAATTTAGAATGATGACTGTTATATCCTACACAATATATTCCGGCCGCTTTTGCTGCCTTTACACCATTTGTACTGTCTTCGATAATAATACATTCTTCTTTTGGGGCTTTCGATAACGAAGCCGCATGAATAAAAATAGCTGGATTTGGTTTTGATTGCGGAAAATCTTCTCCGCTAACAATATCCGTAAAATACTGGTGCAGACTGAATCTGGTAAAAACGCGATCAATCGTAACTTTTGAAGCCGATGAAGCCAAAATCAATTGTATTCCGCTGGCATATAAATCTTTAATAAGATCCTCTACACCTTCTAAAAGATACAAATCTTCTTTGGTATCAAAAGCATCATTAAAGATACTTCTTTTTCTTTGTATTAAATCTTCGACTTCATGCTCTATTGTTGGAAAAAATCCTTTTAGAGTCTGAAACGTATTTCTAGTCGAAAATCCGGTAAACGAAGTATACATTTCTTCGGTTACTGTAATATCTAATTCTGAAAATTGCTTGTAGTAGGCATAACGATGAACGGGTTCTGTGTCTACAATTACACCATCCATATCGAAAATTACTGTTTTTATCATTCTTTTAAAGTTACTAAGGTTTTTTTTTAAGGTACTAAGGTTCTGAGATACTAAGGCTCTAAGTTTTTTTTGATTTTAAAACTTAGCAACTTAGAACCTTAGTCTCTTAGTATCTTCGTTACTCTTTCTTAAGCAAATGTCTGATCACGGTTTCAGCTACGTATAAACCGAATAAACCCGGCATATAACTGTTGGTTCCGTAAAATGACTTTTTAAAGTTTTTTCCGTCGGTTAATTTTAAGCTTTTTTCGTCTTGAATTTCAGAGGAGAAAACTACTTTTAGTTTGTTTATTTTTTCTGCTTTCAGGCGTTTTCTGATCGTTTTAGAAAAGTAGCAGTTAATGGTTTTAGAAATATCTGTCACTTTTACTTTAGCAGCCAGCATTTTTCCTCCAGCGCCCATACTACTAATGATTTTTACTCTTTTGCGTTTGGCTGCAATAATTAGGTTCAATTTTGGCGTAATGCTGTCGATACAATCCAAAACATAATCAAACTCTGGAGAAACGATCTCAAAAGCTCTTTCAGGAGATAAAAATTCCTGCACACGCGTAAGTTTCAATTCCGGATTAATATCCATTAAACGATCTCCTACGATTGTAATTTTAGGTTGTCCAACAGTAGAATGCAAAGCTGGTAATTGTCTGTTGATGTTTGTAATATCTACTACATCTCCGTCTACAATTGTCATATTCCCCACTCCTGCTCTCGCCAAAAACTCAGCTGCAAATGATCCTACTCCACCTAAACCCACTACCAAAACATTTGAGTTTTGTAAATTTTGTAATCCTTCTTTTGTAAATAAAAGCTCGGCTCTTTCTGTCCACTCTGCCATATCTTAAATTATTGTTTTTTTAGTTTAAATTGTTTTATGTTTTCAGGTTCTTGTCCTGAAAAACATTATAAAAATTACTTGAGATAATCCCTTGCAATTCTTTGATTGTTATGTTTTTATATTCTGATGCTACATTATAAACCTGCTGAATTCCTTCTTCGATTGTATCTGTTTCCAGAAAAAAGCGATCATTCGGAATCTTTTCAAAAACAGTCTTTAAATCTGGATTTCTCAATAGATATTTTCCAAATGAAAGATAAAATCCTGCTGCAATCAACTGAGTGGCGATTTGGTTATTTTTCGAAAAACCATGAATAATCATCGGAACCGATATTTTCATTTTCTTTTTAATCGCAATTACTTCCTGAAAAGCAGCTACGCAATGTATCACAACCGGTTTTTTATATTTTTCGGCCAAAGCCAATTGTTTTTCAAAAACTATAATTTGCTGCTCAAACGGAATTTCAATGCGTTTGTCTAAACCACATTCACCAATCGCCAGGCAATTTTGAGTCTGTAATTTTTCTTCGATAATTTTCAAATATTCCTCAATTTGATCTTCCTTAATATACCACGGATGAATCCCGATGGAATAAAACGGGATCGAGTCATCAAATTCATTCGGATACTGATTGACCAACTCCAATACATTCGATTGATTCGTAAATTGATGGGTATGAAAATTAAAGAATTCCATTAATGAAATGTTTTAACTCCCGCTTTTATTTCGACATTCAAATCATTTTCTAAAGGAACAAGCGGACAAGAATATTTATGATTATAAGCACAATACGGATTATAAGCCTGATTAAAATCGACCGCGATTGTATTTCCTTTCGGAATTTTCAAATCGATATATCTTCCTCCTATATAACTTTCTTTTCCGGAAGTCAAATCTGAAAAAGGCAGAAACAAATGATCTTTGTATTCTTTGGTTTTCGAAAGTTCTATATTTCTATAAACATTTAGTTTAAGCGCAACTCCGTCTATAGTAAAATATAAAGTTCCGTATTTAATGTATTTTGGCGTTCTTGTTCCTGTGGTTTTCATTTCGAAAACTTTTTCGTTTTGTGCTTTTTCGAATTTCGCATTCACAAAATACTTACTGTTTATAGGATAAAAATCTAAAGTTTTAAAAGTCTTTAAATCTTCTGCCATCAACGGACTAGTTTTAGGATCAGCGTATTCGCCATTAATCGTCTTATGAAATTTTTCAGCTTCTTTTTGATCAAATTTATTTTGGCCAAAACAGAAATTCACAATCAGTAATATTAAAAAAGCAATACCGTTTTTCATCTTTGAAATTTTGAGCAAAAATAGTTTAAAAGTAACAAAGCAGCAACCTGTGATCCCTACAAAGTTTCGTAACTTTGTTGCAAATAACTTATTTATAATGCTCAAGACCGCTTTTAGTCACTACATCAATAATTTTAAAGGATTTTCAAGAGAAATTTGGATACTTACAATTGTCACTTTTATCAATCGTGCGGGAACGATGGTGCTTCCTTTTTTATCAAAATATTTAAAAGAAGATCTTCAGTTTACTTACAATCAAGTGGGATGGATTATGGTGGCATTTGGTTTAGGATCGATGTTAGGATCCTGGCTGGGCGGAAAATTATCAGATAAAATTGGTTTTTACAAAATCATGATTTTTAGTTTATTTACGAGCGGAGTCTCACTTTTCTTTATACAATATATCACCACATTTTGGACTTTATGCATTGCCATGTTTGTTTTAATGACCATTGCAGATATGTTTCGTCCGGCAATGTTTGTTTCGTTGGGCGCTTATGCCAAACCAGAAAACAGAACAAGAGCCTTGACTTTAGTTCGTTTAGCAGTAAATCTTGGTTTTGCTGCCGGTCCTGCGTTAGGAGGTTTGATTATTATGGGAATTGGATATTCAGGTTTGTTCTGGATTGATGGAGCTTCGTGTATTATATCAATTTCGATTTTTGCTTTATTGGTTAAAGAAAAGAAAAAAGTGATTCATGAAGACAAAGCTGAAAGTGCAGCAGCAATAAAATCGGTTTTTCATGATAAAATCTTTTGGGTTTTCTTGTTTGTAAGCTTTGTTACGGCTATGATTTTCTTTCAGCTTTTTACCACTTTGCCTTTATATCATAATGAAAAATTTGGCTTAAGCGAGTTTCAAACCGGATTATTAATGACCTTAAACGGACTTTTAATCTTTGCGCTGGAAATGCCAACAGTTGGTTTTATGGAGAGAAAAGGGTTTCCCAAAATCAGGATTATCATTCTTGGATCTTTTATAATGTCACTCAGTTTCTTTTTATTATTAATAAATGTCTGGGCCGGAATTCTCGTTATCAGCATGATTTGTATTTCGATTGGCGAAATTCTAACGTTTCCGTTTTCGAATGCTTTTGCTTTAAGCAGAGCTCCAAAAGGTCAGGAAGGCCGCTATATGGCATTATATACCATGAGTTTTAGTTTGGCACATATTATTAGCTCAAAAGTTGGTTTTGAAATTATTTCCAGATTAGGCTATCAAATCAACTGGCTTTTTATGGCTTGTATAGGAGTTTTTGCAACGCTTTGTTGTTTCTGGATTAGGAATGCTTTAATCGACGAGAAAGTCTGATTCAATAATTTTACCGCAAAGGGCGCTAAGATTTACGCAAAGTTCGCTAAGTTATTTTAAGGTGATATTTTTATAAACATAAAGTTCGCAAAGCTTTTTCAACACAAAGCTTTGCGAACTTTTTTATTTAATAAAATCACACTTTAGATATAAAAAACTTTGCGCTCTTTGCGGTAAAATTTTCATCCTCCATTTTAATCTAAAAATCATACAATTATGGATACGCTTATATTATTTAAAAACAATTAAACTTCTTTTTTAGTTAAATAACTATTTTTATAGTTGTGTAACTAGAAAAATAGTTGTAGGTTTGAATTAAAATTAAAAAACATGCAAAAGTTAACCAACAAGGAAGAGGAAATCATGCAAATTTTATGGAAACTTAAAAAAGCATTCGTAAAAGAAATACAAGCAGAGATTACTGAAGATCAACCACATTACAACACGCTTTCTACGATTGTGCGCAATCTTGAAGAAAAAGGTTTTGTGGGCCATAATGCATTTGGAAATACGCATCAATATTATCCAATAGTTACTTTAGAAGCTTATAGCAAAAAGTATATGAAGACTGCAATCGACAACTATTTTAATAGTTCGTATAAAAATATGGTTTCGTTTTTTGCCAAAGAAGAAAAAATTTCGGCAGCAGAATTACGTGAAATCTTAGCTATGATCGAAAATCCAAAAGAAGAAAAATAATTATTATGGAGGCATTTTTCATATTTATCGCAAAATCCTGTGGACTATTAGTTTTGTTTTATTGTGCGTATTATTTTTTACTGCGCAAAGAGACTTTTTTTACTAGTAACAGATGGTTTTTATTGGCTGGGCTAATTACTTCTATTGTATTGCCATTTTTGGTTTACACCAAAGAGGTATGGGTTGACCCTACTCCAATGATAAATTTGAATCTTTCCCAAATCAATGTCACTCAGCCTATAGAGGAATCTTTTCAAATAAATTGGAACTATGTATTCCTTGTTCTATACAGTATAGGTTTCATGATTTTTGTATTCAAATTTTTAATGGATTTTAGAAGCTTAAATTCCGTTTTAAAAGGAAAAAAATTATCACAACAAGCTGACTTTAAATTCATTGATACTACAGAAAATATTGCGCCATTCTCTTATTTCGATTATATCGTTTACAATTCATCAATGTATACTACTGTAGAATTAGAGAATATCATTGAGCACGAAAAAGTGCATAGCGAGCAAAATCATACTTTCGATGTACTTATTTCAAGAGTATTCTGTATTCTTTTCTGGTTCAATCCGTTTGTGTGGCTTTACAAAAAAGCAATTACCCAAAATCTTGAATTTATTGCAGATAAAGTTGCTGCACAAAGAATAACTGATAGAAGATCATATCAATACACCCTTTTAAAAATAACAACACATGAAAATTGTGTTGCCATCACCAATCATTTTTATCAATCATTAATCAAAAAACGAATCGTTATGTTAAACAAAAATCAATCAAAAAAACGAAATTCCTGGAAGTTTTGTGTTGTAGTTCCGGCACTTGTTGCGTTTGTTCTTTTATTTCAAATTGAGACTGTTGCGCATGAAAAACCTCAGTTGGTAACTGTAAAAAGCAATACAGAAGGAATTGATGTTTTTAAAATCACGAAAACAACTACAGACGAGGAATTCAATCAAAAAGTAAAAACGCTGAAGGAAAATTTTGACATTACAGCTTCTTTTTCAGATTTAGAAAGAAATTCAAAAAACGAACTAATCGCTATAAAAGTAGAATTAAAAAAAGGAAATGAAATTGCCAGGCAAATGGAGGTAGAAGGAAATAATGCCATCAAAGCTTTTGCTATCGTTATCTCTACACTTGAAAACGGAAAACTAACAGTTGATTTTAAAACTGATGAAACTGCCATTACCAATAACAATATAAAAGCTTTAAACAATTCGGCATTAACCGGAGAAAAAGAGATCTTTATTAATGGCGAAAAAGCGACTGAGGCGGAACTAAATAATTTAGATTCTAAAGAAATCGAGAGTATGGATGTTTCGAAAAAATCAGGCAAAACAACCATCAAAATCATTACTAAACATCTTACGAAACCAATTAAAATTAGTGACAAAGAAGTTTATATTAACGGTGTAAAATCAAACCAAAAAGAAGTATCAGATCTGGATCAAAACACAATTGAGAGTGTTGATGTAAATACCAAAGGAAATACAGTTGAAATTACGACAAAAACGGTAACCAATAGTAATGACTCTAAAACAACAACAAACGTTGTAACAATTTCAGGCCAACAGGAAAAGCCTATTGTTTATATTAACGGTAAACTTACCAGTCCTGATTTTGATATGAATGATATTGATCCTAACAAAATAAGCAGTATGAATGTTTTGAAAGGACAAAAAGCAACGGAAAAATATGGGTCGGACGGAAAAAACGGCGTGATAGAAATCACTACCAAAACTCCAACAGACAAAGATGGAAACGAAAAAAGAGTTTACAGAGGACATCCAACTATCAAAAGTACTAGCGAAATATCAACCACTATAAAATCAGATGGTAAGGCGAAACAATTAATAATTGTTGACGGAGTAATCGTGACCGACAAAAGTATGAGTGATTTAGATTCATTAGACATCAAAAAAATGGAAATCTATAAAGGCGCTGAAGCAATTGCAAAATATGGAGAAAAAGGAAAAAATGGCGTTATTGTTATTACCACGAGAAAATAATTAAAACCCTGGTCCGTTACTGAAACTCCAAAAAAAGATAAATAAATATTATGGAAACACTTTTCACATTTATCGCAAAATCAAGCGGATTGATAGTATTGTTTTATTGTGCTTATTATTTTTTACTGCGCAAAGAAACTTTTTTTAGCAGCAACAGATGGTTTTTATTGGCTGGATTAGTTACTTCTATTGTCTTGCCTTTTATAGTTTATACAAAAACAGTTTGGGTTAATCCTAGTCCACTTTTGGCTGATAATTTTCAAATTAATGCACCACAAATTAACGAAGCCACATCTTTCACAGTCGATTGGAATTTGACTTTACTAGCTGTTTATGTCCTTGGTTTTCTGGCCTTAGTAATAAAATTTGCCTTTGATTTTTATAGTTTAAATACGGTACTAAAAGGCAAAAAAGTAAAGCAACAAGCTGATTTTAAATTTGTAGACATCAACGAAAATATTGCTCCTTTCTCCTACTTTGATTATATCGTGTACAACTCATCACTGTACAGCGAATCAGAGTTAGAAAGTATCCTGGAACATGAAAAAGTACACAGCGAGCAAAATCATACAATAGATGTTTTAGTATCAAGAGTATTTTGTGTTTTATTTTGGTTCAACCCTGTTATTTGGCTGTACAAAAAAGCCATTTTGCAAAATCTTGAATTTATTGCAGATAACGAAGCTGCGCAAAAAATATCCGACAAAAAAGTGTATCAATACACACTTTTAAAAATAACAACACATGAAAATTGTGTTGCCATTACCAATCATTTTTATCAATCATTAATCAAAAAACGAATCATTATGTTAAACAAAAAACAATCAAAAAAGAGAAATTCCTGGAAGTTCTATGTGATACTTCCGGCACTTGCAGCTTTTGTACTTTTATTTCAGGTTGAAGTAATTGCAAAAGAAAAACAACAGGTTATAAAAGATCTTTCGGGAGAAATCAATTCTGTAGATGTATATAAAATTAAAAAGAATAGTACAGATGCAGAATTAAAGGATATAAAAGAGAAATTAAAATCAATACACAATATTGACTTTGAAGTCTCTGATATAAAAAGAAATGCCCAGAGTGATCTGACTTCAATTATAATTGATGTCAAAAGTGGTGATCAACAATCAAAATCTATTCAAACGGGAGGAACTAAACCTATCAAAGATTTCGGAATAATTGTTACAACAGACAAAGATGGAAAGAAAAAAGTAGGTTTTCAAACTGGAGACGAAACAAATAAAGAGCAAAGAACCAGTAAATCAATTACAATAAATCAAAATACCAACAGCAATACTAATACTGACAAAAATGCTAAAACTAATCATATTAATGATAAAAATACTAGTTCAGGTACTAGTACAAATATTCTAAGCGCTGATGCAGCTAATTCTTATAACTACACTATAAATAGTGACGTTAAAAACGGAACTGTCATAACAGTGTCTTCAGAAAATGCACAAAAATCAGAACCATTAATAATTGTCGATGGTATTGTAATTACCTCAAATAAAAGTACAGAAGATCTTCAGAAACTTAATATCCAGTCAATGAATGTTTTTAAAGGTCCTGAGGCTTCAAAAAAATATGGTGAAGAAGGTAAAAACGGAGTAATTGTAATAGAAACTAAAAAAGAATAGTTTCTAATTGCGTAAAAAACTAAAAATCATGCAAAAGTTAACCAATAAAGAAGAAGAAATCATGCATATTTTATGGAAGCTTAAAAAAGCATTCGTAAAAGAAATACAAGCAGAGATTACTGAAGACCAGCCACATTATAACACGCTTTCGACAATTGTTCGCAATCTTGAAGAAAAAGGTTTTGTAGGTCACAATGCTTTTGGAAACACACATCAATATCATCCTGTAATTACGCTCGAAGCTTATAGCAAAAAGTATATGAATACGGCAATTGACAACTATTTTAATAGTTCGTATAAAAACATGGTTTCATTTTTTGCTAAAGAAGAAAAAATTTCGGCTGCAGAATTACGCGAGATCTTAGCTATGATCGAAACTCCACAAGAAGTAAAATAATCGTTATGGAAGTACTTTTCACCTTTATCGCAAAATCCAGCGGGTTACTAATACTATTTTATTGCGCTTATTATTTTTTATTGCGCAAAGAAACCTTTTTTACCAGCAGCAGATGGTTTTTATTGGCTGGACTAATCACTTCAGTAGCTTTACCTTTTTTGGTCTACACTAAAGTTGTCTGGATCGAGCCTGCTCCTGTTGAAGTTTCGGTAGCAAATGAAAATTTTAGCGCTGTTTCGGATTTAAAGTATTCTCAATTTCCAATTTCTCATCATATTGAAAATGAATCTTTTGATCTTAATTGGAATTATATACTGCTGGCTATTTACATCATTGGTTTTATAGCTTTAGTAATAAAGTTCGCCATTGACTTTTATAGTTTAAATACTGTTTTAAAGGGTAAGAAAGTACAACAACAAGCTGATTTTAAATTTGTAGATATTAACGAAGACATTGCTCCGTTTTCTTATTTTGATTATATCGTTTACAACTCATCAATGTTTACGCCATCAGAATTAGAAAATATAATTGAACACGAAAAAGTACACAGCGATCAAAATCATACTGTAGATGTCCTTATATCGAGAGTTTTTTGTGTACTCTTTTGGTTCAATCCAATAATCTGGCTGTATAAAAAAGCAATTCTGCAAAATCTTGAATTCATTGCAGATAGCGAAGCGGCCAAAAAAATATCCGACAAAAAAGCGTACCAATACACGCTTTTAAAAATTACAACACATGAAAGTTGTGTTGCCATTACCAATCATTTTTATCAATCATTAATCAAAAAACGAATTGTCATGTTAAACAAAAATCAATCAAAAAAGAGAAATTACTGGAAGTATTACGCTATAATTCCGGCACTTGTGGCTTTTGTGCTTTTATTTCAAATTAATACAATCGCACAGGAAAAAGAACGAAAAGAAGTTAAGAAAGTTACTGAGAAACAAGACCCGTCTTATGTTTTTAAAATTCAAAAAAATACAACTGATCAGCAATTAAAAGAAATGGCTGAGGACTTTAAACAACAACACAATATTGATGTTGTAGTTTCTAATGTAAAAAGAAACACTAAAAATGAGTTAATCGCCATTAAAGTTGAGATTGCAAAAGGTACAGAAAATGTGCAAACTTTAGAAATCGACGGTGATGAACCTATACATGACAGTGGAATAGCAATTACAACAGAAAACAATGGCTCTAAAAAAATAGGTATTGTTTCCGGTGATTCTATTGAAAAACCAATGGTTGCCGGAAATCACGTTGCAGAAGTAAATGAAAAGAATAACTCAAATGTTTCTGCGGGAGCTGTAACCCCTCCTACGCCTCCATCTCCTCCTGCGTTTCCTGCCGGACCAATGCCGCAAGCGCCTAACGCTAATTTTAAAATGCCCAAAGCTCCTGTAGCTCCGGCAAATTATAAAGATAAAGCTGCAATGGCCAAGTTTGAAAAAGAAATGGCTGAATTTGAGAAAAAAATGGCCGTTATTGAGCCACAAATGGCAGAGTACGAAAAGCAAGTAGAAAAATTGATGTCGCAAAGAGAAGCTATTTACGAGAAAGAAATGGCTAAATATGAACTTGCTATGGATAAATTTAATCTCGACATTGAAAAGAAGTATGGAAAAGATTCTAAAACATACGAAGCGAACATGGAACAATTTGAAATTAACATGAAACAACATGAAATTGACATGAGACAACGCGAAAAAGACATTAAACAAAAGGAGAGAGATATAAAACTGCAGGAAAGAGACATGAAACTGCAAGAGAAAGATATGAAGCTTCATGAAAGAGAACTAAAAAGAATAGAAAAAGAGAATAAAAGATCTTAATTCATCAAGCCCAAAAAATATACATGAAAAACTCATTTTTTATTCTGTCACTCCTACTCGTTTTTAATTTAACGTTTAGTCAAAAAAGTGAAGATCAATTAACCGAACAAAAAATTGACAATTATATTAAAGAAGTAATAGCAATCAATGAAATTCCCGGAGTTGCATTGGGCGTTGTAAAAGACGGCAAAGTTATTTATGAGAAATATTTTGGGAAAGCCGTTCTGGAAGAAAATAAAGCAGTGGATAAAAACACTGCTTTTAAACTCTTCTCAACCACTAAGCTTATTACTAATATTGGTGTTTTTCAACTTATTGAAAAAGGGAAATTATCATTAGAAGATCCTATTTCTAAATACATTGACAATCTTCCTAATCAATGGCAAAAGATACAAGTCAAAAACCTTTTGTCACATTCTTCTGGTTTGCCTAATATTATTAGGTTCGAAGACATAAAGATTACGATGCCTTTTGATGAAAAAATGTCGATTTTAGCTAAAAAACCAATGGAATTCGTTACTGGAAATGAATACAGTTATAACCAAACCAATTATTTATTTCTAACCAAAATCATGGAGAAAATTACCGGTTTAACTTTTGAGGATTACATTTTGCAAAATCAGTTTCCGGCAATACAATCGGGTATTTATTTTTCTTCGGATTTTGGAGAAAACAGACCTAATAGTGTTCCCAGATATAATTATAATATCGAAACTAAGAAATATGTAAGAAGCACTTCAAACTTTGGATATGATGCCCATTCTGCCAATGGTTTAAACATTACTTTACAAAACTTTCTACGATGGAACGAAAACCTCGATAAAGATGTTTATCTTAATAAAGAAACTAAATATTCGATGTGGAAGCCTTTTACATTTGCGAACAATACAGATCGTTTTGCTTACGGCTGGGAAATCGTTCCGGTAAATAAAATTCTTTCGTATGGTTTTACAGGAGGAAACGAAACGGCATTTAGAAAATTTCCTGATAATAAATTGACGATTATATTTTTAGCAAACGGGCATAAATATTCTAATTTATATGTTCAAAGTCAGGTAATCAATCATGTGGCATCAATTGTAGATAAATCCTTAACCGATGAATATTATCTCGCCGGTGAAAAAATCAATCAGAACTTTTTAAAATTAAATATCGAAGAAGCAAAGCAAAATTATCTAGATACAAAGAAAAGTCATCCTGATTGGGATTTTGAGTACCGATTAAACATTATTGGTTATACATTAATAGATCACGGAAGAATAAATGACGGCATCAAAGTTTTAGAATTAAACACAATAGAAAATCCAAAATCCGGAAATGCATTTGATAGTTTGGCTGATGGCTATTTTAGAAATAATCAGTTCGAAATTTCAAAAGAAAATTATAAAAAGTCACTCGAACTACAATCTGATAATGCTAACGCAAAAGAAATGCTTGCGAAAATCGATAAGCTTCTGGAAAAGAAATCATAAACCTTATAATAACAGAAATCACTCAAAAAAGACTTTGCCCAACCGCAAGGTCTTTTTTTATATCTTTGCAAAAATTAAAATGCCATGTATAAACTTTTAGCCAAAATCAATAAAGTCCTTTTACCTAGTTTTACCAAACAAGGTTTAGACATTTCGAAAGCAAAAAAATGGCAAATGGCTATTATTGGTTATCGCGCTTTTGTTACAAAACGTGCTGTAGAATAATCAAAATATCCCTTCACTATCATCCTTGTATTAAAGAGTTGAACTTAATTTCAACAATGCCTCTTGAGATAGAAATATTTACATCGTAAATACTTCTTATTTCATCAATTATTTCTAATGAAAAACAAAGATTTTAATATCCCTCCTATTTACGCCGTTCTATTAGCTATCGTAAGTGTACAATGCGGAGCAGCAATTGCCAAAAGTTTATTTCCCGCAATTGGAGCAGCCGGAACAGCTTCTATCAGAATTGGCGTGTCGGCTATAATTTTACTATTGGCTTACAGGCCAAATCTAAAAGCAATTACACCAAAACAATGGAAAATAGTTGTACCTTATGGATTGTGTTTGGGTGCAATGAATTTAATTTTTTATTTAGCAATAGAAAGAATCTCTATAGGACTAGCCGTTACGCTCGAATTTATTGGGCCTTTATTAGTAGCTATAATTGGGTCAAAAAGATTAGTTGATTATTGCTGGGTGATATTAGCAGCGATTGGAATCGCTTTGATCGCTCCGTGGACAAATGAAGGTATAGACCTTTTAGGAGTTTTCTTTGCGCTGTTGGCCGGTGCTTTGTGGGCAACCTATATTGTTTTAGGCGGAAAGATTTCTCAAATCATGAATGGTGGTCAGGCGGTTTCAACCGGAATGTTATTTGCGGCAATTTTGATCCTGCCTTTTGGTTTTTACGAAAACGGATTATCGCATCTTACTCCAAAACTTTTGAGTATGGGTGTTGCGTTGGCCCTTTTGTCTAGCGCAATTCCGTTTACACTTGAGATGAAAGCTTTAGGACAGCTTCCTCCCCGAACTTTTAGTATCTTAATGAGCTTAGAGCCTGCTGCAGCTTCCATCTGTGCTTTTATATTCTTGCAGGAAAAACTTAATATTTATGAAATTGTGGCTGTGTTTTGCGTTGTCATTGCTTCTGCCGGATCTACATTAACCGCTAAAAGATAAGTTATTAAACTTCTAATAATTAAAATTCCAAATTCCAATTTAAAAGTTGGGATTTGGAATTTTTAATTTTTGGGTTTTAATAAAGCAGTTATTATTTTTTAGGTAATAAAACTGTATCTACCACATGAATTACACCATTAGATTGATTCACATCTGCAATAGTAACTTTAGAATCGTTTCCGCTTTCGTCCGTGATGTATAAATCTTTACCTTTCATCCATGCAGTAAGAGTTCCACCGCTAACCGTTTTAAGAGTTGCTTTTCCTTTTCCTGCTTTTATAGCTTTAGCAATGTCAGAAGAATTCATTTTTCCTGCAACAACATGATAGGTCAAGATCGTTTGCAACATTTTTTTGTTTTCAGGTTTCAATAATGTTGTTACGGTTCCTGCTGGCAACTTGTCAAACGCGGCATTTGTTGGGGCAAAAACGGTGAATGGTCCTTTACTTTGTAATGTTTCTACTAAATCAGCAGCTTTTACAGCAGCTACAAGTGTAGTGTGATCTTTTGAGTTTACTGCATTTTCAATAATATTTTTATTTGGGTACATTGCGGCTCCACCAACCATTACAGTTTTTTGCGCAAATGATGTAAATCCAAATCCTAATGCTAAGATTGCTACGGCTAAAATTTTTCTAGTTTTCATAATTAATATTTTAAGTTATAAGCTCATTTACGCGGTAATAATTGTTTTGGTTTTATTAAATCTTCAAAAAAGTTTAAAAAACATTGAAACATCCTTAAAAAAGGCTGTAAAACAAGCTTTTAATACCTAAAAATATTTTTTATTATTTTTAAATTCGACGTGATCAATATGTTAATTTTATTGTTAACTTTAGTAAATAAATTCAGCTTTTATGGAAAATCTACCTAAAAAAATTAGAAGTAAAAAGTTAAATACAAGAGTTGACCTAACTGCAATGGTGAGTGTTTCTTTCTTGTTGATTATCTTTTTTATGGTCACCATTGAGTTGGCTAAGCCAAAAGTTGTTGATTTAAGTTTGCCTCAAAAATATTCTGATGAGGACTGGAATGGAGTTATAACTTGTGGAGTTGGAATGAGTGATCGTATTATAACAGTTTTATTAGATGAAAATGATAAAATAATCCTTTATGATGGGCTTTTGGGAGTAGAATCAGAAAATCCAAAGGAAATAAAATATGGCAAAAAAGGTATACGTCAGGAATTATTTAAAAAAAATAAAACTATTTTGGAGTATTCTGCCAAATTTGGAAGAGCGAATCGGGGAGCAATTGTAATTATAAAACCGGGTAAAAAATCAAACTTTAAAAATCTGGTTGATATTCTGGACGAAATGGCAATTGCTAAAATTGATACTTATGCAATTGTAAATGATTTTACGCCAGAAGAATCAAACTTATTAGCAGCAAAATAAAGTTCTAGTTAATCCAATTAATTTCATCTGCCATGCAAAATCTACCAAAAAAAGTAAGAAGTAAAAAATTAAGTACGAGAGTCGATTTAACCGCAATGGTAAGTGTTTCTTTCTTGTTGATTATCTTTTTTATGGTTACCATTGAGTTGGCTAAACCTAAAGCAGTTGATTTAAGTTTACCTGATAATAGAACGATTGTTTGTGGTCCAATAACACGTGAAGGAGAAAATAGATCAATAACTGTAATGTTAGGTGAAAATAATAAATTGATATATTATATGGGTATTTTAGAATCTCCAATGATTGCTCCAAAAGAAATTAATTATGGTAAAGACGGAATTCGAAAAGAACTGCTAAAAAGAAAAAATAGTTTGCTCCGATATGCTTCTAAAGGTACAAAACTAGAAAGCATAACAGTAATTATCAAGCCAAGCAAAAAATCGAATTATGGAAATCTTGTTGATATTTTAGATGAAATGAAAATTGCAAATATTAGTACTTATGCAATAGTACCTGAATTTACACCGGAAGAATCAAAATTATTAGCTTCAAATTAAAACATTTCAAACATGCAAAATCTGCCTGAAAAAATAAGAAGTAAAAAGTTAAGTACACAAGTTGATTTAACTGCAATGGTTAGCGTTTCGTTCTTGTTAATTATATTTTTTATGGTTACGATTGAATTATCAAAACCTAAAGTTTTAGAATACGGAACACCTGATTGTGATGATTGCGGTGAGAGATATGGTTGTAACATGCCTGATGAAAATCGATCAATGACAATACTCCTTGATGGTAATAATAAAATGATTACATATTGCGGTTTGTTATCATATCCAATTGACGCACCCAAAGAAGTAAAATATGGTAAAAATGGAATTCGTCAGAAATTGTTAGAAAGAAGCAAAAAAGTTTACGAATATTCAGCAGAAAGAGGCAAACGAGGAAGAGGTATAACTGTAATTATTAAACCAAGTAAAAAATCTAATTATGGTAACTTGGTAGAGATTCTTGATGAAATGAAAATAACAGGGATAAAATCTTATGCAGTTGTTGATTATTATACTCCTGAAGAAACAAAATTATTAGCTGAAAAATAATCCAAACTTCTTTTGAAAATTAATGCCTTAGCCCAGATAGAAGGGAAAATCCTTTTGTGTCCGCCGCGACGGACATAAAAGATTGGAATGATAGCTGGAAATAGCTCCTAAAGAAGAACTTTAAATTATTAAATTCCAAATTTCAATAGAAACGCGCTTCGACTTCGCTCAGCGTGACAACTTGAAACAAAGAAAACTTGAAACAAAAAATTGCTTTAAAAAAAAAGTCCCACATTGCTGTGGGACTTTCTATATTTAGAAAAACTTAAGAATTATTTTTTCTCAGTTTTTTCCATTTTAGCTTTCAATGCAGCTAATACATCATTGTTATCTCCTAAAGTTGCAGCTGGTGCATTTGTAGAAGAGTTAGATGAAGTATTTTCAGTTGCAGCTTTCACATTTTTCTCTTCTTCTTCACGGAAGATAGCAGTGTGAGAAGCAACTACTCTTTTGAATTCTTTGTTAAATTCGATTACTTTGAAATCAGCAGTATCACCTTTTTTCAATTTCTTTCCGTCTTCTTTTTCAAGGTGACGAGTAGGAATGAAAGCAACGATATCATCTCCGAATTCTACAGTAGCTCCTTTGTCAACGATTTCAGAAATTTCACCATTGTGGATAGTTCCTACAGCGAAAGAATCTTCGTATTGATCCCAAGGATTAGCAGTAGTTTGTTTGTGACCTAAAGATAATTTACGTCCTTCAACATCTAATTCTAATACAACTACATCAAGTTTTTCACCAACATTTACAAATTCAGATGGGTGTTTGATTTTCTTAGTCCAAGATAAGTCAGAGATGTAAATTAATCCATCAATTCCTTCTTCTAATTCTACGAAAATACCAAAGTTTGTAAAGTTTCTAACGATACCTGTATGTTTAGAACCTACTGGGTACTTAGAAGTAATGTCAGTCCATGGATCTTGAGTCAATTGTTTGATACCTAATGACATTTTACGGTCATCTCTATCTAAAGTTAAGATAACAGCCTCAACAACATCTCCAACTTTTACGAAATCCTGTGCAGAACGTAAATGAGTAGACCATGACATTTCAGAAACGTGGATTAAACCTTCAACACCTTCAGCAACTTCGATAAATGCACCGTAATCAGCGATTACAACTACTTTACCTTTTACTTTATCACCAATAGTTAAATTAGCATCTAAAGCATCCCATGGGTGAGCGTTTAATTGTTTCAATCCTAATTGAATTCTTGTTTTCTCATCATCGAAATCAAGGATTACAACGTTTAATTTTTGGTCTAATTCAAGAACTTCACTTGGGTGGTTGATTCTGCTCCAAGAAAGGTCAGTAATGTGAATTAATCCATCAACACCACCTAAGTCAATAAACACACCATAAGAAGTAATGTTTTTAACAACACCTTCTAATACTTGTCCTTTTTGTAATTGACCGATGATTTCTTTTTTCTGTACTTCGATATCAGCTTCGATAAGCGCTTTATGAGATACAACAACGTTTTTGAATTCGTGATTAATTTTTACCACTTTGAATTCCATCATTTTGTTTACATATACATCGTAGTCTCTAATTGGCTTAACATCAATTTGAGAACCAGGTAAGAAAGCTTCAATTCCGAAAACGTCAACGATCATACCACCTTTAGTTCTGCATTTTACAAAACCATTAACGATTTCTCCTGTTTCATTTGCAGAAATAACTCTATCCCATGATTTAATAGTACGTGCTTTTCTGTGAGATAATACTAATTGACCTGTTTTATCCTCACGGATGTCGATTAATACTTCTACTTTGTCACCAACTTTTAAGTTTGGGTTGTAACGGAATTCGTTTAAAGAAATAACACCTTCCGATTTTGCATTGATATCAACGATAACGTCTCTATCTGTAATTCTAACAACTACACCTTCAACTACTTCTTCTTGATCTGTAGCGATGAAAGTTTTTGATACTAAGTCTTCGAATTCTTGTAAGTTTTTCTCATCTACTGCATCGATACCTTCTTCGAAGTTATGCCAGTTAAAATTTGCTAAAAACTCTTCTTGTGATTTTAATTGTTCAGACATGCTGATAAAAAATTTGTATTCTGCTTTTCTTGAGTTTCATAAAGCGATAGAAAAAACAGAAGTTGTTTTACATAAATAGTTGATACCTAATGGAAACTCTTCTCTGCCAAAAGGTTTGCAAAATTAATACATTTATTTGTAATAGCAAAACAATTCTATATGATTATCAGTGTATTGTTCAGGAGCAGCAAATTTAAGGGTTTTCAAGACCTCAAGTCCCGCTTTCACTCCTATCTTTTATGGTGAACCCCACCATAAAAGGATATCCACTCTATCGGGGCTATATTAGAGGTTTTTAGATTTTCAAAAACTATTTGTCAGGCTGAGCGAAGTCGAAGCTCTTTATTGCTAAACAAACCATTAAATTCGATCAGCAAACAATAATTTAAAGGAAAGCTCTAAAGCTTACGATGCACAACTACCTTTTGTTTAAGTTTAAAAATTTGACAAAAATTTGATCAGTAAAAAGAAAATTATAATCTTTAAAATTCTATTCCGCTTTTAAGCTTTACAAACAAATCATGAATCATTCTCTGAACGTTTTCCTGCTCTAAAGGAGTTGAACCTTCATACAATAAAAACAGAATAAACAACATTAATAATATAAAGAACAGCACCATAAGTACATTAATAAATAACGACTTCCGATAAAAAGTATAATCCTCGATATTGATTGAGTTTGCAATAAAAATCCAGGGGTTAATAGTAAGGTCTGGCCTGTAATGAGCTAAACCCAATAAAAATGTCCGAATCAAATCTTTTCGATTAACATAGTAACCGCCAAAAAGATGGCTGGAAGTAAAATATTCGCTATGTATAATCTCTTTTTCATCTACTTTAACTCTCCAAAAAAGCTTTGTTATGCTGCCTCCTTCTGATCTTGCCCCTCTGGAGTTGTAAGACAAACAATCAATATCAAATTTTGCTGCGTAAATGCCTTTTTTTTTCCCTAAATCTCTTTCCGTAAATTGATTCCAGAGTAACTCATTAACAATTGTATTAGTGAACCTATTAAAATAACGAACTCCTTTTTCATCAATTATAGTAGTGGTGTATCGTTTACTTCTTTCATAAACTACCTTATATATAAAAAAGCCAATCGCAACGGCAATTGATAATGCCAAAACAATTAAACCTAAAATCTCTTTTCCGGACATAAAAGGTTCTTTGAATAATTCTGCTATTAAATAAATAATCAGGCCAGCTCCTCCTAATGCAAGTGCTATAATCAAAACACCAGTTGTAAAATCCCAAAATGTATTAGAAATCGAACGAACAGCACGAAACGGAGGAAGATAATTCTTATTAAGGGATAGCATATTGTAATTTTAGAAACAAATGTACAATGTTTAATCTGTAAATAAAAACCTATAAAAAATATAGATTTGTAAATATAAATGTAGATTTATCTGAAATTAAATTTGCTTACATCTTATACTTATTGAAATAACTTAATTTCTTATTTTTATATTATGACCATGACACTCGACGAAATAAAACTAAAAATAAACACTTTCCATCAAAACGGACAAGTTATTAATGCTGTTTACTGGCTTTTGAAAAAGTACAATCTTAAGAACAAAAACCTAAAAAGATTCGAATTCAGAGAAAAGGCAAAGCCTGATTTTATCTTAATGACAACCGAAGGCGATTTCGGACATCTGCAAATCATACGAATTCCTGAAAACACTTTCGAATTTCCATTAGAATTAATGCTTGTTTTAATTGCACATGAAATGGTACACGTCAATCAAAAAGCTCAAAAACCTTATATTTTAGATAAAAATGAAAGAGAATGGCAGGCTTATTACGAAATGAATTTTCATACTCAGTTTCCTCAAATTCCTAAAATATCAAACTTTTATAAAAAATTCTTTGCCAACAAAGGACTTGAATATTACAACCGCATGGGAGAAGGTTCTGAACTTCAACAAAAGTATGCAGATCAAAAAAAGCAAGTCGAGGATTTGATCGCCACTTTAAAATAACTTTACTTTTATTAATCTACAAAGTAATAAATAAGCCCTAAAATCAAATGCAAAATACAGCAGACAAAATCCTGATACGTTGCTGTTGCCTATAATCAATATTATAGTTTTCAGGATCTATATAATGATTTGAGAAAATAATCGGATCTACAGTAATGTCAGGTCGATAATGAGCAACTCCTAATAAAAACGCTCTTATCAATTCTAATCGATTTGCATAAAACATAGCCAAAAAATGTTTTCCTAAAAAAGCATCATTATGTACGGTTACCGTACTATCAATCAAAACAGGCCAATAAAACTGATCATAAAATGATTTCATTGGTCTTATCGATGTAACATCATACTTAGGAGCTTCAAATACATGTGCAAGTTTTTCTCTTTTGGTAAAACTACTCCAAGGTAAATCTTTAACCACTCTGTTATTAAATTTATTCAAATAATGAATTCCTTTCTCGTCGATTATAATAGTGGTAGACATTTTTTTTCTGGAATAAATCAGTAATAGTGCTATGCCACCTAAACCGATAAAAAAGATTAAAAACAAAAAAACAGAAGATATTACATCTAAACCGATTTCTTCTTGGGAGCTAAAAAGTAAAAAGACAATTCCTGCAACGAAAAAAAGAACAAAACACACCCAAAATAAACCAAAAATAAAATTCAGCAACAGTATTGGTTTTGAACTGACGGCTATAAAAGGCGGAATAGACTTTTGTTGACTTAGCATATTTTAATCTAAAGATGAATAATCAAATATACATATAAACTGAAAAGAAAAACCCGCTTTCTACAAATAGAAAGCGGGCTTTTAAATTATATAAAGAATCATTAATGACTCAAATTCTCAATTTCTTTTGGATCGTGTTTATGTTTGAATAAAACAGCAAAAGCAATCGCGATAACCAATGCATAAGCCGCAAACGACAACCAGATCGTATGCCAGTCTTTCATCAAAATTGGATTGGTAAAAATTCCATCTGTTGAAACTGAATTCCCTTGACTTTTTACAAAATCTAACATTTTAGAATTTGTTGCATCAGTTTGTAAAAATCCGGCTAATTCACTTGTGTTACTGAATGATTTTGTAAAGAAACGATCAATCGCCCAGCCTGAAGTCAAACTTCCTAAAACAGCTCCTACTCCATTGGTCATCATCATAAACAATCCTTGAGCTGATGAACGTATTTTAGAATCGGTATTACTTTCTACGAATAATGAACCAGAAATATTAAAGAAATCAAATGCCATTCCGTAAACAATACAAGACATAATGATCATCCATAAACCGCCTACAGGATCTCCAAAAGCAAATAATCCGAAACGTAATACCCAAGCCAACATACTAATCAACATTACCTGTTTGATTCCAAAACGTCTTAAGAAAAACGGAATCGCCAAAATAAATAAAGTTTCCGATACCTGAGAGATCGACATAATGATAGTCGAATATTTAATTACGAAAGAATCGGCGTATTTAGGAAAATGTTTGAATTCATCCAAAAATACATCTCCGTAAGCATTTGTTAATTGTAATGCACCTCCTAAAAACATAGAAAACACAAAAAACAAAGCCATTTTATAATTTCCGAAAAGTTTAAAAGCTTCTAAACCTAAAGTTTCCGTTAATGTAGCATCTTCTTTAGTAAGGCGCTGTGGCTTACATTTAGGCAATGTAAACGCATAAATCCCAAGAATTAAGGCTCCAACCCCAGCAATATAAAATTGATATTCAGTTGCTTTACTTCCACTTAAATTAGTGATCCACATTGCAGCGATAAAACCAATAGTTCCCCAAACACGAATAGGCGGGAAATCTTTTACGATGTTTTTATTATTTAACTTAAGCGAAGTGTATGAAATAGAATTACTCAAGGCAATTGTTGGCATATAACAACACATTGCAGCAAACATTACATATATAAAATTATCCGGTGTGGTTACCTGTGCAATACCAAATAAAACTAAAGCGTAAATTATATGCAAAAAACCATATAACTTTTCAGCATTTACCCACCTGTCGGCAATGATTCCGGTAAGTGTGGGCATGAATAAAGAAGCAATTCCCATGGTTCCGAAAACAAGACCAAACTGGGTTCCTTCCCAATTTTTAGTTCCAAACCAATAATTTCCAATTGTTATAAGCCAGGCTCCCCAAACAAAAAATTGAAGAAAGCTCATTATAATCAACCTGTTTTTAATTCCCATATGATGAAATTGTCTTTAAAATAATAAATGAAGCGGTAAAACTACCATTAAAATAAATATCTACAAAAATTTAATTCGTTTTTACAACATCATTTACTAATTCTAAAACAGCAGCGAACTGTTCTTCTCTGCTTAAGTAAGAATTATCTATTTCTATAGCGTCATCTGCAATCACCAAAGGAGAATCTTCACGATGTGTATCGATATGATCTCTTTCGACTACGTTTTTCAAAACATCTTCATAAGATACGTTATCCCCTTTTTGCTGTAATTCATCAAAACGTCTTTGAGCGCGGGTTTCAGCACTTGCAGTCATGAATATTTTAAGTTCGGCATTCGGGAAAACAACTGTTCCTATATCTCTTCCGTCCATTACAATTGCTGCATTTTTTCCCATTTCCTGTTGTTGTTCTACTAATTTAGAACGTACCTCAGAAACTTCTGCTACTTTACTTACAAAATTAGAAACTTCAATAGTTCTAATCTGTTTTTCGACGTTCTCACCATTCAGGAACATTTCTCCAAAACCTAAATCAGCATTAAACTTAAATTCTAACTGAATTTTAGGCAACGCTTCTTTTAAAGCATTTTTATCAAAAAAATCAGCTCCAATAAACTTATTTTGCATTGCAAAGTAGGCAACTGCACGGTACATCGCTCCGGTATCTACATAAACATATTCAAGCTCTTTTGCTAATTGTTTTGCCAAAGTGCTTTTTCCTGTTGATGAGAATCCATCAATAGCAATGGTAATTTTTTTCATTTTTATTTTTTAATTTAATTCATTTTGTGCTTTTGCTGTACAAATTCAATCCTTCTCAGCCTACCATTTCATTGTACCTTCTAAAACATTCTGCGAATATAAAACACTATTGAGTAGAAGTAAAAATAAAATATAGTATTTCATGAAATTTTAATGAGAGAAGATTTAAAACAAGCGCAAAAAAAATTATCAGTAAAAAAATATTTACTGATAATAATATTATTCAATGTAAAGTTTGTTTTTTATTAGTGGTTAAATCCGTTTTTAATAGTAAACATCCAAAATAATTTTAGATTTTGAAGTATCGATTATCTTTTCAATTCTTTTAAAAAATTGTTCGTTAACCATTGGGCATCCATGACTATTGCTGATATAATAATCCTGCTCTTCATAAGGAACTGCTGAGTAATAATGCAAAACGATAGCTCTTTTTAATGCATTATTATTTGTTTCGTCAAGACCGTTTAATTTATAAGATTTTCCGAATCCGCCTTTATAACAGTTTTCGATAGAATATCTACCTAATGCAGTGCAGTTTGAATTTGGTGTATTGCTAAATCTTAAACTTCCTTTTACTCCGGTTTCAGATCCTGAACCATGAGCTACCAAACCCTGATCTATAATTTTATTGTTTACAAGATCATAAACAAAAAAGCGATTTTTACCTGATGGTATTCTCATGTCTACAAAAAAAGCAATTTTAGTATTGTATTTAGGATCAATACTAATCATGTTTTTTATCTCACCTATTCTGGTATTCATTCTCTCTACTTCAAGAGTAGACATAACTTCCTTTTTATAGTAGTGCTTTGTACCCGTAAAAAACCCTACAGTCATGAACAAAAACAAACTGAATATTTTCATATAACTATTGAAAATTTAAAATTAGACCAAAAAGACTTGTATTAGCTGCCAATGTATATCTTGAATACGAATAATTAAACTTTAACTTATTCATTTTTAAACCAAACCCTAATGAGATTCCTGAAAAATTACGTTGTTCATCAATTCTTAATTCTTCTCCTCTTCTAAAATTATATCCTAAACGCAAATTAAATGCTTTCTTGGGGAAAAGTTCCAATCCAAAAACAACATGTCGCAAAGCATTATTTACAAACGAAACTTTCTCGTTACTAGTTGATCCATCAATATTGGTTTCGCCACGAACGGGATTCGAAAAAGAGATGTTCCATTGTTGCAAATTCTCTAAAGTAAGATGCCAACGAATAGGTACATGTTCTAATTCTTGCGAAACACCAGCAATGATTTCAAAGGGCAAATTCTCTTGTATTCCTGAATAAGTAGTAAACTGTGTTCCTATATTTCGAAATACTAGGGCCAAATTTACATTATTTTTTTGAATTTCATACATAATTCCCACATCAATTGCACCGCCAATCGAATTATAACTTTCTAAGGTCGAAGTTATTAACTTAGCATTAGCTCCAATATGCAAGTCTGTAAAAGGAATATTATAAGCGTAACCCAGGGAAAGAGCGCCTTCACTCCCTGTAAAATCTGATGTTGCCTGACCATTTTCGTCATAACCTTCAAACGAACCATAGTTTACATAACTTATTCCGGCGTAAAATGTTTGCACATGCCGATCGTAAGTGTAAGCGTAAGAAGCTGTTCCGTAAGAAGCTTCTCCGTAGTAATTACCATAATTCATTGCAAGGTGGTTGTCCATATCTTCGTTTAAAGCTGCTGGATTAGACATCGCCTGATTGACATCTTCATCATAAATCGTTATATTTTTTCCGCCTAACGCTGCCTGCCTTGGTGACGTCGTTAAATTAAGAAACTGATAAGTGTAACGCCCTCCAATTTGTCCGAACGAAACGGAAGAAATTAACATAAATAAAAGTAAAACGAATCGTTTCAACATGCTTTTGGGGCGAATCCTATATGGGAATAACGCAACTGCGAAGATAAAATTATATAACGATTAAAATAAAATTCCAATAAAAAAAATCCAAATTCCAAAATGAAGTAGAAATTCAATATTTTAAATGCCAAATTCTAATTAAATATAAATTCCAATTACATAAAGACTATAAAAAAATTCCAAATTCCAAATGCTGAAGTTCTCAGATTGGAATTTGGAATTTAAAATATTGAAAATTGGATTTTTTTATTGGAATTTTATATTGAAATTTATTTCAATTGTTTTGCGTTTTTCACACTTTGATCTGTCAAAGCCAAAGCTAATACTTCGCTCATTTCTTTTACATAATGAAAAGTCAGACCTTCTAAATATTCTGCTTTGATTTCATCAATGTCGCTTTTGTTTTCGTGACATAAAATGATTTCTTTAATATTGGCTCTTTTTGCTGCTAAGATTTTTTCTTTGATTCCGCCAACTGGTAAAACTTTTCCACGAAGTGTGATTTCACCTGTCATAGCCAAGCTTTTCTTTACTTTCTTTTGAGTCAATAAAGAAACCAAAGAAGTCAACATTGCAATACCAGCACTTGGTCCGTCTTTTGGTGTAGCACCTTCAGGAACGTGTAAGTGAATGTTGTATTTTTGAAACAACGCAACATCCAATCCTAATTTCTTAGCATTTGCTTTAATATATTCTAAAGCAATTGTGGCAGATTCTTTCATTACGGTACCTAAATTTCCTGTAATGGTCAATGAACCTTTACCTTCAGAAATTAAGGATTCTATAAACAAAATATCTCCACCAACACTTGTCCAGGCTAATCCTGTCACAACTCCTGCAATATCATTGTTTTCGTATTTATCACGTTCTAATCTTGGTACACCCAAAACTTTTACGATATCTTCGTCAGTTACTTTTTTATTATACTCCTCTTCCATTGCAACAGATTTTGCTGCATTACGAATCACCTGAGCAATTTTAGTTTCTAAGTTACGAACGCCCGATTCACGTGTATAACCTTCTACGATTTTTTCTAATTGTTTTTTACCAATCGTTAAATCTTTCGCTGTTAATCCGTGTGCTTCCAGTTGTTTAGGAAAAAGGTGTCTTTTTGCAATTTCTACTTTTTCTTCAATTGTATAACCTGACATCTTAATTACTTCCATTCTGTCACGCAAAGCGGGCTGAATAGTCGCCATATTGTTAGATGTCGCGATAAACATTACTTTAGATAAATCATAACCCATTTCAAGGAAATTATCATAAAAAGCATTGTTTTGTTCCGGATCTAAAACTTCTAATAAAGCTGAAGACGGATCTCCGCTGTTTCCGCTCGAAAGTTTATCAATTTCATCTAAAATAAAAACTGGATTTGATGTTCCGGCTTTCTTTAAACTTTGAATAATTCTTCCCGGCATTGCACCGATATACGTTTTTCTATGTCCGCGAATCTCTGCTTCGTCACGTAAACCTCCTAACGAAATACGCACGTATTCACGACCTAAAGCTTCTGCAACTGAGCGACCAATAGATGTTTTACCAACTCCCGGAGGCCCTGTTAAACATATAATTGGCGATTTCATATCGTTACGAAGTTTCAATACAGCCAAATGTTCGATCATTCTTTTCTTAACTTCTTCAAGTCCAAAATGATCTTTATCTAATATTTTTTGAGCATGTTTCAAGTCGAATTTATCTTTAGAATATTCGCCCCAAGGCAATTCTAAAAACAACTCTAAGTAATTACGCTGAATTCCAAAATCTGGAGATTGTGGGTTCATACGACGCATTTTAGACAATTCTTTTTCGAAATGTTTCTGCGTTTTTTCGTCCCATTTTTTGGTTTTCGCTTTCAGTCCCATTTCGTCCATTTCCTCCTCTTGCGAAACGCCTCCCAATTCTTCCTGAATGGTTTTCATTTGCTGATGAAGGAAATATTCACGTTGCTGCTGGTCTAAATCAAAACGAACTTTTGACTGAATGTCATTCTTCAATTCTAACTTTTGCAGCTCAACGTTCATATAACGTAAAGTTTCAAGCGCTCTGTCTTTTAATCCGTTTATCGATAATAAGCCTTGTTTTTCTTTTACCGACAAATTCATATTCGAAGAAACGAAATTGATCAAAAACGATTGGCTTTCAATGTTTTTAATCGCAAAAGTAGCTTCTGAAGGAATGTTTGGACTTTCTTTTATAATTTGAATAGCCAATTCTTTAACAGAATCTAAAATAGCTGTAAACTCAGTATCGTTTTCTTCAGGACGTTCTTCCGAAACTTCTTTGATTGTTGCAGTAATATAAGGATCTTCTGAAACAACTTCATCAATTTCAAAACGTTTTTTTCCTTGTAGAATAACAGTAACATTTCCGTCAGGCATTTTTAAAACGCGCAGAATTCTGGCTACAGTTCCTATTTTATGAATATCATCTTTGGATGGATCTTCGTCTTCTTCATTAATTTGAGAAACTACTCCAATGATTTTTCCGCCGGCATTCGCATCGTTTATTAATTTAATCGATTTGTCTCTTCCTGCAGAAATAGGAATAACAACTCCCGGAAATAAAACAGTATTACGTAAAGGTAAAATAGGTAATGAAAGAGGAAGCTCCTCATTGTTCATTTCCTCTTCGTCTTCTGGAGTTAATAATGGAATCAATTCTGCTTCTGAATCAAATTCTTGAAGTGACAGATTGTCAATTGTGAGTATTTTATGGTTTGACATAATAGTATATAAGTCGTTTTGTCATTAAAATTTTAATACTAACTGCAAATGTAGTGTTAGATTCATTAATTTGTAATAAAAATATTCTAAGCGCTTCATTTACAAGATAGATCGTTAAAATAGACAATCACTATGCCAAAATGAGCTATGATTGATCTATTTTAAGTAGCCAATCTAGTAAAATCAAACTGTACTACCAAAAAAAAATCCACACAAAGGTGGATTTAATGTCTTTACTATTTTTATTATTACAGATCGTCAGTATTTATACCAAAAGAACCTGTGATTGTTTTTTTCTTACCGGTAGTAAAATTACTAACAACGAAATTAAAAGTACCTTCTATTTTTGTTGCTGTTTTTGAAGTAATGGTTAGCGAACCTGATTCGGTAGTATACAAAAGGTCATCTAAAATACAAGATGCATTCGCAACATTTACAAGTTCCTCTCCACCTCCATTCAATGTAACACTCGAAGCCTGATAAGTACCAACACCGTATGATTGACTAATACTTATAAGGACACTGTCATCAGTGCCTCCGTTCTTTACTCCTACTATACTAAAATAAGGATGAACACCACTTGAGCTTACACTCGCTACATCAATATTGCTCTCTTCAAAGTCAACGCCATCTATTTTTGCATTTAAAAAACCGTCAGACTCTTCTACAGGTAAAGCTTCTGTATAAAGTATATTTGTAAAAGAACCATTTGTAATGATCTTGGTTTCGGTTTTATCATCACCTATATCTCTAAAACCTGTAAATTGAAATGTTCCCGAAATTGTTTTTTTAGTTTTATCTACTGCTGTAATGGTAACAATTGCCGTATCAGTGTAATTTTTTACTCCAAAAAATTCCGCAACTTCGTTTGATGCACTTATAAATGGATTTTCATCAGTCGCTAAACCATAAGACAACACAAATTTTTCGCCATCATCTTCACTATTTGCCCATGTATAAGTTCCTACTTTATTACTTGGCAAAGTTATTTGAATTACATCTTTATTCGATGTTCTAATTCCTGCTATAAGTACAAAATTATCTGTTACAATGGCGCTTGAACTATTAGCAACAAAAGCATTTCCTCCTACAGTTGCTTTAAAAACTCCTGTTCCGGCCGGATTATTTCCGTTTCCGTTACCAGCCTCCTGATTGCCATTATTATAATTTAGCCCATCCTCAAAGTCTTTAGTACAAGATGTAAAAGATATCCCTAAAGCAAAAAGCAAAAGAAATAAAACGTAATTTTTTTTCATGAATTCTTAATTTAATACAAAAATTTAATTTTTGCTAAAACTAAATAAAAAATCTTACACAAAGCATTACTTTCAACTATAATTTTTGATATAATTAGATTATTACAGTTAATTTCAAAAAAAAATAAAATTATTTTTAGCAAAACTGTAACAAACCAAAAAAGATACTGTCCTTATTAAAAACTAGCAATCATTACTTGAGTATAACTAACCAAAATATCGAAGAATTAATCGCGCTTTGTAAAGAAAACAATCAAAAAGCACAATTCGAAGTTTACAATCGCTACAGTAAAGCCATGTACAATGTGGCCTACCGTATTGTAAAAGATGAACATTTTGCACAAGACGTCATGCAAGAAGGTTTCCTTAAAGCTTTTACAAAAATAAATGACTATAAACAAGAAGTGGCTTTTGGGGCATGGTTAAAGAAAATAATTGTCAATTACAGTATTGACTTTTATAAAAAGAATAATGCTTTTCAGGTCGAAGATTTGAGCAAGACATTATATAAAATAGAAGAGAACGACAGCTTTTTTTCTGAAAATATAGATTTGAATTCACTTAAAGTGAAACAAGTTTTAGATACCATCTTAAGTTTAAAAGACAACTACCGCATGGTTTTGACACTTTTTTATATTGAAGGTTATGATCAGGAAGAAATTTGCGAAATTTTAAATATAAGTTATGCCAATTGCAGAACAACTTTAAGCAGAGCAAAAGAGAGTTTACGAAAAAAATTAGAGGAGATATGAGATTGCCTATAACAAAAAATTTGTGCGCACAAATTATGAAAAAAGCGATAACAGACTCACCACTAAAAAATAAATATTAGATATATGAAAAAGGAAAATGACGATTTAGATCAATTATTTGAAAAATTTGAAAATCAGTGGGATGTAAAAAGAATGAACGCTGACCATCAGGTTGACTTCTTAAACAAATTAAATAAAAAACAACCTAAGAAAAAGAATTACGCTGTCTGGGCAATCGCTGCATCAATTGTAGTATTGTTAGGAGTATCTCTATTCTTTAATAACAACGAAAAGCCTAAAGAGTTCAAATTTGCCTCCAGAGAAACCCAGCGAACAGATTCGATTTTTAGTATTTTAATTGATAATGAGCTAGTTAAATTAAAAGAAAAAAGTTCGCCGGAAAACGAGCAAATCATTAATGATGCCTTAAAACAAATGAAAGTTTTTGATGCAGATTATTCAAAGATCATAAAGGAAGTGCAAAAAAATGGTGAAAACAAACAAATCATTTACGCTATGATCAGCAATCTGCAAACCCGAATCTCTTTTTTACAAACGGTTTTACAGAGAATTGAAGAAAACGAAAAATTTAAAAATACAACTGATGAAAAAACATTATAACATACTTATTCTATTCATTTTGATTCCTTTTTTAGGATTCTCAAATGATGATACTTTTATTTCTAAAGAAAAAAACATCAAAAAAACCTTTATTGTTAATTCAAATGCAGGAATTGATATTGAGAACAAATACGGTAACATCACTGTAAGCACCTGGGATGAAAACAAAATTGACCTGGATATTACTATCAAAGTTTCTGGCGGAAATGAAAATTGGGTAAACGAGAGATTAAGCAGTATCGATGTCAATATTAATGCGCTGAAATCTATGGTTACAGCTATCACCAACATTGGAAATTCTTCACTAAAAAGCAGAGGAAGCAGTAATAGTTTTGAAATTAACTATGTGATAAAAATTCCAAAAAACGGAACTGTAAAACTCAATAATAAATACGGGAATATTACGACTCTCAATTTAGAATCTACTACTGATATTGCGTGCAAATATGGTAAAATTATATTAGGAAAACTTAATGGTGACAGCAATAGAATCGAAATTGGATACAGTCAGAACTCAAGTATCGATTACATTAAAAACGGAAATATTGAAGCGCGTTATTCAGGAATAAAAATAAATGAGTCAGGAAATTTGAATGTTGATGCAAATTATACCGACGTATCATTACTGGAAGGTCAGAACATTAAATGTAAAGGAAATTACGGGAGTTTTAAGTTTCAAAAAATAAATTCACTTGTGGGCAGCAGTAATTATGTGACAATATCTATTGCAGAAGTTTTAAACAACCTGAATATCGATGCTACCTACTCTAAGATAAATGTAGAATCAATGAGCGAAAAGTCAAAGAATGTAAATATTAATACAGGATATACCAATATTGCTCTGGGCTACGATGCCAACTATTCTTTTGACTTTGATATTAATACACGATACGGAAGCATCAAAAATGACAGCTCTTTGGAGGTTTTGGTTAGCGAAATTAAAAGCAATACAAAAAGAATAAGTGGATATAATAAGAAAAAAGGACAAAATAAAGTCATCATTAATTCTAGTTACGGAAACATAATTCTAACTAAAAGATAATCGAATCATAAATCAATCAAAAACAACAATTAAACAATCGAAACAATGAAAAAAACTTTTAAACTATTCGTATTTAGCGCATTATTAATAAGCTCTATTGGAAATGCACAGTGGTCATCAAATAATAAAATCAAAGGAAACGGAAAAGTTGTTTCTGAAACAAGAACAACATCAGATTATGATGCAATAAAAGTAGCCGGTTCATTTGATGTAGATTTGGTAGCTGGAAAAGAAGGTAAAATTATTATTAAAGGAGAGGAAAATCTAGTTTCGGCTATAAAAGTGGAAGTCGAAGATAATGTCTTAAAAATTTACGTTGAAAAAGGCATTAATATCAGACCAAGCATGGGTAAAAAAATTGAAGTTACTGTTCCTTTCGAAAAAATATCAGAAGTAAGTCTGGCAGGTTCAGGAAATATTCAGTCTAAAAATGCTATTAAAAGCGATAAATTTACAGCAAAATTAGCGGGTTCAGGAAACTTTAACCTTGAAGTAAACTCAACTAATTTAGAATTAAATTTAAGTGGTTCCGGAAATATCAATTTAAAAGGAAGCTCAGATAGTTTAACCACCAAACTTGCAGGATCAGGAAATATTGAAGCTACAAATTTGAAAGCTAAAAATGTTGATGCAAATGTTTCAGGATCTGGTAACAGCCGAGTTAACTGTGCAGAAAACTTAACAGCAAGAATCGCAGGTTCGGGTGATATTAAATACACAGGAAATCCTGAAAAACGAGATGTAAAAGTTTCTGGTTCTGGAAGTATAACAAAAGCTTAATTGTAAAACGTTATAAGAATTACAATCATCAATCAAATCAATTTGTCTTAATTTATGACAAATTAAATCCCCCGAAAGGCACTTTATTAATTTAAAGTGCCTTTTTTGGTACTCTTCTCAATAAGAAAATTGCTATTACAAAGAAAACGCCTAAAATCTCGAAAGCTATACGCGGACTTCCTGTTATTTGGTCAATAATACCATACAGACACATTCCGATTACAATTCCTATTTTTTCTGCAACGTCATAAAAGCTAAAGAATGATGCTGTATCTTCTGTTTCCGGCAATAATTTCGAATAAGTTGAACGCGATAAAGCCTGAATTCCTCCCATCACAAATCCTGCAACTGTTGCCATCACGTAAAAATGTATTGGTAAAGTAACTACAAATGCCAAAACACAACAGGCAGCCCAAATACAATTAATACCGATAAGCGTAGGGATATTTCCAAATTTTGCAGAAGCTTTTGAAGTTAAAATAGCTCCAATAACTGCCACTAATTGTATTATTAAAATACAAATAATCAATCCAATAGTTCCCTCTTCTTTAGATGACCACAGAATTTCCTGAGCCCCAAAATAAGTTGCTACAAGCATAACGGTCTGTACAGCCATACTTGAAACAAAAAAACCTCCTAAATAACGTTTTAAAGGAATATTTTGCTGTAGTAAACTCCAAACCTTCTTCAATTCCTTAAATCCGTTAAACACTACAGATTTTGTTAGTTTTTGTCCATTTTCTTTTCTTCCTTTTGGTAAATAATAATAGGTATATTGACTGAATAAAATCCACCATACACCAACCATTATAAATGAATATCGCATTGCCTTCATAGCTGCTTCACCATCTGTACCGGAGATTCCAAAAAGCTTTGGTTTCATAACCATTGCTAAATTGATAATCAACAAAATAACGCTACCAATATATCCTAACGAATATCCTTTGGCACTAATTTTATCCTGTTGTTCTTCAAACGCGATATCCGGCAAATATGAATTATAGAAAACTAAACTTCCCCAATATCCCAGCAGTCCTAAAAAATAAAAACCTAATCCAATATAAATATTATCTAAATCAAACCAATACAAACCCATACAGGATAAAGCTCCCAGATAACAGAAAAATTTCATGAATGCTTTTTTATTCCCTACATAATCCGCAATTCCGGACAATAAAGGCGATATAAAAGAAACTACTAAAAATGCCGTAGCTGTAATAAAACTAATTAAAGCTGAATTTTTTAAGTGCATACCAAAAACATCAATATAATGGTCACGTTCTGCAAATAAAGCTTCATAAAAAATAGGAAATACTGCTGATGCGATTGTAAGCGTATAGACAGAATTTGCCCAATCATAAAAAGCCCATGCGTTTAATAATTTTTTATCTCCTTTTTGTAAATCTTTCATAAAAATGGTTTTGTTAACAGGCTACGAATTTATCTTTTTTTTATTATAATCAAATAGAAATTTGATAAATCGTGTATTAATAAATTATAAACAATTTAAACTAATCTTTTACATAAAAAAAGCCACCCTGAAAAGAATAGCTTTTGAATTATCTTATGTAAACTGTTTTGTTATCTAATGACACCAACTTTTAATGCCGTAGCTCTTGCTTCTGGAATCAATGATTTCAAGTTCGCAATTCTGGTAGCATCAGCAGGGTGAGTACTCATAAATTCCGGAGTTCCTGATGCTCCTGATTTTGCAGACATTCTGGTCCAGAATGCAATTGCATCATCCGGATTATAACCTGCAATGGCCATAAGCGTTAAACCTATTTTATCAGCTTCAGTTTCATTGCTTCTGCTAAACGGAAGCATAACTCCTACTTCAGAACCCAGGCCATAAGCCTGAGCAAAAATTTGCTGAGTTGTTTCCGATTTTCCACTTGTTGCTGCCCCTAAGGCTGCACCACCAATTTGCTGTAATTGTGCCGCACTCATTCTTTGTGCACCGTGATTCGCTAATGCGTGAGAAACTTCATGTCCCATAACGGTAGCAAGACCAGATTCGTTTTGTGTTACCGGCAAAATTCCCGAATAAACTACAATTTTACCTCCTGGCATACACCAGGCATTAACTTCTTTATTGTCTACAAGTTTGTATTCCCAACGATAGTCAGTTAAATATTGAGCTTGTCCCAAATAAGTTAAATATTTTTCTGCCGCTTTTTTTATTTTAAGCCCAACAGCTTCTACTAATTTAGCATCTGCTGTTCCAGTTATTACCTTGTTTTCAGATATGAACTGGCTATACTGCTGAAATGAAGAAGGAAATAATTCACTGTTCGAAACGAAATTTAAATTTTTCTTTCCTGTAACAGGATTGGTTGCACATCCTACAACTAAAACAGCTGCAAAAATTCCTGATAATAAATGTTTTTTCATGATATTTAAATTTTTAACACACACAAAAATACAATTATAATTATTTGTTATTTTATATAATTACGTAAATTTTTATCAGAATTTACTTATTCACCACTAATATGAAGTTCACTGAACTCTTTATCAACAATTAAGAAATGATTTTCTTCGAATGCAATTTTGTCGAAAGCGATTATTTCATTATCAATTTCTATTTCTGTTACTTTAAATGGCAATCCAATTAAGTTAATTTTATATTTTGAATAAGGTGTATCGTATTTTCCTTCTTTATGAAGCTGAACTATTAATTCTTTTTCTTTACCTATTGTTCTAAAAGATAAAAAGCTATAGCGGCCTTTTTTATAATCATAGCCGTCCTGAGCATCTTCATAAACTACTGATTTTTCTTTTCCGTTTTTAAAGTAAAGATCAAGTGTTAATTCATCAAATTCAAGTTCACCCACATATTGCTGAACCGGATATTTTGGGATGATAGCACCCGCTTTTATAAAAACAGGAATTTCATCAAATTTAGTATCAATCCAGACTTCTCTTCCACCTGTTGAGAACTCATTTGTCCAATAGTTATACCACTCACCTCTTGGTATATACATGCGTCTACCTACAGCATTAGGTTCAAGTATTGGACATACTAATATTTGATTTCCAAAGATGAATTCATCGTTTCTATAATGTGTCTGCGTATCTTCCTGATCGTAATAAACCAATGGTTTTAGCATCGGAATTCCTTCTTCAATATATTGCCAAAACATGGTGTACAAGTACGGCAATAACTGATAACGCAAACTCACAAATTTTCTAGTAATATTAATCACTTCTTCATCAAAAGCCCAAGGTTCCTGATTACCATGATCTCCGGATGAATGCGTTCTGCAAAACGGGTGAAAAACACCTAATTGTATCCAACGTGCGTAAAGTTCTCCTGTAGGTTGTTCTGCAAAACCTCCAATATCAGAACCGGTAAATCCCATTCCGGAAATACTCATTCTTTGTACCTGAATATTGGCGAGCCATAAATGTTCCCACGTTGCTACATTATCACCTGTCCAGGATGAAGTATAACGTTGTGCTCCTGAATACGCTGATCTGGTAATTACAAATGGACGTTTAGGATATGTAAATCGTTTTACACCATGATAAGTTGCTCTGGCCATTTGTGTGCCGTAAATATTATGCGCTTTTCTATGACTGCAAGGATTTCCGTCATAAACGTGACGAACATCCATTGGGAATGTTTTATTCGGAACCTCCATAACAGCGGGTTCGTTCATATCGTTCCAAACACCTTTTACACCTATATCTGAAATTAATTCTTTAAATAATCCCGCCCACCATTCTCTAACTACGGGATTTGTATAGTCAGGAAAATTACATTCGCCTGGCCAGACCTTACCTTTCATATACGGTCCATCGGCTCTTTTGCAGAAATAATCTTTTTCTAAAGCTTCCTGATAAACCCAGTAATCTTTATCTATTTTAATTCCCGGATCAATTATGACGATCGTTTTAAAACCATCTTCTGCCAGTTCTGCAACCATACGTTTTGGATCTGGAAAATAATTTTTATTCCAGGTAAAACATCGAAATCCTTCCATATAGTCAATATCCAGATAAATGGCATCGCAAGGAATTTTAAGCTCTCTGAATTTAGATGTAATTTCTTTTACTTTACTTTCCGGATAATAACTCCATTTACATTGATGATATCCTAAAACCCAAAGTGGCGGTAATTCCGGCTTACCAGTCAAATCAGTATAAGTCGTAACTACATCCTGCATTTGTGGTCCATATATAAAGTAGTAATTCATTTCACCGCCTTCTGCCCAAAAGCTGGAAACGTTTCTTCTTTCCTGACAAAAATCAAAGAAGGTTCTAAAAGTATTATCAAAGAAAATACCGTAAGATTGTTTGTTGTGTAAACCTATATAAAACGGAACTACTTTATATAAAGGTTCCTGATCTTTCTGGTAAGCATATTGATCTGTAGCAAAATTTTCTAATCTTTTGCCTTTTAAATTCATTTGAGTCGCTTTGTCTCCTAGTCCGTAAAAACATTCCCCATCTTTCGATGATTTACTCATTTTTACGATATTTCCACCATATTCATAACTTTCTTCCCAATGAAAACCAAGTTCATCCTCAAGAATCAAAAGATCGTTTAAATCATAAATAGACAAACGAAGATCTGCTTTTTGAATTTTACATTTTACCTTACTGGTTCTAATCTGGAAATATGTATCCTCTTCTGTAAGTTCTAAAAAATTATAACCGTGCAGCTGGGTTTTATCAATTGCATAGGAAAAATCATTACTGAAATATCCTTTTGTTGTAAAGCGAAACCGAATTAAACTGTCTCTAAGAATAGTGACTTTTAAGATTACTTTGTTATCTGTATTAAAAAAAATCGAATCGCCTTCATGTTCAAATGAAACGATTTTTGACGGATATAAATCGCCTTTATATTCTAATGATGTATTTGTAATCATATCGCTAAATGAATTAATTATAATAACGCTTATCTCTCTTTCAAACATACAAAAAAAGCACATAAACGTATATCAATATAAGGTTTATTCACGAAAACGTTTTTTCTGAATGAGTGTTAAATTAGACACCAAAAAACAAACGATTCGCTAATTTTAAAACGTTAAATTGATAAATTGATACTATGAAAAATCATAGCTGTTTTTTATACTAAAGAATAAACGGTAACGCTTAGCGGAGGTAAAAGTAATTCAACAGAAAAATCTCTTCCATCATAAGCGATTTTTTCAATTTTTAAAGTATTTGTATTACCCAATCCGCTTCCGCCATAAATAGCAGCATCACTATTGAAAATTTCTTCTAATTTGCCTTTTTTCGGAATCCCGATTCTATAATTTTCCCGAACCACTTGCGTGAAATTACAAACCACAATTAAATTTTCATCAGGATTATTTCCTTTTCGAATATAAGATAACACCGCATTTTGATGATCCGAATAATTAATCCATTCAAAACCTTCTCCTGTAAATTGCTTTTCATATAAAGCAGGTTGTGTTTTGTACAAATTATTCAAATCTGTAATCACTTTTTTAATGCCGGAATGATAATCGTACTGAAGTAAATGCCAATCGAGGCTTTTTTCAAAATTCCATTCATCACTTTGTCCAAATTCCGAACCCATAAAAAGTAATTTGGTTCCGGGATGTGTAAACATATAACCGTACAACAACCTTAAATTGGCAAATTTCTGCCATTCATCGCCAGGCATTTTATTGGCAATAGATTTTTTTCCGTACACTACTTCATCGTGCGAAAACGGAAGCATAAAATTTTCGGTAAAAGCATACGTCATCGAAAATGTCAAATCATTCTGATGGTATTTTCTATAAACTGTTTCTTTCTGGAAGTATTTTAAAGTATCATGCATCCAGCCCATCATCCATTTCATACCAAATCCTAAACCACCTGTAAAAGTTGGTCTCGATACCATTGGGAAAGAAGTACTTTCTTCGGCAATAGTTTGAACTCCATCAAAATTAGCGTAGATGACCTCATTAAACTCTTTAAGAAAACTAATCGTGTCCAGATTTTCCCTTCCACCATAAATATTAGGTTCCCACTCGCCGTCATTTCTTGAATAATCAAGATACAACATCGAGGCAACAGCATCAACGCGCAAACCATCAGCATGATAATGCTGCAGCCAAAAAACGGCATTACTAATTAAAAAAGCACGGACTTCATTGCGGCCGTAATTAAAAACCAAACTTTTCCAATCCGGATGATAGCCTTTTCTGCGATCGGGATGTTCGTATAAATGCGAACCATCAAAAAAGCCCAAACCATGCGCATCATCAGGAAAATGTGATGGAACCCAGTCTAAAATTACTCCAATACCAGCCTGATGTAATTTATCAACCAAAACCATAAAATCCTGAGGTTTCCCGAATCTTGAAGTTGGCGCAAAATACCCTGTCAGTTGATATCCCCAAGACGGATCATAAGGATATTCCATTATTGGCATAAATTCTACGTGAGTAAAACCTGTTTCCTTTACATAATTTACCAAATCATCTGCAAGTTCTAAATAGGTTAGAAAACGATTGTTTTCGCCACGTTTCCAAGAACCTAAATGTACTTCATAAACAGAATAAGGTTTATCTAAAGCATTGTTTTCCTTACGGGATTGCATCCAGTTTTCATCTTTCCAATTGTAATCTAAATCCCAGACAACCGAGGCTGTATGAGGCGGTTTTTCGCAGTATAAAGAAAAAGGATCGGCTTTTTCTGTTACAACTCCATTTATGTTGGATTGAATTTTATATTTATAAAGCGTACCTTTCTCGATACCCGGAATAAAACCTTCCCAAATTCCCGAAGAATCCCAACGTACCTGCAATAAATGCTCTCCTTGTGTCCAGTAATTAAAATCACCAACAACCGAAACAGATTGAGCCGTTGGCGCCCAAACTGCAAAGTAAACGCCTTTTACTCCGTTAACTTCAACTAAATGTGCTCCTAATTTTTCATATAATTTGAAGTGTTTCCCCGCTTTGAATAAATCAATATCAAAATCAGTAAACAGAGAATGCGTGATAACTTTATTCATATTTGTTTTTTATAATTGGAATGCTGATTTTTATTGGAATTTGAAACTTTTGTATTGAAATTTATTTTGTAAAATTGTTATTCAATTCTAAAATTATCCGACAGTACAACTCCTTTTTTTATCACTACAATACCATCTTTTATACTGTACAATTCGTTTGTAAAATTATCCAAATGTTTGCCTCCGTTAATATGAACGTTGTTTCCTATACGAACGTTTTTATCTACCAAAACATTTTTTATAAAACAATTTTCTCCTATCCCTACGTGAATTTTATTGATACTGCTTTCGTGATTCATCTCGTCGAGATCCTGATAAAAATCGTTCCCCATTACATAGCAATTTTCAAGCACAGTTCCAACACCAATTCTGGATCGAATACCAATTACAGAACTTTTAATCTCTTTGGCATTAATAATACAGCCTTCAGAAATTAAAGATTGATTGATAACCGAATTTCTAAATTTTGATGGCGGTAATAATCTTGGTCTGGTAAAAATTTTATTATCGTTGTCAAATAAATTAAACTCAGGAATATCTGCCGTTAAACCAATATTGGCTTCAAAAAACGATTCAATATTTCCAATATCTGTCCAATATCCTTCGTATTGGTAACTCAAAATTTTATGTTTACCAACAGCTTGCGGAATAATTTCTTTACCAAAGTCCTTTGTTTCAGGATCGGCCATTAAATCTTCTAATAACTGACGGTTAAAAATATAGATTCCCATCGAAGCCAGGTACTTTTTACCCTTTTCCTTCATGTGATCACTTACTTCAGATTCCCATTCAGGTAAAAGTGACGCATCAGGTTTCTCAATAAAAGCCTCCACATAACTTTCATGACATGTTTTTAAAATCCCAAATTCAGGTGCGTCTTTGGCATTTACCGGTAAAGTAGCAATAGAAATTTCAGCATCTGCTGCAATGTGAGCTTCCAGCATTTCATTAAAATCCATTTGATACAACTGATCTCCTGAAAGAATCAAAGCATGATCAAAATCGTGTTTCAAAAAATGTGACATACATTGGCGAACAGCATCTGCAGTTCCCTGAAACCATGTTGGATTATCCGGAGTTTGCTCTGCTGCTAAAATATCTACAAATGACTGACTGAAAATACTAAAATTGAAAGTGTTCTTAATATGTGCATTTAGAGATGCTGAGTTAAACTGTGTCAAAACAAATATTTTAAAAATATCCGAATTGATACAATTTGAAATAGGAATATCAACTAATCGGTATTTTCCACCAATTGGAACTGCTGGTTTTGATCTGGTTTCTGTTAACGGAAACAAACGTGATCCTTGTCCTCCTCCTAAAATAATAGCAACTACATTTTTCTTTTTAAACTTCATTTTTCTCAATTATTAGGTTGTATATTTCAATATATTCTTGGCAAACTCTTTCCCACGAATGGTCAATCGTCATTCCTTTTTTTCTTATTGTGTTAAAATTTAATTTATCATCGTACAATTTCACCGCACGATTTATAGAATAGCAAATATCCCCAACCGAAGCCTGATCGTGACAAATCCCGTTTCCGTTATCACCAAAATCAATTACAGTATCACGCAGTCCGCCTGTTCTTCTTACAATGGGCACAGTTCCGTAACGCAAGGCATACATTTGGTTTAATCCACAAGGCTCAACTCTTGATGGCATTAAAATATAATCAGAGCCTGCATAAATTAAGTGGGCTAATTCTTCATTATAACCAATAAAAACATTGTAATTGCCATTGTAATCATTTCTTAACTGAAGTAATTGTTCTTCTATTTGTGCATTTCCTGATCCTAAAATCAGTATATTGATATTTTCAAAATTTTCAGATAAAGCCAAAGCCGACGCCTGAGGTAATAAATCCCCGCCTTTTTCTTCGAATAAACGACCAATAAAACTAAATAAAGGTTTCGTAGGATCGAGATCAAATTGCTCACATAACTTTTCCTTATTTTTTTGTTTACCGGTTTCCAGAGCTTCAATCGAATAATTTTCTGCAATCATTTGGTCTTTTGCCGGATTCCAGACTTCAAAATCAATTCCGTTCAAAATACCTTTTGATTTATCCCTAACCGAATTAAATAAGGATTCCAGACCATTTGCTGAGACATTAATTTCATCCAGATAACTTGGTGAAACAGTCGTAACTGCATGTGCACACTTTACTCCTACCGCCAAAGAATTAAGAGAATTATTCCATTCTAAAAATCCAACATGAATTAAATCAAACTCCGGTAAATAATGCAATTGATCAAAGCCAAACCAACCTTGGTACAAGCCATTATGAATCGTAATCACTGTTTTTACAGTCCTTAAACTTTGATATTTATAACCATATTTCACCAAAAACGGAATAAGTCCCGTATGATGGTCATGACAATTAATAATATCCGGAACATTTTTACGGGCAGCAATCCAATCCAGAGTTGCAATCTGAAAAGAAAAAAAACGTTCTATATCATCCTCATATCCATAAATATTTGGCCGGTCAAATAATTCCTTAATTTCTATGAGATATAATTCGTAACCAAGCTTATTCGTTGTTTCTTTTAAAACGCTAAATGGGAAATCTAAACTTCCCAATTTTAGGGTTCCCCAATGAACACATTCAAAATTATTTTCATTTTTGAACTTCGTATCGTAACAAGGAACAACAACGCGAACCTCATGACCGGCATTCATTTGATATTTTGGTAACGCACCAACAACATCAGCCAAACCGCCTACTTTTGCCATAGGATAGCACTCAGCACTGATATGAAATATTTCCATGTAAAAATTTATAAACTAATTGTCAATTATTTTTTTGAATAAGCATTTATTAAAATGCTACTTTTATGTTTCCTAAATTTAGGAAAAAATAAGTAAAATTAAGGCTTCAGAAAAAATTTATTGAAATGGCAAAAAAGGCGACAAATCCTACTCAATCTTTAAAAATTCCGCAGGTTATCATACTATCCGGCAAATTACTCGCTTTTATATCTCCTAAATTGGTAACCAAATTTGCGGCAAAGCTTTTTACAACACCAGTAAAACATAAGGTTCCAAAACGCGAGCTTGAAATGGATCAAAAAAGCACTAAGAATACTTTTTTTGTTCCTGCACTTCATAAAAATATCACCACTTACGAATACGGAAAAAGTGAACATAAAGTATTATTAGTTCATGGCTGGTCAGGTCGTGGAACGCAACTATTCAAAATAGCCGACGAACTTTTACAAAATGGATATTCAACCATAAGTTTTGATGCTCCGGCACATGGAAAATCTGAAGGAAAAACAACAATAATGTCTGAGTTTATCGCTTCGATTTTAGAGATCGAAAAACAATACGGTCCTTTTGAAATTGCAATCGGGCATTCATTAGGAGGAATGTCGGTTTTAAACGCAATTAAAGATGGTTTACAGGTAAAAAAAGCTGTTGTTATTGGTAGTGGAGATATTGTACATGATATTCTGGAAGAATTTGTTTCTAAATTGGGTTTAAAAACCGAAATCAGTAATAGATTACGTGATCATTTTGAAGAGCGGTATCAGGTAAAGATGGATGATTTTTCAGCTTACAGAGCAGCACAAAAAATTCAAATTCCCGTTTTGGTAATACATGATAAAGATGATCCTGAAGTTCCGGCACAAGCAGGAATTCATATTCATGAATATTTACAAAATGGCACTTTATTTCTTACCGAAGGTTTAGGTCACAGAAAAATACTTGGAAATCAAAATGTTATAAAAAAAATCATAGATTTCATCAAAACTACTTAATTTTGTGATAGTTATATTTTAATTTAAAAGAAACGGAAATGGATTTATTTGGAGAAACATCAAATTGGGAAACTAAACTAAAACCTATTTTAAAAAAATATAAAGGAAAAAGGCATCCACTAGAGTATCAAAACACCTACCAATTATTAGTCATGGTAGTTTTATCTGCTCAGGATTCCGATGCTAATATCAACAAAATTGCACCAGCTTTATTTGAAAAATTCCCAACACTTAAAAGTTTATCAAAAACTGATACTGAAACTTTTATACCTTACATCAATAAAGTTCGAAATTATCCCACAAAAGCAGGCTGGCTGTTAGATATTGCTCAAACAATTAAAAATGACGAAGACATTCCGACTACGATGCAAGGATTAACAGCATTAAAAGGAATTGGCAGAAAATCTGCAAACGTTATTTTAAGAGAAACCGGTAAACCCGCAGAAGGCATTATTGCAGATTTGCACGTAATACGAGTAGCGCCAAGAATTGGCATCATAAAAGAAAGTAAGGACGGAAATAAAGTGGAAAAAGACCTTATGCAAGTATTACCGAAATCAATCTGGTCAGAAATAGGAATGGCAATTTCTTTTTTAGGAAGAGAAATTTGCAGGCCAAAACCAAAATGCGAAGAATGTTTATTAGCCGATATTTGTTATTATTATCTAACAGAAGTAATCTAAAAAATTATTTTATTCTGGTATCTATTAAGTAAATAATTTTCCAAATATCCTTTTCTTTAAACAAAGTAAAAGTGTTCACCCCACTATGACTTAATTTGTCATTGACAAAAAACTCATATGGAGCCCATACGTGAGCCATTGTTCCATCAATCTGAATATCATAGTTTATTATTTTTTCACGAAACTTCATTGTTGACGGAATTGAGGCAATCGATCTATACAATTCTTTAGCAGTTTCATCAGATAATTTATTTCCCTTAACTGTACTGTCGCTAATTGACTGTAAAATAATTTTAGAAGAACAAACAGATTGCATTTTCACAGTATCTTTTTGATGAAATCCTTCAAAAAAAATCTCTATTGCTCTCTGAACATCTTGTTTTTGTGCGTGACAAAGTGATACAGAAAATAAAAAGACAAATAGCAATACCTTTTTCATGATTAAAATATTTTGAGTTTTAAAAATAAGCCTTTATTTCAAAATTAAAATATTTTTTTTCAAATACGAGATCTATAGGCTTTTCCTTTTGACGTACAAAGGATCAATCTAAAACCTTTGAGAGAGAAAAAATATCGCACTGAATGCTAAGTGTTTTTTTTACTTTTATAAAAAAGACAAAGCTCACAAGCTTTGCAAACTTTACACTTTTAGAAGTATCCTGGATAAAAAACTTTGCAGTAAAAAAAATGATTTTACTCCAAAAAAAAACTTCAATTAGCATAAGCCAATTGAAGTTTTAGTACTCAGAGCGGGACTTGAACCCGCACGAACATTGCTGTTCACTGGATTTTAAGTCCAGCGTGTCTACCAATTTCACCATCCGAGCATGATGT